>DAOLRO010000001.1:0-70444 GCA_035418665.1 Phycicoccus sp.
GCCCCGGGTGACGACAAGACGGGTGCTGCCGCCACCTCAGCCGCAGCGAGTGTCACGCCGACGACCGCCTCGGCCTCCCCGTCACCCTCCGAGAGCGCCACGCCCTCACCGAGCCCGACGCCCACGGCATACCCGCTCGGGACCTTCACGGTGGCAACGACTGACCACACCTTCGTCGACCCAACCCGCGGGACGATGGCGCGCGGCTCGCGAGCGGCCACGTCGAATCGCACACTGCCCACGTCCGTGCGGTATCCGGGCAACCCCGACGGTCGCGGGCCCTTCCCCGTCGTCGTTTTCGCCGAGGGATTCAACATCTCCGTCCGCGATTACGCGCCGCTCCTCGACGACCTCGCCAGTCGCGGCTACGTCGTGGTGGCACCCGAATTCCCCATGGCGACGACGATCTACGACGGGAATCCCAGTCAGGCCGACCTCGACAATGAGCCGGGAGACGTGCGCTTCGTCCTCACCAGTGTCATGGACACAGCGGCAGCCGGGGGTCCGCTCCAAGGACTGATCGACCCGGACAGGGTCGCCATCATGGGTCACTCGGATGGCGCCTACGTCGCCGCCGTGATCGGCTACGACCCCACCTTCCGTGACCGCCGTTTCACGGCTGCCGTGATCCTCTCCGGGCAGGCGGGCGACATCCATTCGAGTCCCGGCCTCGACGGTTCACCTCCTCTCCTCGTGGCGCACGGCACGGCGGACGAGATCAACCCCTACTGGATCGGTCCGGCCATCCAGGCCGCGGTGTCGCCACCGCACTACCTCCTCACCATCGCTGGCGCCCGCCATCTGGCACCCTTCACCGACGCCCCCATCCGGCCCGCGGTCAGCGAGGTCATCGCGGCCTTCCTCGACCTGCACCTGCGAGGCATCGCCGGAGCCGCCGAGACACTGACGGCCGCAGGCAATGCGCCCGGTCTGACCCTGACGCCCTGATCGGCACGGTGGCCCGGCCAAAGTGCCCGCCGAGCCCGCTCGGTGACGCAAGCACACGGCATACCCCCGATAGCCTGTGCCCGTGGCAGCGACAACCCGCGTCTTCGTCGGACGACTGGCCGAGCTGAGCGTGTTCGATCCGCTCGGCGAGAAGGTCGGTCGGGTCCGCGATGTCGTCGTGACCTTCAGCGCCACGCGATCGCGCCCGCGGGTCATCGGCTTGGTCGTCGAGGTGGCCGCGCGCAAGCGCATCTTCGTGCCGATGACGCGAGTGACGAGCGTCGACGGTGGCCAGGTCATCACGACCGGCCTGGTCAACATGCGCCGCTTCGAGCAGCGCGTCAATGAGACCCTCGTGCTCGCCGAGCTCCTCGACCGCGAGATCAAGGTCAAGGTCGGCGCCGAGATCATCGACGCGACGATCGAGGACATCGGCCTGGAGCAGGGAACCACGCGTTCATGGTCGGTCACCCGAGCCTTCCTGCGGACGCGGGCCAAGGGCAGCCTCAACCCCTTCTCCAGCAAGCGACGGGGCGAGACCTTCGTGGCCCCCATCGAGGATGTCCAGGACCTGCGTGAGGACGTGGGCGACCAGAGCGCGACCAAACTCCTCGAGGCCTACGAAGACCTCAAGCCGGCCGACCTCGCCGATGTCATTCACGACCTCACCCCGAAGCGCCGCGCCGAGGTCGCTGCAGCCCTCGACGACGAGCGGCTCGCCGACGTCATCGAGGAGTTGCCCGAGGACGACCAGATCGAGATCCTCACCGGCCTCGAGGTCGACCGAGCCGCCGACGTCCTCGAGGCCATGGAGCCCGACGACGCGGCCGATCTGCTCTCCGAGCTCCCACCAGAGCGCCAGGAGGAGCTCCTGGAGAAGATGGACCAGGACGAGGCCGACGACCTGCGCCGACTGTTGACCTACGACGACAACACCGCCGGTGGTCTGATGACCACCGAGCCCGTCATCCTCGGACCCGAGGCCTCGATCGCCGAGGCCCTTGCCGTGGTCCGACGCGAGGAACTCTCGACTGCCCTCGCGACGACGGTCTTCGTCTGTCGCCCACCGCTGGAGACCCCGACCGGGCGCTATCTCGGCATGGTCCACATCCAGCGGCTGCTCCGTGAGCCACCCCATGCCTCGATCGGCGGCATCCTCGACAAGGACATCGAGCCCCTGCAGCCGAGTGCCAGCCTGGGCCAGATCACCCGACTCCTGGCCAACTACAACATGGTCGGCCTGCCCGTCGTCGACGAGAACGGCCTGCTCCTCGGCGCGGTCACCGTCGACGACGTCCTCGACCACATCCTTCCCGACGACTGGCGCGAGGAGCGGCACGACGTCACGGACCCCGACGAGGTGAGCCATGGCTGAGCGCCGACCTCGACTGGATCAGCCCCGTGAGCACCGGTCGCGACTGATCCCCCGGCTCAAGGGTGTCGACCCGGAGAAGTTCGGCGTGCTCTCGGAGAAATTCGCGCGCTTCATGGGGACCCCGCAGTTCATCATCTGGATGACGGTCTTCGTCGGGATCTGGTTGCTCATCAACACCTATGGACCAGAGGCCCTGCGCTTCGACCCGCGTGACCTCAACTACACCCTGCTCACGTTGATCCTGTCCCTGCAGGCCTCGTATGCCGCGCCCCTGATCCTGCTCGCGCAGAACCGGCAGGCCGACCGAGACAAGGTGGCCCTGGAGCAGGACCGCATGCAGGCCGAGCGCAACCTCGCCGACACCGAGTTCCTGACCCGCGAGGTCGCCGCCCTGAGACTGGCGCTGCGCGACATGTCCACCCGCGACTTCGTCCGCAGCGAGTTGCGCGACCTGCTCGACGAGCTCGACGAGCGCGACGCCAAGGCAGCCAAGGCCAGAGCCGCCAAGAAGAAGGCCCGCAAGGCCAAGGCCGCCAAAGCGGCACGGGCGGCCGCAGCGGCAAGCGGAGCACCCGGCATACCGACCGGCGAAGCCGCTCCCGGTGTGGCGGCGGACACGACGGCCGCCGGGGAGCCTCCGGAGGCGACCTAGACTGGCCGGTATGCCAGTCGTTGCCCAGGAAGCCCTCGCCGCCGCCCTCGCGACGGTCATCGACCCCGAGATCCGCAAGCCCATCACCGAACTCGACATGGTCGAGTCGTGCACCTGCGACGAGAACGGCCGCGTCGCGGTCACGGTCCTGCTCACGATCTCCGGCTGTCCCCTGCGCGACAAGATCACCAAGGACACCACGGCCGCCCTCATGGCGGTGCCGGGCGTGACCGCCGTCGACGTGACCCTCGGCGTGATGACCGACGAGCAACGCACGGCCCTCAAGACGAAGTTGCGCGGCGGCACTGCCGAACGCGAGATCCCCTTTGCCAAGGCCGGATCGCTGACGCGGGTGTATGCCGTGGCCTCCGGCAAGGGCGGCGTCGGCAAGTCGTCGGTCACCGCCAACCTCGCGGCGGCTCTCGCGGCGGAGGGGCTCAAGGTCGGGGTCGTCGACGCCGACATCTACGGCTTCTCGATCCCGCGCATGCTGGGCGTCGAGGGCAAGCCGACCCAGCTCGACTCCGGCGACAGCGCGATGATCCTGCCCCCCGTCAGCCACGACGTGAAGGTCATCTCCATCGGGATGTTCGTCCCCGGCAACCAGCCCGTCGTCTGGCGTGGGCCGATGCTGCACCGGGCATTGCAGCAGTTCCTGGCCGATGTCTTCTGGGGCGATCTCGACGTGCTGCTCCTCGACCTGCCGCCAGGCACCGGCGACATCGCCATCTCCGTCGCCCAGCTCATCCCCGGCGCCGAGATCCTCGTCGTGACGACGCCCCAGCAGGCTGCGGCCGAAGTGGCCGAGCGCGCGGGTTCCATTGCGCTGCAGACACATCAGCGCGTGGTCGGCGTCATCGAGAACATGAGCTGGCTCGAGTTGCCCGACGGCACCCGCCAGGAGATCTTCGGCACAGGCGGTGGCGCTGCGGTCGCCCAGTCCCTCACTCGGTCCATCGGTGCCGACGTGCCGCTCCTCGGTCAGATCCCACTCGACCCGGTGCTCCGCATCGGTGCCGACGAGGGCACGCCCGTCGTCCTGGGCCAGCCGCAGTCCCCCGCGGCCGTCGCGCTCCGGGGCATCGCCCGGGGACTGGCGTCACGCTCTCGGGGCTTGGCGGGTCGCTCGCTCGGGCTCACCCCAGCCGGTCGCTGAGAGCGCAAGCCACCTGGTCAGGTGGCTTCGCGGTCCCAATACGAGCCGGTTGCTCCGACCATCGCAGTGGCTGGAGAGGCTGCGAGAGCCGTGCCAGCCACCGCCGCCCCAGCACTCGTGGCCGCCCCCATGACGGCAGCCGCGGCGTCGGTGCCGACCGCCGGTGACCCGTCACGGATCGCCTTCACCTCATCCGTGATGCCCTTGACCTCGTCACGCACCTCACGGAAGGGCTCGGCCACGTAGTCGAGCGGCTCCTGCAGCGCTTCGCGAACGATCCGGCGCGGATCGTATTGACGGGGGTCGTACTGGCGCCAGTTGATGTCCTGGTATTCCGGACCCAGTTGGTCCTTGAGCTGCACCTTGGCGCCCTCGGCCATCACGCGGAGTCTGCGGACCCCATGGGCCAACTTCGCGGCATACTCCGGGAGACGCTCCGGGCCGAGGATGACGACGGCGAGCACGACAAGGATCAACGCCTCCCAGCCGTTGATGCCGAACATGCGCGTCCTTCTGTCGGTGCCTGCGGGTAATCAGGCAGTTCACTCCGTGGTGGATGCCTCGAGGACCATCTTGACATCCAATTCCTCGAAGCCGCGCCTGACCTTGAGCGTGACCGTATCGCCCACGTCCAAGGAGCGGATCCCCACGACCAATGCGTCCGGATTGGTCATCGGCTGCCCGTTGAGAGCGAGGACGATATCACCGGGCTTGAGCCCCGCCTTGGCCGCCGGTCCATTCGGCGCGATCGGTGCCTGCCCGTTGGGCGTCTGCTCGAGGATGCGCACGCCCTCGCCCTCATAGCGACGGTCGAGGTAGACGCCGATGACGGGGTGGACCGCCTTGCCGGTGCGGATCAGTTGCTCGACGGTCTTCTTCACCTGGGCGCTCGGGATCGCAAAGCCGACACCGATGTTGCCCGCCTGCCCGCTGGAACTCGTCCCGGGGGCAGTGGCGATCGCCGAGTTCACGCCGATCACCTCGCCGGCCATGTTGAGCAGCGGCCCGCCGGAGTTGCCCGGGTTGATCGCCGCGTCGGTCTGGATGGCGTTGATGAACGAGGTGTCCTGGCTGTCGCCGGCAGCGACTGGACGGTCGAGCGCGCTGACGATGCCGGTCGTGACCGTCGACTCCAGACCCAGTGGTGCGCCCACCGCGATGACCGGGTCACCGACGACGACCTTGCTCGAGTCGCCGAGGACGAGCGGAGTGAGGTCGGTGCGGTCCACCTTGATGACGGCCAGGTCATAGGAGGCGTCCCGCCCGACGACCGTGGCCTCGCTCTGCTTGCCGTTGGAGAGCACGACCGTGATGGTGCCGCCCTCCGAGGCATCGGCGACCACGTGGTTGTTCGTGACGATGTGGCCCTGCTGGTCGAGCACCCAGCCCGAGCCGGTGCCCGAACCAGCGTCGGCATCAACCTTGATGGTGACCACGCTCGGCATCGCCTTGGCGGCGATATTGGCCACCGAGCCCTCCGGACGGGTCGTGGCTCCCGCCCCGGCCTCGGGCGTCGGACCGTTGTCCGCGGCAGCGGTGGAGGAATCGAAGGGGGTGCGAAGGTGTCCGTTCGTGGCAAGCCAACCGCCCAGCAAGCCGCCGCCCAACCCGGCAAGGATCGTGGCGAGACCGGCGATGAGGAGCAGCGCGGCCCACCCAGGGCCACGGCGCTCGACGCGGGTCGGCGGTTGACCTCCAGATTCCTGATGCGGCCAGGCGACCGCGCCATGGTTGGCTGGCGAGGTCCACGCAGGGACGGGGGGTATGCCGTGAGTCACCTGCCCCGGACTGTCGGCCTGACCGTGGGGCTGGGGCATGGGGTGAGCAAACGGTGCCTTTGTGGGCTCCGGCGCCTCGGCCGACTCCTGCGCCGGCGTGGGGTCCCACCACGTGCCCTGGGCTGAACCCGAACCGGTCGTCGCCCCGTCGAACTCCTGCGTGTGTCCGACGTCAATTGGCCGGGTGTGCTCCGGGGCGACGTGCTCGGGGCGGTCGGACGGGTCGCTCATGGTGTGGATTCTGCCCTGTCGATCGAGTCGTTGTCGGGATGGAGTACTGGCACTCCGGCACCGGTCCACGATGCGGGCAACACCGTGGATCGGCGGTCGGTGAGGGGCGAGTTGGCGCCGGGCGCCACCGGCTTCGCGGTGTGAAGCACCGCGGCGGGGTGGACGTCCTGACTTGTCGGGTTGGTCCTGACGGCCACTCCGAGCGTCCACACGGCCGTGGCGCCGAGCCCGGCCACGGTCGAGGCGAGGACAACCGACCGGAGGATGCTTCGGTGGGCTGGCGGCGCCGAGGGAGCCATGAGGGGCAAGGGCGCCATGGAAGCCGCCGGTCTCGGGACCCCACGCGCAGACTCCGGGCCACCCAGCTCACGGCACGCCATCGCGAGCAGTTGGGCATGCAGGTTTCGGGACACGGCTGGGCCCGACGACAAGCGAGCCTGCAGCCGACGCTCCTGGCTCACGGCAACGACGCAGTGCTGACAGGTCACGAGATGTCGATCCCACGCCCTGGTGCGTTCGACCGGAAGACGACCCACGGCATACTCGGGCAGTTCGGGCCCGCCACAGCGGACCCGGATCACAGCGCGCCCGTGGCCGGTCGCATCGAGAGGCGACGCTTCGGACGGGTCGTCACGTGCGTCTCGGGCTTCGGCGCGCGGTGCGCAAGTGCCTCGCGCAACTGCGTGCGGCCACGGTGGATGCGAGAGCGCACCGTCCCGAGCTTGATCCCAAGCGTCGCCGCGATCTCCTCGTAGGAGAGGCCCTCGATGTCGCAGAGCACCACCGCTGCGCGGAAGTCGGGGGCAAGGGCATCGAGGGCCCGCTGCACGTCATCGTCGAAGTGGCTCTCGGCATAGACCTGCTCGGGGCCCCGTTCGCGGCTGGTCAAGCGGGCGGCCGAGTCCTCCGAGAGGGCATCGAAGCGGATCCGCTGCTTGCGGCGCATCTTGTCGAGGAAGACGTTGGTCGTGATGCGGTGCAGCCAGCCCTCGAAGGTGCCGGGGGTGTAGGAGTGCAGCGAGCGGAAGACCCGGATGAAGACGTCGTGGGTGAGGTCCTCTGCGTCGTGCACGTTGCCGGTCAACCGGTAGGCGAGTCGGTAGACGCGCGCCGAATGCTGCTCGACGATCTCTTCCCAGGTCGGCGGCACCCACGTCTCGGTGGTCGAGTCGGAGAGGGTGGTGGCGGCGGCGGAGGCTGTGCTTTCCGTGGCGCTGTCGGCGGTCAGGGTCGTCATCGTCATCGTCATCGCTGTCGGTCCAGTCCTCGGGTCGGGGGCCGTTGCACGGGTCGTGTCGGTGCCCCCATGAGACGTCGTCATGGCCCGAATTGTTCCCGTCGAGTCTGGACGTCTCCTGTGAGTCAGCGGCGAATCCGCCGCGAGTAGGGTTGCCTCGCATGAGCACCTTGAAGCCCGCCAGTTGGTCCTACGCCGAAGAATTCGTCGCCGAGCCGGAAGCCACCGAGGCTGCCCGCCGTCGCGGCATCGAGTTCGGGGACGCAACCCCGGTCGGCACGGGCGCAGGAGCTCTCCTCCAGGTGATCGCTGCGTCCATCCAGGCACGCCATGTCATCGAGATCGGCAGCGGCGCCGGCACCTCCGGCCTCTGGCTACTCGGCGGGATGCCGATCGACGGTGTCCTCACGACGATCGAAGTCTCACCCGAGCACGCGCAGGCGGCCAAGGACGCGTATGCCGGGGCGGGAGTGGCACACCAGCGCACCCGCGTCATCACGGGCCGTGCCTCCGACGTGCTGCCCCGGATGAGTGATGGGGCCTATGACCTGGCCCTCATCGACGCCGACAAGGTGAGTTATCCGCTCTATGTCGAGCATGCGATCCGTTTGCTGCGATCGGGGGGCGTGCTGGCCCTCGACAACATGCTCTGGCACGACAAGGTCGCTGACCCCGCAGCGCGTGACGAGTCCACGAGCATCCTGCGGGACCTGGGCAAGTTGATCCGCGACGATGAGCGACTGCTCACCGCGCTGGTGCCCGTGAGCGACGGACTCCTGCTCGCCGTCAAGCGCTGATTCACGCCTGTGGCCCGACAGTCCCTCTGCCAGACGGCAAGGGTCAGGCGGATTGGTCGAGACCCGGTCCCGCTCCCCGTCGAAAGGCCGCCGGCCCCTCGGCAATGGCGACGACCTCATAGTCCTCGATGATGATCGGCGCGGACCCGATCAACTCGCTGCCCGGGGAGGTCGCGGCGTCGGCCTCGAACTGGGTCCGGAAGCGGTCGCGCTCATGTTCGGAGTCGAAGACGTAGGTCCCCTCGAACCACTCCCCTTCGCGCATCCGCCACACCTTGAACGCCAGGCCGTCAAGGAACATGAACCTCGCGATCGAGGTGCCGACGACATATTCGCGCAATTGGTGGGCCACCTCGGGCCCGCAGCCCTTGAGGGACCAACGCACCGCCAGCCCGTATCCGGCGTTCATTGGACATCCTTCCGGGAAGGGAACAGGTCGTTGCGCAGCACGCTAGGTCGCCGGTGATCTCCCCGGCCACACCGTCTCACCGATTGGGGTTGGGGGCCGGCCACGGTGAGACGCCGAAGGGGCCCGCACCGTGGGTGCGGGCCCCTTCGAGAGGCTGGGCCATTCGGCCGTCTCTCACGGGTGCGAGGTCACTTGAGGCCTTCGCAGTTGTCGATGGCCACGCCGAGTGCCTTGACCTCCTCGGCGTTCATCTCGATGACGATGCGACCGCCACCATCCGCGGGCATCCGCAGGACGAAGCAACGCCCCTCCTTGACCACCTCGAGAGAGCCATCGCCCGTCCTGGGCTTCATTGCCGCCATGGGTAAATCCCTTCGTCGTGGCCCCACTCGCCATCGCGGGGCATTCACTTCACCGGCAGGGTCCGGTGGCCGAGGACCATTATCCCGCGCTTGCGGCGTGCATCCTAATCACGGTGGGCGTGACCCCCACGGCGTGTAGGTGAGGAAGGTGGCGGTCCACCAGACCATGCCCACGACCAACAGGGCGAGCAGCAGAGCCACCCGTCGCTTCCAATGCCGCACGATCCCGTCGCCGGTGGAGGTGCGCATGGCCACGCTCGCGAACAGGGCCGCGAGGGGAAAGTCCAGGAGCAGGAAGCGCCACATGGAGGTGATGGGCCGCACGACAGCGAACAGGTAGAGGGGGTAGGCCACCGCCCACACCCGGAGCTCAACGGGGATCCACCGTCCGTGCCGGCCGAGGACGAGGGCGATGTAGGTGCCCACGAGGCCGACGAGGACGATCACTCCCGCTGCCCCCTTGCTCTCCCAGGCCCATTGCAACCAGAGCACGAAGGGGCCCGCACTGGGTTGCATCCCCCAGGCCCGCTGCACGTCGAAGAAGGCCGTCGGTATGCCGCTCACCTGGCCGGCGATGGCAGGCCACAGGATGCCCGATATCCCCGTGAGCCCAACCATGGCCAGCGCCGCCGTGCGTTGACCATGGAGCGGCGCCTTGCCGCCCTGTTGGTCCTCACGCCACCGCAAGAACAGATGGACCACGACGGCCAATCCCATGGCGGGGGCCACAGCGCGGGTCAGGCCCAGTGGCACGGCGAGGAGTGCCACGACCCAGTACCTGCGCTGGAGGAGGGCCAGCAGGCTGCCCGCGATGAGCACCATCGCGAGCGCTTCCGTGTAGGGCTTGAGCAGCACCGTCGTGGCGGGGTAGAAGCACCAGAGGACGGCAGCCAGGAGGGCCAGGCGTTCGCGCTCCGGCCGAGGCTCGGCGTGCACACCGTGGCGCAGGGTCGCCCAGATGAGAATCGTCGAGAGGGCACCGAGCCCGAGGTTGAGAAGGACCCCCGCAGCGAGGAACGGGACGCCGAGTGCCATCAGGCCGCGGAGGATCATCGGGAAGAGCGGATAGAAGGCCCACTCGCTGTAGGTCAGGACACCGGTCTCCGGGTCACCCGGGAGCGGCACGGGATAGCCATGGCGGGCGATCCGTTCGTACCATTCCGTGTCCCACAGCGGGAGCAGGTCGAGGACACCAGGGTCATCGGTGCCCACTCCGGCGGGGTTCTGAAAATGGTTCGCCGCAACCCAGAGGCAACCCCACCCGATGAGCCGGGACACGGCATACACGATCAGCAAGGTGCGCACGGGATGGGCCATGGCCTTCGCCGACCACCCGCCCCGGGCGGGCAAGAGATGCCCCGCGCCCTGGGCAGCCACAGCCGAACCCTCAACCATCGCGCCAGCGTCGCACGTCCCAGAAGGCGACGCCGCCTGATTCGGTCGCCGGGCCCAGGACGGACTCGACACTGACACGGAGCAGGGCATTGTCGGGACGTGGAGGGAGGACGACGAGGTCGGCTCGCCAGAACCGAAGGTCCGAGCGGAACTGCTCGATCTCGATTGGGGTGGCCACCCGGGGGACCTGGTCCCGCGCGATCTCGGCCAACCATTGGGAGAACGGGCGGCGTACGGCCCCACGGGTACCCACGCCCGAGCCACTACCGTCTGGCCCCATGAAATAGCCCTCGACGAGCGGGAACTCCCACCGCGCGCTCGCCTGCCAGTCGTTGGCTCGCATATCGACGATGTCGGGGGGAGGCACACCCAACACTGCGCCGCCATCCAGGTAGGAACGCCAATCGCCCGACGTGAAGAACTCCGGGACGACGGGGCGCGGGTCGGCCCACAACCGCGTCGGGACCATCGGGGCCAAGGCGAGGGTGACGGCGACCCCGATGACGCCGAGAGGGCCCCAACGTTGCCAGATCGGGTCGCCGGAATGTTGGCGCACTCGAACCCTGGTCGGGCCCCATGACCGCCGGATGGCCCAGTCCAGAGCGGCCACGAGAATGGCGGCCGCGGCGGGGACCGTGACGAGCGTCAACCGCGTCGGGAGCACGGACTCGAACAGGGGCAGATCCGCGACGAGAGACCAGAGTCCGGGGATCGACGTGGCCTTCCCGTGCAAGGTCACCTCGCTGCCGAGGGAGAGCCAGACACTCACCAACACGACAAGGGCGCTGGCGCGCACGACGGGGCGGCGGAGGAGGAGCACGACCAAGCCCAAGAGCACGGGCCAGAGCGGCACCCCGAAGAAGGCGTTCTCCTCGGTCCTGTTCATCGACAAGGCCGCCGAAGCCCAGGGGTCGGCACCGATCGTCCGCGTCGCCCTCCCCCACAGCGAGGCCAGGTCGTTGGTGGCCACCGGCTGCCACATCGACGTGTAGCTCTGGGGCCCGGCGAACTGCCACCACAGTGGGAAGGCGAAGAGCAGGACCGTGGTGAGAACCCCAATGGCGACACCGGGCAGCATCGTGCGCCAGGGCAATCGCCGCTGCACAAGCATCGCCAGCGCCGCGATGGCGATCCCCACCGCAGCCAGAAGAAGGACCTCCTCACCCATCCACAGTTGCCAGGTCACCACGAGGCCGAGCACGGTCCCCTTGCGCCACACCAGTCGTCGGGGGTGAGCCTGTCCGAGGTCGATCAGTCGATCGATGATCACCGGCACGAGGAATTGGGCGAGAAAGTTCGGGTGGCCGTTGCCGTGGGAGACCATGGCCGGGGAGAAGCCCACGAACAGGCCCCCGATGAATGCGGCGGCGCGGTGCGCTCCCATCCGCCGGACGAACAGTGCATACCAGCACCACGCCGTGGCCGCGAAGCCGAGCCACTCGATGAGCAGGAAGGTCCAGTGCGGCCCCAACGTGAGGGTGATCGGAGCAAACGGGATCCCCAGACCCATGACCGTCGCATTGGCGAGCATGTTGACGCCGGTCGGGTGGTTCTGGAGGGTCGAGAAGAGGGGGTTGGAGAATGTGGCCAGACTGTGGGCCGTGGCTCCGAAGTACCACTCGAAGGCCTGCTGGTCCTGCACACCCTGCGAGAGGTAGGTGCCTCTGGGATCCACGAAGAGACGGCTCAGCATCCAGAACGCCACCACCGCGTATGCCGTGGCTGCCGCGGCATCGGCCCTTGACCAGCGCAGTGGCGGCTGCGCGTCAGCGGTCGAGGGCGGCGAGGAGCTCATCAACCTGCTCCATCCGGTAGCCCCGCAACACGACGGGGAAGGTCACGTCGGCGGCCGGACGGCTCGGGGTCTCCACACCGGCGTCCTCGAGGGGGCCCAGCCACTGGATCCACTCCTCGAGGTGCGCATCGACCGGCCCGGGGTCGTAACCCCGCAGCCCGGTCTCGAAGCGCACGTCGCGCAACTCCTGCGCCGTGAACCCACGATCAAGTGGCAGATCCAAGGGTGGCACGGAGCTCACGGGCGCCGGCAGCGGGTCGGTTCGAAGGCCTCGCCGCGACGCCCACACACCCAGCGCCACCACCGAGCAGCCGGTCAGGGCCAACGCCACCCAGATCGGCCAGTCACCCCTCACTCGAGCTCCTTGGGTTCCTCGGATGCTGGCAGGACGGGTGCCCGACTCCCCCGCAGGCCACCGCCTGAGCGATCCGAGGCCTCGATGCGCGCCACGGCCTCGTCGACGTCATCGGTGACGGTCATCAGGTCGAGATCGCCCGGGCTGATCGTCCCGTGGGCGAGCGCGGCCTCGCGCAGCCAGTCGAGCAGGCCCGACCAGTACGACGTCCCCATGAGGACGATCGGGAAACTGGTCACCTTCTTGGTCTGGACCAAGGTGATGGCCTCGAAGAGTTCATCGAGGGTCCCGAACCCACCGGGCAGCACGATGAAGCCTTGCGCATATTTGACGAACATCGTCTTGCGCGCGAAGAAGTAGCGGAAGTTGACTCCGAGGTCGACGTATTCGTTGAGGCCCTGCTCGAAGGGCAGCTCGATCCCCAACCCCACAGAGACCCCACCAGCCTCGACGGCCCCCTTGTTCGCGGCTTCCATGGCACCGGGCCCGCCACCGGTGATCACGGCATATCCCGCAACCACGAGGGCCTTGGCGACCCGGATCCCCAGGTCATAGGTGGGGTCCTCGGGCTTGGTGCGTGCGGACCCGAAGACACTGACCGCCGGCCCGACCTCGGCGAGCGCGCCAAAACCTTCGACGAACTCCGCCTGGATGCGCATCACCCGCCAGGGGTCGGTGTGGACCCAGTCGGCACTCCCCCGCGAGTCAAGCAGTCGCTGGTCGGTGGTCTCCTCGGGCACCTGACCGCGGCGCATGACGAGCGGACCCTTGAAGTAGTCCCCTTGGGCCCCGGTCACCTCGGCTCCAGACCCCTTGCCGGAGCGACCCTCGACGGTCATGACGGGCCTCCGCTCAGCCAGCGGATCATGGCCGCCTCAGCCGCGACCAATTGATCGACGGGGCACTGCTCGTCGTCCATATGGGCGAGGTTGGGGTCGCCGGGACCGAAGTTCACCGCCGGCACCCCCATGGCCGAGAACCTCGCAACGTCGGTCCAGCCCTGCTTCCCCGTCACGTCCACACCGAGCGCCGCGACGAAGGCCTGCGCCGCCGGAGTGCCGAGCCCGGGCAAGGCGCCACCGGCGTTGTCCGTGATGGCCAACTCGAAGCCGTCGAAGACGGTGCGCACGTGCGCCTCGGCCTCCTCCTCAGACACATCCGGCGCGTAGCGATAGTTCACCGTCACCACGCACCGGTCGGGGATGACATTGCCGGCGATGCCACCGCTGATCCCGACCGCGTTGAGGGCCTCGCGATACTCCAGGCCGTCGATGGTCGCCACTCTTGCCTCGTATGCCGTGAGTCGCCTGAGGATTTCGCCGGCGTCGTGGATGGCGTTGTGTCCTTTCCAGGGGCGAGCCGAGTGTGCGGCGATGCCCTTGGTGGTGATCTCAGCGCGGAGTGTGCCCTTGCAGCCCCCTTCGACGTTGCCGTCCGTGGGCTCGAGGAGCACGGCGAAGTCGGCATCCTCGATGAGGTCGGGTCGCTGCTGCTGGACGTGGAGAAGGCCGTTGTATTCGGACTCGATCTCCTCGCCCTCGTAGAAGACAAAGGTGAGGTCGCGGTTGGGTTGGCGCACCTCGTGGGCCACGCGCAACTGGACAGCCACACCCCCCTTCATGTCGACCGTGCCGCGGCCCCAGAGGACCTCCTCCTCACCCACCCGCTCGCGCCGGACGGGCAGATTGCTCGGGTCCTTGGTGAGGGGGACGGTGTCGATGTGCCCGGCGAGCACCACGCGGTCGGCGTGGCCCAGGTCGGTCCTGGCAATCAGGGTGTTGCCCAAGCGAGTGACCGTCAGGTGTGGCAGCCCGGACAGCACGTCCTCGATGGCATCGGCCAGGGCAGCCTCGTCGAGGCTCACGGAGGGGATGTCGCACAGGGCTCCGGTCAGGGTGACCACATCGGTGGTGAGGTCGATCGTCAAGGGGTGAGACGGCATACCGATGAGCCTAACGACCTCACCCGGGGACCTTCGGCGATCCACGTACCCTTGTCGCCATGACGCAGACCCGCACCGCCTGGGGCCACGGCCTGTCCACCCGCACGGCCGATGGCACCGTGCTCGACACCTGGTTCCCTCGGCCGGTGCTCGGCACACCTCCGGAGGTGGCTGACGAGGCGTATGCCGCGGACGTCGCCCTGCTCGACCCGCTTGTCCGCGATGACGAGGCTCGCGGTGTCCAGATCGGCAGGGGCCTGGTAGCGATCGATCTCGACGCGGCACCCACCTCGACGGAGGACGCCTACCTCCGGCTGCACCTGCTCTCCCACCGCCTCGTCACCCCGAACTCGATCACCCTGGACGGGATCTTCGGGGTCCTCGCCAATGTCGTGTGGACCAACCATGGACCGTGCGCGGTCGAGGGTTTCGAACGAACCCGGGCACGGCTCATGGCGCGTGGCCCGGTGCAGGTTTTCGGGATCGACAAGTTCCCTCGGATGACCGACTACGTCGTGCCCAGTGGGGTGCGGATCGCGGACGCCGACCGGGTCCGGCTCGGAGCCCACCTCGCTCCCGGGACGACGGTCATGCACGAGGGTTTCGTGAACTTCAACGCCGGCACGCTCGGCACCTCGATGGTCGAGGGGCGGATCAGTCAGGGTGTCGTGGTCGGTGACGGCTCGGACATCGGGGGTGGCGCCTCGACGATGGGCACCCTGTCCGGCGGCGGCAACGAGCGCGTCAGCCTCGGCGAGCGCTGTCTGTTGGGTGCCGAGTCGGGGCTGGGGATCGCGCTCGGGGACGACTGTGTGGTCGAGGCCGGGCTCTACGTCACGGCCGGCACCAAGGTGACTCTGCCGGATGGCACCGTCGCAAAGGCCCGCGATCTGTCGGGACAGTCCAACCTGCTCTTCCTGCGCGACTCCGTGACCGGGGCCGTCCTGGCGCGCCCGCGCGACGGCCACGGGATCGTCCTCAACTCGGCCCTCCACGCCAACGACTGAGCGCCCATGCCACGGACCGATCGGGGAGCCTTCACGTTCGCCGAGGAGCACCACCGCCCCCGACTCGTCGGGCGGCTGCTCCTGCTCGGACTTGCGCTCGTCGTCGGGATCGGCGGTTGGTGGGGGGTCCGCGCCGCCCTGGACTCCTTCGCGACCATGGAGTGTCGCGTCACGGCCTCGGAGCAGACCTTTGACTGGGCTCCTGATCAGGCAAGCAACACGGCCGTGATCACGGCCATCGCGCTGCGTCGCGGGATGGTCCCGCGCGCCGCGACGATCGCCATCGCCACCGCCCTTCAGGAGAGCAAGGTCCGCAACATCACCTATGGCGACCGGGATTCGGTCGGGCTCTTCCAGCAACGCCCCTCCCAGGGCTGGGGCACGGTGGAGCAGATCATGAATCCCGAATACTCCTCCAATGCCTTCTACGACGCGCTCGAGAAGGTCAGCGGCTGGGAGAATGCGGACATCGCGACGGCGGCCCAGGAGGTCCAGCGCAGCGCCGACGGACGGGCTTATGCCGCCCACGAGGCCAAGGCGCGGGTGACCGCCTCAGTGCTCTCGGGCCACTCGCCGGCGGGCATCGGGTGCCGCCTCGACGACCCGACCACCGCTGGTGACCCGGCGGCACTGGTTGCCCTCATCAAGGCCGATCACGACCTTGACGCTCGGGTCGAAGGGCGCAGCGTCGTGATCGACGTCGCCGACGCCCGGCAGGCGTGGGCGATCGGTTCCTGGGGCGTGGCTCGAGCCGTCGACACCGGCGCCAGGTCCGTGCAGGTCGGTGACAAGCAGTGGTCGCGGTCGCGAGCGAGCTCGGCCCTGACGTGGTCCACCTCCTCCACCCCGCAACCCCAGACCCGCGTCGTCCTCACCCTCTGAACCCACCGCGCTACGGCGCAGTAGGTGCTGCTCCAACGGCATTTACTGCGCCGTAGCCAGCGCGACGCGGAAGCGGTTCGGTGGGCAGAACGCACAAGCGAGCCCACGGCATACCCAAGATTTTTCTTGGGTCAGGCGTGGGCGATCGGTTCCTGGGGCGTGGCTCGAGCCGTCGACACCGGCGCCAGGTCCGTGCAGGTCGGTGACAAGCAGTGGTCGCGGTCGCGAGCGAGCTCGGCCCTGACGTGGTCCACCTCCTCCACCCCGCAACCCCAGACCCGCGTCGTCCTCACCCTCTGAACCCACCGCGCTACGGCGCAGTAGGTGCTGCTCCAACGGCATTTACTGCGCCGTAGCCAGCGCGACGCGGAAGCGGTTCGGTGGGCAGAACGCACAAGCGAGCCCACGGCATACCCAAGATTTTTCTTGGGTCAGCCGTGGGCTCGCGTTTCGTCGAGGCGTTGCCTCAGCGCTGGTCGAGGGGCACGTAGTCGCGCTCGGTCTCGCCGATGTAGACCTGACGCGGGCGACCGATCTTGGTCGTCGGGTCCTCGATCATCTCGCGCCACTGGGCGATCCAGCCCGGGAGGCGACCGAGGGCGAAGAGGACGGTGAACATCCGGGTCGGGAAGCCCATCGCCTTGTAGATCAGGCCGGTGTAGAAGTCGACGTTCGGGTAGAGCTTGCGCTCGACGAAGTAGTCGTCCTTGAGCGCGATCTCCTCGAGCCGCATGGCGATCTCGAGGAGCTCGTCGTTGCCGCCCATCTTCTCGAGGATGGTGTGTGCGGTGTTCTTGATGATCGCCGCGCGCGGGTCGTAGTTCTTGTAGACGCGGTGCCCGAAGCCCATGAGCCGGACGCCGTCCTCCTTGTTCTTCACCTTGGCCATGAACTCGTCGGTGGAGTACTCCGCCTTTTGGACCCGCTCGAGCATCTCGAGGACGGCCTGGTTGGCGCCGCCGTGGAGCGGGCCGAAGAGGGCGTTGATGCCGGCCGACACGCTCGCGAAGAGATTGGCGTGCGAGGAGCCGACGAGGCGGACGGTCGAGGTCGAGCAGTTCTGCTCGTGGTCGGCGTGCAGGAGCAGGAGCAGGTCGAGAGCCTTGACCATCTCGGGATCCATGTCGTAGGCCGTGGCCGGGACACCGAAGGTCATCCGGAGGAAGTTCTCGACGAGCGAGAGGTTGTTGTCGGGGTAGAGGAAGGGCTGGCCGATCGACTTCTTGTAGGCGTAGGCCGCGATGGTCGGGAGCTTGGCGAGCAGGCGGATGGTCGAGATCTCGACCTGCTCCTTGTCGAAGGGGTCGAGGCTGTCCTGGTAGAAGGTCGACAGCGCCGAGACGGCCGAGGAGAGCACGGGCATCGGGTGGGCGTCGCGCGGGAAGCCCTGGAAGAAGCCCTTGAGGTCCTCGTGCAGCATCGTGTGCTGGCGGATCTTGTTCTCGAAGGTCTCGAGCTCGCTCTTGCCGGGGAGCGCCCCGTAGATGAGCAGGTAGGAGGACTCCAAGAAGGAGGACTTCTCGGCGAGCTGCTCGATGGGGTAGCCGCGGTAGCGCAGGATCCCCGCGTCACCGTCGATGTAGGTGATCGCGCTGGTGCAGCTGGCGGTGTTGACGAAGCCACCGTCGAGGGTGACATTGCCGGTCTCCTTGAGCAGAGCCGAGATGTCGTAGCCGTTGTTGCCCTCGGTGGCCGGGACGAGTTTGAGGTCGAGCTCCTTGCCCTTGGCGGAGAGGAGGGCCCCAGCGTTGTCGGTCATCCGTCACGTCCTTCACAGGTGAGTGGCTGTGGGCGGGCGCCGCAGGGTTGGGCGACGTCGCCGTTTCATCCCGACCCTACCGTCGCGTCCGGATCGAGGGTCAATCGGTCCGCGCGGTGAGGGTCAGCGGCGGGCTGACCATGAACGCGTGCGAAGTGTCGGGGCAAGATCTCACGTCTGCGGATGGTGGAGGTCGACGGCCGGACGCTCGGAGCGGATCCTCGGGATCGAGTCGAAGTTGTGTCTCGGCGGCGGGCAGGAGGTCGCCCACTCGAGACCTGCCCCGAAGCCCCAGGGGTCATCACTCGCGACGAGCGGGGCGCGGCGCCACGTCACCCAGACGTTCCAGAGGAAGACCAAGGTCGAGGCCCCCAGGAGGAAGGCGCCCACGGAGGACACGTCGTTCATCCACTGGAAGCCGTCCTCGGGCAGGTAGTCGGCGTACCGGCGCGGCATGCCCTGCATCCCCAGGACGTGCTGGATGAGGAAGGTCATGTGGAAGCCGATGAAGAGCATCCAGAAGTGAATCTTGCCCAGGCGCTCGTCGAGCATCCGTCCAGTCAACTTCGGCCACCAGAAGTAGTAGCCGGAGAACATCGCGAAGACGACGGTGCCGAAGACGGTGTAGTGGAAGTGGGCCACGATGAAGTAGGTGTCGGTGACGTGGAAGTCGATGGCGGGGCTCGCGATGATCACCCCGGTCAGGCCGCCGAAGAGGAAGGTCGCCATGAAGCCGAGCGCGAAGATCATCGGCGTGGCGAAACTCAACTGCCCCCGCCACATGGTCCCCAGCCAGTTGAAGAACTTCACTCCGGTGGGCACGGCAATGAGCATCGACATGATGGCGAAGAACGGCAGCAACACCTGACCCGTGCCGTACATGTGGTGGGCCCAGACCGACACCGAGAGCGCCGAGATCGCAATCGTCGAGAAGACCATGGTCTTGTAGCCGAAGAGCGGCTTCCGGCTGAAGCACGGGATGACCTCGGAGATGATCCCGAAGAAGGGCAACGCGATGATGTAGACCTCGGGGTGCCCGAAGAACCAGAAGATGTGCTGCCACAGCATCGGCCCACCGTTGTCAGGGTCGAAGACGTGGGCGCCGAACCGCCGGTCCGCGCCCAGGGCGAAGAGCGCCGCCGCGAGGGCCGGGAAGACCAAGATCACGAGGATCGACGTGAGCAATACGGTCCACGTGAACAACGGCAACCGGAACATCGTCATCCCGGGGGCTCGCATCGTGAGGATCGTGGTGATGAAGTTGACGGAGCCGAGGATGGTGCCGAACCCCGACAGCGCCAGCCCGAACACCCACAGGTCGCCACCGAGGCCGGGGCTGTAGGACACGTCCGACAGCGGCGCATACGCGAACCAGCCGAAGGCCGCCGCTCCCCCGGGCGTGAGGAAGCCACCGATGGCGATCAGCCCGCCGAAGAGGTAGAGCCAGTAGGACAGCATGTTGAGGCGGGGGAAGGACACGTCCGGAGCGCCGATTTGCAGGGGCATGATCGCATTGGCAAAACCGGCGAAGAGCGGGGTGGCGAAGAGCAGCAACATGATCGTGCCGTGCATCGTGAAGAGTTGGTTGAACTGCTCGGGGTTGTCGACAATATCGAGCCCCGGTTGCCACAACTCGGCCCGGATGAGCATCGCCAACGCTCCCCCGATGAGGAAGAACGCGAACGTCGTCGCGAAGTAGAGGTTGCCGATCACCTTGTGGTCGGTCGTGGTGATGATGCGCACGATGCGCTCCCCCGGCCTGGCAGGCGGGGTGCGAAGGAGGGATCGGGACCGGTCGGTCAGAGTCGCCGGAGCAGCATTGGGTATGCCGTGGGGCTGGCCCGTGGAGGCCGGGCGGATCCTTGGTTGGATCGCCATTTCATTAAATTACATCGAACGATGTGAAAAAAGGGTCTCGGGGACCGACAAATCAGGAGGCGTTGCCCCGAAGCCTCTCAACCGCGGTGGCGATGCGTTCGTCCGTGGCCGTGAGCGCCATGCGCACGTGTCGTTCCCCCGCTCGCCCGTAGAAGGCGCCGGGGGCGACGAGAATGCCGAGATCAGCCAGCCGTGCCACCGTCGCCCACGAGTCCTCGCCGGCCGTGCACCACAGATAGAGGCCGGCCTCGGAGTCGTCCACGCGCAGGCCCCACTGCTCGACGGCCGGTCGGAGGCGGGCCCGCCGATCGGCATAGCGAGCCCTGATCTCGGCGACATGAGCGTCGTCCCGCAACCCCGCCAGCAGTGCCCGCTGGACCGGCCACGGGACCATGAAGCCGGCATGCTTGCGGACCTCGAGCACCCGCCGGACGAGAGCGGGGTCGCCCGCCACGAACGCCGCGCGATAACCCGCGAGGTTGGACTGCTTGGACAGCGAATAGCAGACCAAGAGTCCTTCGGTGGATCCGCCCGTGACCCGCGGGTCGAGCAGGGATGGGGTCGTCGGCGGCTCGGCATCCCAGTCGATCGACCCGTCGCCAGCGTCGTCACGGTCACGCCAGTCCAGCTCGGCATAGCACTCGTCCGACGCGACGATCACCCCGTGAGCGCGAGCCCAGTCGACGACCTTGCGCAGGTGCCCGACGCCGAGGACCTTGCCCGTCGGGTTGCCAGGGGTGTTGAGCCACAACAACTTCGGAGTGGTCGAGGGCGTCAGCGGCCCGAGGCTGGTCAGCGAGTCGACGGCCAGCGGGGTTGCCCCGGCCAGCCGGGCACCGACGTCGTAGGTCGGATAGGCCGCGCGCGGGAAGCCGACGATGTCACCGGGGCCGAGGTCGAGCAGGGTCGGCAGCCAGGCCACGAGTTCCTTCGACCCCACCGTCGGGATGATCCCGTCGGGATCGAGACCGGGCACGCCGCGTCGACGGGCGAACCACTCCACGACGGCCTCACGCAGGTCCGGGGTGCCCCAAGTCTGCGGATATCCGGGGGCATCGGCCGCCTCCCGGAGCGCCGTCTGCAACACCGACGGCGTCGGGTCCACCGGTGTCCCGATGGAGAGATCCACGATCCCGCCTGGCGCTGCGGCAGCCCGCTCGCGAAAGGGGACGAGCGAATCCCACGGGAAGTCGGGAAGGGTGCGCACCCGGCATACCCCCTCAGATGGCGGCGTCACCCAAAGGTGACCACCGGCCGGTGCTCGTGGATCGGGTGACCCGGATCAGTGGTCGTGGACCTGGGGCGGGAGGGCGGCGATGAGCGGGTGGTCCTTGGGGATCATGCCCATCTTGGCGGCCCCACCCGGGCTGCCCAGGTCATCGAAGAACTCGACGTTGGCCTTGTAGTAGTCGGCCCACTGCTCGGGGGTGTCGTCCTCGTAGTAGATCGCCTCGACCGGACACACCGGCTCGCACGCGCCGCAGTCGACGCATTCGTCCGGATGGATGTAGAGACTGCGCTCGCCCTCGTAGATGCAGTCCACCGGACATTCTTCGATGCAGGCCTTGTCCTTGAGGTCCACACACGGCTGGGCGATCACGTACGTCATGCGCCACATACTATGCGCCCCATGGGTGCTGACGTGGACGCTGTCGCGCTCGGCAGCCGGGTCGTGATCCGCCACCGGCTGCCCGGGCCGGACGCCTTCGGACACACCCTGAGCGATGTCGTGGGCCAGCTCAACGGCCGTGACGACTCCTCCCTCACCGTCCTCACCAGACGCGGCGAAGTCCGCGTCGACCGGGACCTCATCACGGTCGTCAAGGTGGTGCCGCCCCGTCCCGCGCGGCGCGGTGCTGCCCATCGCGCGCTGTCCGTCGACGGGATGCAGGAGGTCATGGTCGGCGCGTGGGGCGCCCTCGAGCGCCAGTGGCTCGGCCGTTGGCAGTTGCGTGCCGCTCGCGGCTACACGCAGCGCGCCAATTCCGTTGCCCTGCTGGGCGACCCGGGCATGCCCCTCACCGAGGCCGTGGATCGCGCAAAGACTTGGTATGCCGTGCGCTCCCTCCCGCTCAACGTGACCCTCGCCGGGCCGGTCGGCTTCGAGGCAGCGCAGGACCCGGTAGGGGCCCTGCTCATCGGGCTCGGCGCGCAGGAGTCGGAGCGCTGCCACACGATGACCGCCGACACGGCCTCCGTGGTCGCGGCGCTGCCAGCAACGTCTGCTGCCAGAGTCGAGGTGGCCAGCGAACTGACCGACGCCTGGTTGGGCGCCCATCACGGCTACCGGTCCTCCGCCGGTCTGTCCGCGAGTGGGATCGCCGACGAGGGCTGGGTGGACACCGCCCGGGCCGTCCTCACGGGCTCACCGGCCCAACTCTTCGCCACCGTCACCGACGACGGGACGCCTGAGGGTGCGGTCGTCGCTGTCGGCCGCGCTGGACTCACGCCCGGGTGGGCCGGATTGGGGTCGGTCTGGGTCGATCCGGCCGCTCGCGGCCAGGGGCTTGCCCGGGCCGTCACTCGAGCACTGCTCGAGCGCTCTCTGGACCACGGCGCCCGGTCCACCCACCTCCAGGTCCTCTCGAGCAACGCACCGGCGCGGGCCCTCTACGAGGACATGGGCTTCCAGCCACACCACGACTATGTCAACCTCATCCAGGCCCCAGTCGAGTGGTCACTTGATGAACGAATAAGTGGGTCCATTCCGTCATCAAGTGACCACTCGACACGGGACAGTGGGCCGATCACAGCGCAACGGGAGGATCACGCATGACCCAGCTGACCGGCATACCCGATCCCCCGCTCTCCACGGACGAACTGCTCGACTACGCCCGCGCCGCAAAGGGATTCATGCCCGAGGACGAGGGCGACCTGCTCTTCGTCGTGGCTCGAGACGCCCTGGAGCACGGTCCCGGAGTCGAGATCGGCACCTGGTGTGGCAAGTCCGCGGTCATCCTCGGCGCCGCAGCCCGCGAGGCCGGTTCGGTCGTCTTCACCGTCGATCACCACCGAGGGTCGGAGGAGAACCAGCCCGGCTGGGAGTGGCACGACCCCACGCTCGTCGACCCCGAGGTCGGTCGGATCGACACCCTGCCCTTCTTCCGGCGGACGATCACCGGAGCCGGGCTCGAGGAGGAGGTCGTCGGCATCGTGGGGCGGGCGCCGACAGTGGCCCGGCACTGGGGCACCCCCTTGGCCTTCCTGTTCATCGACGGCGGGCACACGGACGAACACGTCACGAACGACTACGAGGGCTTTGCCCGGTGGGTCAGTCGAGGCGGGATCCTGGTCATCCACGACGTCTTCGAGCGGCCCGAGGATGGCGGGCAGCCACCCTGGCGGGTCTACCGCCGCGCGGTGACGAGTGGGGATTGGGACCTCGTGACCCACCGCGGCTCGATGCGCGTCCTCCGGAGGACCGGCGGCGACGCGGGCGACGAGGTCCGTTGACGAGCCTCAGAATTGGGAGACGTGGCTGATGCAGCCCTGGATGTCACCGATGATGTCAGCGGGCACCCCGGCATCCTCGAGGTGCGAGCGGCACCAGAACTTCCCGTAGAACCCGAAGCTGCCGAGGTTGACCCACTGGCCATCGACGTAGTGATGGAAGAACAGGCCGCCATCGCCGAGCTTGGCCTCGGCCACGGCCCAACTGCCTCGACACCGCTCCAGGGCAAGGTCGTAGGCATCGCGTGACGGCAGTCCGGGCTCGGCACAGTGGTCGACCGGAGCGGGGGGTGCGGTCTCGGCAGGAGGCGCGGGCGCTCCTGTGGCATCCTGCGCCGCGACCACGGTGTCGGCTCCCGGCGAAGGGGTCACGGTGACCGTCGCCACGGGCACTGACACGGTCACGGTCACCTCCGAGCCAGCCCCAGAGGTGGCATCGGCTCCGCAGCCGGCCACCACGAGCAGCCCGGCCCCCACGATGAACGCAAGGGGTGGGAGGTGGAAGGAGCCAGACCTGGACCGGTGCACTCGTCGATCCTCGCGCGTCGGGCGGCCGCTCATCGAGTCCACACTTCTGGGGACGTCAGGTGAGGCGGAAGATGCCTGCTCCGCCGGAGTGATCGGTGACCGCGTCGATCGCCAACAGGACCGCGGCCGACGTCCACGTCGAGCGTTCGAGGGGCCAACGGACCCCTTCGACATAGACCTGGCCGGTCCAATAGGAACCGTCGGTTTCCCGCAAGTGCTGGATCGACCGGATGAGTTGCTTGGCCCCGTCGCGGTCCCCGATCGCGTCAAGGGACAGCGCCAGTTCGCACGTCTCGGCCCCCGTCACCCACGGATGGTCAGCGACGCAGTGGATGCCGAGACCGGGCCGGACGAACTCGTCCCACCGCTTCTCCAGCCGCTCCCGCGCCGCCTCACCGCGCAGGGCACCACCGAGGACCGGGTAGTACCAGTCCATCGAATATCGGGAGTTGTCGATGAAGAGCGCCTCGTGATCACGGACTGCTTCGGCCAGACGCACGCGGGCTCGCGCCCAGGCGACCGCTGACTCCCCCACCCCCACGAGTTCAGCCAGGAGGATCCCACAGTCGAGGGAGTGCACGATGCTCGAACTGCCCGCGAGGAGCGCGGTGTCCCAGAGCGTGCCGTCCGCGCTTTCGTTCCAGGAGATGCCGCCCCACTCGAGTTGGCGGGCCACGACCCAGTCGAGGGCTCGGCGCACGTGCGGCCACATCACGTCGACGAAATCACGATCCTGGCGCACGAGCCAGTGGTGCCAGGCCCCGACGGCGATGTAGGCCACCTGATTGGAGTCCGCACTGGCGTCCTCGACGACACCGCGGGTCGAGCGCATCGGCCAGGTGCCGCCAGGACGCTGGGTCTCTCGGAGCCACAGGTAGGCCCGATCTGCGGCCTCGTGCTCTCCGAAGGCCGTCATGGCCATGGCTGATTCGGTGTGGTTCCACGCATCGACGTGCCGACGGCGCTCCCACCCGAAGGCTCCATCGGCCTCCTGGCAGGTCGCGAGCCATGCCGCGGTCTGCCGGGCTTCGGCCAGGGTCGGCATCCGCTCGGGGAAGCAGGCGTGGACAGGTCTGACCATGAGGATCCGTATGCCGGGGCTCAGGCAGGCTTGTGGCAGTAGAGGACCACGGACTTGGAGATGACGGGGTTGAGCACTCGATCAGCCGTCCGGGTCAGGGTCGGCGCCTGCATGATGTCCCAGACGAGGAGCCGGTGATAGGCCTTGACGAGCGGATTGTCGTCGTTGTCGACGCCGACCGCGCACTTGAGCCACCAGTACGGCGAGTGCAGGGCGTGGGCGAAGGAGTGGCCCTCCACGGTGAAGCCGGCTCGCGTCAACTTGGCAGTGAGTTCGTCCTCCTTGTAGATGCGCACGTGCCCGCCCTCAACCTCGTGGTAGGCATCCGACAGCATCCAGTTGATCTTCTCGGCGAACCACCGCGGCACGGTCACGGCCAGCACCCCACCGGGCGCGAGGACACGGAAGAGCTCGGCAATCGCCTTCTCGTCCTCCGGGATGTGCTCGAGGATCTCGGCCGCGATGATGCGATCGAACTCACCGTCGGCAAAGGGCAGGGCGAGAGCGTCACCCTCGACCGTGCGCGCAGCCGCCTCGGCCGGCACCTCTCCCTCGGCCGCCATGGCCTCGAACATCACACCGACCTCGTCGAGATCCTTGACACTCTGATCGAGGGCAGTGACGTCGGCCCCACGGCGATAGAGCTCGAAGGCGTGGCGGCCGGCGCCGCAGCCCATGTCGAGCACCTTCTCGCCCGGACGCACGCCGAAGCGATCGAAGTCAACGGTCAACATGCGTCAGATCCCTGCCTGCGTGGACACGGTGGGGCGCGAGCTTCGATCGCCGCGCGCCTGGTGGATGGCGTGTTCGTAGATCTTTGCCGTGGCCCTCGCGACGGCCTCCCACGAGAAGGTGGTCCGAGCCCGCTCTCGGGCCGCCTGACCCATGCGCTCGCGGCGATCGGGATCGTCGAGCAGAGCCCCGAGCGCAGCGGTCAGTGCCTCGGCGTCACCGGCGGGAACGATGTCGGCACACAGACCGGGCTCGCCGACCACTTCGGGGATCGCTCCGCCATCACTGACGACGAGGGGCGTCCCGCAGGCCATCGCCTCCAACGTCGGGAGCGAGAAGCCCTCGTAGAGCGAAGGGACGCAGACGATCTCGGCCGAGCCCATCGTCGCGGCCAGGTCCTCGACGGACAGGCCATGGACGAAGGTGACGATGTCGCCGATGCCGAGTCGGTCGACCAGTCGTTCGGTCACTCCGCCGGCGGTGGGCTTGGTGACCAGTGTGAGCGTGACATCCCGCTCGGTGCGCAACTTGGCCAAGGACTCGAGCAGGGTCGCGATGCCCTTCAGCGGGGAATCGGCCGACGCCATCGCGACGATGCGCCCGGGGACTCGCTTCCCGGCATACGGCGCAAAGACCTCCGGCTGCACGCCCAAGGGAATGACATCGATGCGCTCGGGGTCGACGCCGAACTCGCGCGCGATGTCGACGGCAGAGCTCTGCGACACCGTGACGATGTGCTTGAGCCCTCGGGCGACCTTGCCCTGCATCCGGAGGAAGCCGTACCAGCGTCGGAGAGAGAGCTTCTTGCGAAGGGTCGGCGCCGCTGCGAGGTCGAGCTTCCGGTCCATGGTGATGGGGTGGTGGATGCTCGCCACGAGGGGCAGGCCGAGTTCCTGGAGTTCGAGGACACCGTGGGCCAAGGTCTGGTTGTCATGGATGACGTCGAAGGTCTTGAGCGCATCCAGATGCTGCGCGACGAGGCGCTTGCCGAAGGTCCAGGGTTCCGGGAACCCAGCCGTGCACATGGTGGCGAACTCGAGGACGTCGATCCGGTCACGGAACTCCCGCAGGTGTGGGACCCGGAAGGGATCGGGCTCCCGATAGAGGTCCAGGCTCGGCACCTTGACGAGGTCGACCCCGGGGTCGAGTTCGGGGTAGGGCTGTCCGGAGAAGACCGTCACCTCATGGCCGAGGGCGACGAGCTCCCGAGAGAGATGCCGAAGGTAGATCCCTTGCCCCCCGCAATGGGCCTTGGATCGATAGGACAGCAACGCAACACGCACCACGAAAGACTAAGCGACGTCGACGGGCCTGCTGATTCCCTGATCCCGGTGGTGATCCGTCTCACTCCCGCCGGTGGCAGCCGCGATGACACCCTTGGCCGACATCCTCGGATGAGCTCACTGAGCGACGCCGAGGACCGCCAGATCGGGCGTTCCCCCACTGTGCGGTGCGGCGGCGAGGTTGCGGACTCCGCTTCCTGCCAAATGCACGGCCACCCCCTCGCTGAGGGCGATGTAAGCCGCATCGTCCACGAGCGCCTGATCGGCACCGGCCCAGGCCTTCTCACGTGCGGCACGGTCGGCGATGATCCCGATCGTGCTCAGCGAGGCGTTCCAGTCCGGGTTGCTCCACCCACCGACATCCCTCCCGCGGTCGGTGTCCCTGAGGTTGAGCGAGGAGTCGAAGAGAGCCGGAAGCACGGTCGAGGCCGATCCCCACGATGGTGCCCAGGTCGACCACATCACGTCGTAGGACTCGGCCGCAGCCGACGCCGAGATGGTGGCGAAGTAGTCGTCAGTGATCGGCACGAGGATCGGGGCAAAGCCGGCCTCCGTCCACGTTGCGACCAGGGCGGCCATGGCCTTGTCCTGCAGCGGTCCGGGACGGTAGGCGACTCGGAGGGGCACCGGCGCACTCATCCCGGCTCCCATGAGGGCGGCACGTGCCGCGCTCGGGTCCGCAGCGGCCACGGGCGCGGGCGCCGACTGGCGCGCGATGAGCGTGCTGGGGATCACGGACGACACGGGACGGGCCGTGTCGGGGCCGCCGAGCGACACGGCATACCCGATGCGGTTCGTGGCCTGCGCGAGCGCCTGCCGGATCTCCCGCGTCGCCAGGGTCGGTGAGGTGACGTTGAGTGCGAGGTAGTCGACGAGTTCGGTCTCGGTGGCGAGCGAGCGCCCCGCCAGACCGGGGATCGCCGAGATCTGTTGGCGAAGGGCCGCCGGCGCCGGAGCCAGGGCCACCGCGTTGACGGCGTCGGCAGCATCGCGAACGACCCGGTTGGTCAGTTCGGGAGTCGTCATCCCGGTCTCGATGATGACCTTGTCCGGATAGGCACGACGCATCGGGTCCGAGGCCGTCGACCAGTTCGGGTTGCGCACGAAGGTGCCACCGGTCCGGGGGTCCCAGTCCCCCTGGAGCACATAAGGGCCGTTGGAGGCCAGAATCATCGACTCGTCGATCGACCCAGCAGCCGTCTCCTCGGGAGGTGCTGTGTCGAGACTGGCCTGGACGGGGGCGAAGGCGGCCTGGGTCACCATCTCGTCGAAATCAGCCACGGGAAGGGCCAAGGTGAAGGTGATCCGACGTTGGTCGCAGGCCACGGCCGACTCGAAGGCCGTCCGACCCGCTTCGTCGTCCGGCCCGGTGGCCCAAGGACCTGCGTAGGTGGACGAGCCGTCCGGCTTCTTCGGGATGGCGAGGACGGCGAGCGCGTCGAGAGCTCCACCCCTGACGGTGCTGGTGGCAAAGGTGCGCGCCACCCCATGACGGACATCAGCACAGGTGATCGTGCTGCCGTCCTGCCAGCGCGCGTCATCGCGCAGGGTGAAGGTCCAGGACTTGAGGTCCGAGCTGGCCGTGCCCGTGTCGGTCGCGAGATCACCGACCAGCCGATCGCCGGCCTGCCCTTGATCGCGTGGCGCGTAGGCCGTCAACGTCCGGTGGAGCATTCGCCCCGACAGGCTGGCAGCGGTCGGGTCGGCGATCCGCTGGGGATCCCACGTCTCGATCGGGTCCGTGGCAAGCAGGGTGAGGATGCCGCCCGGCGCCGTCGTGGTCGGCAGCGGCACGACGTCCGAGGCGTCGTCACCGAGGGAGCAGCCGCCCGCGAGACCGACGGCCGCAGCGGCCACCAGCCCCACGGCATACGTGCGGCGGGCCCGGCTCCGCACCGAGGCGGGCCGGGACCCCGACCGGACCATCAGCTCTTGCGAGCCCGCGATGCCGTGCGGCCGCGGACCACCTGGTCGAGTTCCACCTTGCGGATGCGGATCGCCTCGGGTGTGACCTCGCAGCACTCGTCCTCGCGGCAGAACTCCAGGGACTGCTCGAGGCTGAGCTTGCGCGGCGGGACGACCTTCTCGAAGTTGTCCGCCGAGGAGGCGCGCACGTTGGTGAGCTTCTTCTCCTTGGTGATGTTGACGTCCATGTCGTCGGCTCGGGAGTTCTCGCCGACGATCATGCCCTCGTAGACCTCGGTGCCCGGCTCGACGAAGAGGATGCCGCGCTCCTGCAGGTTGACCATTGCGTATGCCGTGACCGGCCCCGTGCGGTCGGCGACCAGCGACCCGCTGATGCGGGTCGTGATCGGCCCGAACCACGGCTCGTACTTCTCGAAGACGTGGTTGGCGATTCCGGTGCCGCGGGTCTCGGTGAGGAACTGGGTGCGGAAACCGATGAGGCCACGGGAGGGCACGAGGAACTCCATGCGGATCCAGCCGGTGCCGTGGTTGCTCATCTGCTCCATGCGGCCCTTACGGGCGGCCATGATCTGGGTGATCGTGCCGAGGAACTCCTCGGGGGTGTCGATCGTGAGGCGCTCGACCGGCTCGTGGACCTTGCCGTCGATCTCGCGGGTGACCACCTGGGGCTTGCCGACGGTCAGCTCATAACCCTCGCGGCGCATCTGCTCGACGAGGATGGCCAGCGCCAGTTCGCCACGCCCCTGGACCTCCCAGGCGTCGGGGCGCTCCGTGGGGAGGATCCGCATCGAGACATTGCCGATGAGCTCGCGGTCGAGGCGGTCCTTGACGAGGCGCGCGGTGACCTTGGCGCCGCGCACGCGACCGGCCATCGGGCTGGTGTTGGTGCCGATCGTCATGGAGATGGCGGGCTCGTCGACCGTGATGAGCGGCAGCGGGATGGGGTTGTCCGCGTCGGCGAGGGTTTCGCCGATGGTGATGTCGGGGATGCCGGCGACGGCGATGATGTCGCCGGGGCCTGCCGACTGGCCGGCCTCGAGGGGCTGGCGCTCCAGGGCGTTGGTCATGAGAAGTTCGGTGATCTTCACCTTGGTGATCGAGCCGTCATGACGGCACCACGCGACCTGCTGGCCCTTGGCGATGCGGCCGTTGTGGACGCGCAGCAGGGCGAGTCGGCCCAGGAAGTTGCTCGCGTCGAGGTTGGTGACGTGCGCCTGGAGCGGGGCATCCTCCTCGTAGGTGGGGGCCGGGATGTGCTCGATGATCGTCGCGAAGAGCGCTTCGAGGTCCGCGCCGTCGGGGAGACCACCGTTGTCAGGGCGGGTGTGCGAGGCCCGACCGGCCTTGGCGCTGGCATAGACGGTGGGCAGGTCGAGGTAGTGCTCCTTGCCCTCGGAGTCCTCGATGAGGTCCATGAGCAACTCCATGACCTCGTCCTCGACCTCCTCGATGCGGGCATCGGGTCGGTCGACCTTGTTGATGCAGAGCACGACCGGCAGGTGGGCCGCGAGCGCCTTGCGCAGCACGAAGCGGGTCTGCGGCAGCGGGCCCTCCGAGGCGTCGACGAGGAGGACGACGCCGTCGACCATGGACAGGCCACGCTCGACCTCGCCACCGAAGTCGGCGTGGCCGGGGGTGTCGATGATGTTGATCGTCAGGCCGTCGGTGAGCCCGGCAGCGGCCGCCGCCGGCCCGGCATACCGGACCGCAGTGTTCTTGGCGAGGATCGTGATCCCCTTCTCACGCTCGAGGTCCCCCGAGTCCATCGCGCGCTCGTCGACGTGGTCGTGCTCACCGAAGGCTCCGGACTGCCAGAGCATCTTGTCGACGAGGGTGGTCTTGCCATGGTCGACGTGCGCGACGATGGCGACATTGCGGATGTCGTTCCGCGAGATTGTGGGCATTGGTCGATTCTCTCAGGCCGAAGGCCGTGCACGAAAACGAGTGTTCAGGGTCGCCTTGCCTGTCGATGAGATCCCGGGCACCCACAGCCGGCGTATGCCGGGTGGGCACCGCCCACGGACCGGTCCCGACCACCTTCGGTGAGCTCCCGGCATACCCCCGGAGGTCTCACTCCGATAAACACTTTCGTCGAGTGCTTGAGCGACGGGAAATCCTCGCTAGGTTTGGCCGCGTGTGCGCGGAGACACACGGCCCTTGGCACCTCTGCGCGCTCGACCCACCGCACCGACAGCACGGCCCCGGACCCAGAAGGACTCCGGTTCGCACACCCAAGCGAGGTTATTGATGACGTTCAAGCGCAAGGTGGCCCCCGTGGTCGCCCTGACGACTGTGGCGCTCGCGCTCACCGCCTGCGCCTCCTCGAGCCGCGACACCGGCTCGACCGACAGCAGCAGCGGAGCATCCAGCGAGGGCGCCGGCACCTTCACCTTCGGCGCTGCCGGAGCCCCGAAGTTGTTCGACCCGTTCTACGCCACTGACGGCGAGACCTTCCGGGTCAGCCGCCAGATCTTCGACACCCTGGTCGACATCAAGGCGGGCGCCGCGACCCTCGAGCCGGGTCTGGCCGAGAAGTGGGAGCCCAGCGCGGACGGTCTGGACTGGACCTTCACCCTCGCCAAGGGCATCAAGTTCTCCGATGGCACGCCGTTCAACGCCGAGGCCGTCTGCAAGAACTTCGAGCGCATGTTCGACCAGAACGAAGCCGGCGCCACGGCGGCCGAGTACTGGGGCGACAACATGGGCTCCTTCAAGGACAAGCCCGAGGACTCCCTCTACAAGGGCTGCGACGCAAAGGACGAGTCGACCGCGATCATCCACATCACGCGGGCGACCTCGAAGTTCCCGGCGATGCTCTCGCTCACCTCCTTCTCCATGCAGTCGCCGACCGCGATGGACGCGGGCAAGGCCAACGACGTCCAGAAGGCCGGCGAGGGCTTCACCTACCCGGCCTACTCCAAGGCTCCGGTCGGCACCGGCCCGTTCAAGCTCGAGAAGTACGACGAGGCCAACAAGACCGTGACCTTGGTCCGCAACGAGGACTACCACGGTGAAAAGGCCAAGTCCGCCAAGCTCGTCTTCAAGATCATCCCCGACGAGGCGACCCGTCGACAGGAACTCCAGGCCGGCAGCATCGACGGTTACGACCTGCCCAACCCGGTCGACTGGAAGGGTCTCAAGGACGCTGGCTTCAAGGTCGAGGTCCGTCCCGCCTTCAACATCTTCTACCTCGGCCTGCAGCCGAAGAACAACGAGAAGTTGAAGGACCTCAAGGTCCGCCAGGCGATCTACCACGCGATCAACCGCGAGCAGCTCGTGAAGACCCAGCTGCCCGAGGGTGCGACCGTGGCCACGCAGTTCATGCCTGAGGCCGTCAAGGGCTACAACAAGGACCTCAAGCCCTACACCTACGACCTCGAGAAGGCCAAGAGCCTCCTCAAGGAGGCCGGCGCCGAGGGCATGACCCTCAACTTCGCCTTCCCGTCCGAGGTCTCGCGCCCGTACATGCCGAACCCGCAGAAGCTGTACGACGCCATGAAGACCGACCTCGAGGCGGCCGGCATCAAGGTCGAGACCACCACCAAGCCCTGGAACGGTGGCTACCTCGACGACGTGTCGGCGTTCAAGTACGACGCCTTCCTCCTCGGCTGGACCGGTGACTACGACTCGGCCGACAACTTCATCGGCACCTTCTTCGGCAACCTGAAGACCAACCGGTTCGGCACCTCGGACCAGGCCTTCGGCGCCGACCTGGCCGCTGAGCTCAAGAAGGCCGATGGCATCGTCGACGAGGCCGAGCGCACCAAGGCCTACGAGACGCTCAACCAGAAGATCATGGAGGAGTGGCTGCCTGGCCTGGCCATCAGCCACTCGCCGCCGGCCCTCGTGGTCAGCGACAAGGTCGAGGGTCTCGTGGTCAGCCCGCTGACCGCCGAGAAGTTCGCCTCGGTGTCCGTCAAGAAGTGATCTGAAACGGGGTCGAAACCACTAGGGTTCGAACCCAACAGACCGTGATGGCCGCCCCGGTCACTAGGCCGGGGCGGCCATCGCCGTCCGAGGTGGGCATCGACGTGGGAAGGACACGGGCGTGCTGAGGTACATCGTTCGACGAATGTTCCAGATGGTGGGGGTGATGTTGGCCCTCTCCCTGCTGCTCTTCCTCTGGCTCCGCTCCCTCCCCGGCGGCACGGTCTCCGCGATGCTCGGCGAGCGCGCCACCCCCGAGTCCCGGGCCCGCCTGACCAAGGCGCTGGGGCTTGATGAGCCCCTCTACGTCCAGTACGTCAGGTTCATGGGGCGGGCCTTCAAGGGGGAGTTCGGCACCTCGACCGCCGTCCTCCCCGGCGCGGATGCCTTCGACATCTTCCTCAAGCGTTTCCCCGCGACGCTCGAGTTGAGCTTCTTCGCCATCCTGCTCGCCGTGCTGCTGGCGATCCCGCTCGGTTACGTGGCGGCTCGTCGCCGCGGCAGCGCCGTCGACAACGCCGGCATCGTCACCAGCCTCGTGGGCGTGGCGGTCCCCGTCTTCTTCCTCGCCTTCCTGCTCAAGTACCTGTTCGCGATCAAGTGGGGGATCCTGCCGGCCTCAGGTCGTCAGGACAGCCTCAACTGCACCCGCGTCACCAACTTCTTCATCCTCGACGGCCTGCTCACGCGCGAGTACGACTGCACGTGGAGTGCCCTGAAGCACCTGATCCTGCCCTCGCTGGCGCTGTCATCGATCCCCTTCGCGGTCATCTTCCGGATCACCCGCGCGAGCGTCCTCGATGTCCTCAATGAGGACTATGTCCGGACGGCCGAGGCCAAGGGCCTGGCGAACAAGACCATCAGGGGTCGCCACGTCCTGCGCAACGCCCTTCTGCCGGTCGTGACCACGGTCGGCCTCCAGGTCGGGGCGCTCCTCGCTGGCGCGGTCCTCACCGAGCGCGTCTTCAACTATGGCGGCATCGGCGACACCCTCGCCGTCTCCTTCTTCAGCCGCGACTACTCGGTGCTGCAGGTCCTGATCCTCGCGGCCGCGGGTGTCTTCGTCATCGTCAATCTGCTGGTCGACATCTCCTATGCCGTCATCGACCCACGCGTCCGGACTAGGTGAGGCTGCGATGACCAATCCCCTGAAGAAGTACGGCGACGCCCGCAAGGAGCGCATCGACGACCTGGCCAAGCTGGCCAAGCCCCGCCAGACCGCCGCGGTGGGCTCCAGCGTGAGCGCTGGTGGCACTGGAGGGCCGGGTTCGGTCGGCGTCGACGACGCCGGCACGGTGCACGAGGCACCGGGTGTCTCCCTCATCGCGAGCGCGTGGCGGCGGCTCCGCCGCAACCCGGTCTTCCTCACCGGTGCCTTCATCACGGTCAGTTTCATCCTGCTGGCGATCTTCGCGCGCGTCATCGCACCGCACGACCCCGCGATCGGCTACCTCATCGACAAGGTCCGGCCCCAGTCCAACCCGGTTCCCGGGCCGGAGGAGGGCTTCCCACTCGGCGCCGACAACGTCGGGCGCGACCTGCTGTCCCGTCTCATCGTCGGCTCGCAACAGACCCTCATCGTCGGCGTCTTCGCCACTGTGTTCGGCCTCATCGGGGGACTCATCCTGGGGACCCTGGCCGGCGCCTTCTCGGGCTGGATCGACTCCACGGTCATGCGCGTCGTGGATGTCATGCTCTCGATCCCCTCCCTCCTGCTCGCCCTCTCGATCAGCGCCCTGGCGCCCAGCCCGAGCCAATGGACATTGATCATCGCCATCGCCGTGGTCCAGGTCCCCATCTTCGCCCGATTGCTCCGGGGCACCATGCTTCAGCAACGCTCCAGCGACCATGTCCTCGCGGCCAGGGCGCTCGGGATCAAGCGGAGCGCGATCATCTTCCGGCACATGCTCCCCAACGCGCTTGGGCCGGTCATCGTGCAGGCCACCCTCGTGCTCGCCGTCTCGATCATCGATGCGGCGGGCTTGTCCTTCCTCGGTCTCGGCAACCCCGACGACCGTGCTCCGGAATGGGGCCAGATGTTGGGCCAGTCCCAGCAGTTCATCTATGACGACCCGCAACTGGCGTTCTATCCCGCGGCGTGCATCATCGTCGTGGCGCTCGGCTTCACCCTCATGGGCGAGTCCCTGCGGGAAGCCCTCGACCCCAAGAGCCGGAGGTGACCTCGGTGACGCGGTCCACGGATGCTCCCCTGCTGAGCGTCGAGAACCTCTCCGTGACCTTCCAACGTCAAGGCGAGGAACCCTTCCGCGCGGTCGACGGCGTGAGTTTCGCGGTCCGCCCCGGCGAGACCGTCGGTCTCGTCGGTGAGTCCGGGTGCGGTAAGTCGGTGACCTCACTCGCGATCATGGGCTTGCTGCCCAAGCGCGGCAACAAGGTGACCGGTCGGGTGGGCTACGAGGGCACTGACCTGCTCTCGCTCTCCGACGATGCCATGCGGGACCGCCGTGGCAAGGACATCGCCATGGTCTTCCAGGACCCGCTGTCCTCGCTCAACCCCGTCATCCCGGTGGGGGTGCAGGTCACCGAGGTCCTCGAGCGCCACCGCGGCATGTCGCGCAAGGCCGCCATGCCGATGGCCGTCGACCTGCTCAAGCGGGTGGGCATTCCCGACCCCAACCGCCGCGTCAAGGACTACCCCCACCAGATGTCGGGAGGCATGCGTCAGCGCGCGCTCATCGCCATCGCGCTGGCATGTGCCCCTCGCCTGCTCATCGCGGACGAACCCACCACTGCCCTGGACGTCACCATCCAGGCCCAAATCCTCGCCCTGCTCAAGGAATTGGTCCAGGACACGGGCACCGCGCTGATCATGATCACCCACGATCTCGGTGTCGTGGCCGGGCTCTGCGACGAGGTCAACGTGCTCTATGGCGGCAAGATCGTCGAGCGTGGTGACCGGCACGAGCTCTTTGCCGATCCCCGTCATCCCTACACCAACGGTCTGCTGAACTCGATTCCCCGCCTGGATGCGCCCGCCGGTGAGCGGCTCAACCCCATCCCGGGGTCGGTCGCGGACAACCTGCCCTGGGATCACGCCTGCGCTTTCGCCCCCAGGTGCTCGCAGCCGATCGAGGTGTGCACGGCGACGATGCCCGAGCTCGAGTCCGCTGGGTCGCGCGCGCTGCGTTGCCACAACCCGGTGCAGCGCACCGAGTGGAAGGAGGATGCCCGATGAGCTCGCAGGAACACGAGCCACGTGCCGAGGGCACGGACGCCACTCCCCCAGCACAGCCCGATCGCGGCTCGACCGACCCGAGCGCCGGCGACATCCTCGTCGACGTGCGAGGGGTCAAGGTGCACTTCCCGATCAAGAAGGGCGTCATCTTCGACCGCACCGTCGGCTATGTGTATGCCGTGGACGGGGTGGATCTGCAGATCCGCAAGGGCGAGACCTATGGCCTCGTCGGTGAGTCAGGGTGTGGCAAGTCCACTCTCGGCCGAGCGATCCTCAACCTCGAGCCACCGACCGATGGATCGGTCTTCTTCCAAGGTGTCGACATCGCCAGCCTCAAGGGCGAGGAGTTGCGGCGCAAGCGCCAGGACATCCAGATGGTCTTCCAGGACCCCCTGTCCAGTCTGGACCCGCGCCAGTCCGTCGAGTCGCTTCTCGTCGAGGGCATGCAGGCGCACGGCCTGGCCAAGAACGCCAAGGACGCCCGCCCCCGGCTGCGCGAACTGCTCAAGGCCGTCGGCCTGCCACCCGTGGCGCTGTCGAAATATCCGCACGAGTTCTCTGGCGGGCAACGACAGCGCATCGGCATCGCCCGGGCCCTGTCCGTCGAGCCCGAACTCATCGTGGCCGACGAGCCGGTGAGCGCCCTCGACGTCTCCGTCCAGGCCCAGGTGATCAACCTGCTCGAGGACCTGCAGGAGGAGTTCGGGCTCACCTACCTCGTCATCGCGCACGATCTCGCCGTCGTCCGGCACATCAGCGACCGCATCGGGGTCATGTATCTCGGAGCCCTGGTCGAGGAGGCGACGGGCGCCGACCTCTACGCCGAGCCCCTCCACCCCTACACCCGCGCTCTGCTCTCGGCAGTCCCCGTGCCCGATCCCCTCATCGAGGACAAGCGCGAGCAGATCCTCCTCACCGGCGACCTGCCCTCCCCGTCCAATCCCCCATCGGGGTGCCGCTTCCACACCCGGTGCCCGTGGCGCCAGGAGACTCGGTGTGACACAGAGCGGCCGGAGCTCAGGGTGCCGGACATCGCCGGCATCCCGAGCACGCACCGGGTGGCCTGCCACTGGGCCGAGCAGATCCACAGCGGCGAGATCTCCCCGCACGAGGTCGAGGCCGTCGCGATCGCCCCGGAGGACTTCGAGTCCGGCGCTGGCGACCTCATGGGACCCGCTTCGCTGACCGAGGCCCTGTGACCGCTGCCCCATCGGAGCAGGACGAGGACGAGCAGGGCGAGCACGACGAGCCGCACGGTTCACGCCTGACCGATCGTCTCAACTGGTTGCGTGCCGGAGTCCTCGGCGCCAATGACGGCATTGTCTCGACGGCCGCACTCGTCATCGGGGTCGCCGCCGCCACCGATGACCGCAGGGCCATCCTCACGGCCGGACTCGCAGGGCTGGCCGCCGGGGCCATGAGCATGGCGGCCGGCGAATACGTGTCCGTGAGCACCCAAAGGGACACTGAGAAGGCGCTCATCGCCAAGGAGAAGCGCGAGTTGCGGGAGGAGCCGGAGGCGGAGTTGGCAGAGCTCACCGAGATGTATGCCGAGAAGGGCCTTCCCCATGACCTGGCCCAGGACGTCGCCGTCGCCCTGACCAAACACGACGCCCTGGCGGCCCACGCCGAGGTCGAACTCGGGATCGAGCCGGGCAATTACACCAACCCTTGGCAGGCCGCTGTCGCCTCGTTCGTGTCCTTCAGCCTCGGTGCGTTGCTCCCCCTTCTTGCCATCATCAATCCGCACGAGGGGTGGCGCATCCCGTTGACGGTTCTGGCCGTGGTCCTGGCGCTCACGGCGACCGGCTGGTTGAGCGCACGACTGGGACATGCCCGTCCGACTCGAGCCATCCTGCGAAATGTCGGCGGTGGCCTCCTGGCCATGGCCGTGACCTACGGCATCGGTGCCCTCGTCGGCACCCAGATGGGGTGACACACGTGACCCAGATGCTCATCGTCCAGCATGAGGACGACGATCCGATCGGTCTGCTCGGTGAGCGCTTCGAGGAGTTGGGCGTGTCCCTCGACGTCCGCCGCGGCCACCGCGGTGAGACCATCCCCGAGGACCTCGACCCTTCACGTCACCAGGGACTCATCGTCCTCGGCGGATCCATGGGCGCCGATGACGACGCCGAACACGCATGGCTGACCCACACGAAGTCCCTGCTGCGATGGGCCGTCACCACGCAGGACGTCGCAGTCCTCGGGATCTGCCTGGGTCACCAGCTGCTCACGAGCGCCCTCGGTGGACGAGTGGGGCGCAACCCTGCCGGCCGGGCACTGGGGCTCTCCCCCGTAGGACTGCTGCCCTCCGGCGACGACGATCCGCTCCTCGCGGGCACCTCAGGAGCCCTCGCCCTCCAGTGGAACGACGACGTGGCGCTCGAGCTCCCCACTGCCGCAACGGTCCTGGCGCGCTCACCGGACGGCGCTCCCCAAGCCGTGCGTTTCGGCTCGCGTGCGTGGGGGGTGCAATTCCACCCGGAGGTCGATGCGGCCACCTTCGCGAGTTGGAGCGAGGTCCCCGACGACAAGGCCAAGGCGGCGTATGCCGCGGAGCCGGCCCTCCGGCATACTTGGCGTCCGTTGGCGGACCGTTTCACCCGCCTGTGCGGGCCCTCCCCAGACCGTCGAAAGTAGTCTCCGACCCGCCCGGGATGCGCCAGCCGGTCCCGCGGCTACTGTCGACTGTCTCCGCGAAGAGCAGCCGCGAGACGAGGCGCGAGGGGCGCGCTCATGGCCTCCTCGAGCGACAACGGCGAACCGTCGGGCCCAGAGAGCGGCACGCACCAGTTGGGGTATTCGCGATTGGTACCCGGCTGGTTGACCGCACGCTTGTCCCCGACGAGGTCGGCCAGGGCATAGCCCAGCATCCGACTCGGGGACTGCGAGAGCCAGGCGTGCATCGCCTCCGTCATGGCCGCATCGTCGCTCTCCGGGGCGAGCAGTCCACGGTGGACCAGTGCCTGACGCACGGTCTCGATGGAGTGCTGCTCCTGTGCCCGCTCCTCCTCCACCGAGCGGGTGAGCAGGCCGAGACGCTCACGCACGGCAACATGTTCCAACGACAGATAGCCAGCCGTGGGTGGCAGGTCGTGGGTCGTCACGCTGGAGAAGCACAGCGAGCGATAACGCTCCGGAGGCAGCGGCTGCCCATCGGCCCACTCGAACCACATGATGCTGGTGCCGAGCAGCCCTCTCTCCAAAAGGTATTCGCGGGTCGATGGCTCGACGACACCGAGGTCCTCACCGATGACGACGGCCCCGGCCCGTTGGGCCTCGAGCACGAGGATGCCGATGAGCGCCTCGTGGTCGTAGCGGACATAGGTGCCCTCCGCCGGCGTGCCACCCTCGGGGATCCACCACAGGCGGAAGAGTCCGATGATGTGATCGACCCGGATGCCTCCGGAGTCGCGCAGGACGGTCCTGACCATGTCCCGGAAGGGCGCATAGCCGAGCTCGGCCAAGCGATCGGGTCGCCATGGAGGCTGGCTCCAGTTCTGGCCCAGCTGATTGAACTGGTCCGGCGGGGCCCCGACGGTGACACCCGCAGCGAGCGCGTCGGCCAGACCCCAGGAGTCGGCACCCACGGGGTGCACCCCGACGGCCAGATCATGGATGACCCCGAGCGACATCCCGGCGTCTCGTGCTCGGCGCTGCACCTCGGCCAGTTGGCGCTCGAGGTGCCACTGCAACCAGCAGTGGAAGTCGATCCGCTGGGCGTGTTCCTGTCGGAACGTCTCGATACCCGAGCTCGAGGGTGACGTGAGGTCGGCAGGCCAGTTCGTCGCCGGGAGACCCTCGACATCCGCGATCGCGCACCACGTCGCGAAGTCGAGCAGACCCTGTCCCTCCCGCTCGCGGTAGGTGGCGAACTCCCCGACCCGCCGGCCCGTCAGGCCGGCCGCGTGGAGGATCTCCAGGGCTTCCCGCTTGAGCGACCAGGAGGCGTCGCGGTCGATGGTGTCCGAGTCGTTGAGGGAATGGGCACGCGACGCCAGCGCCTCGACCTCACGAGCAGCGCTCGGCTCCAGACCGATGACCTCGGGGATGTCCTCCACCCGCAGATAGAGGGGATTGACGAAGCGTCGCGTGGTCGGCAGATAGGGCGAGGCCTCCATCGGCACGATCGGCTCGGCCGCGTGCAGGGGGTTGACGAGGACGAACTCCGCGCCGAGGCGCTCGGCCGACCAGGTCGCCAGCGCGGCGAGGTCGGACAGATCTCCCACGCCCCAACTGCGCGCTGACCGCACCTGGTAGAGCTGGGTCATCAGACCGGTGGCAGGGTCCTCACCAAGGGCAGTTGGCAGAGTGAGTCGCTGGGGCGTCACGATGAGGGTCGCGGTCGCCGATGGGGCCGCCTCGGACAGTGCGATGACCTGGTGCCAGCCGGTCGGCAGGTCTCCCGGCAGCTCAAAGGTGGCCACGCCCAGGACGACCCCGTCGACCTCACGTGGCTCCACCCATTGGTCGACCTGGGCCGTCTCCCGACGAGACCCGTCCTCGAGTTCGACCTCGAGGCGTACAGCTGAGCCATGCGGCACGCAGACCTGCACCCATGGGGTCCAACCCTCCCGGGTGACGACGGTCGGCGGCAGGGTGCGACGCCAGGGCGACAACTCGAGGTCTCGGAGCGCGGCCGCGGCCGATTCGTCGGTGTTGCCATCGATCCCGAGGGCTGCGAGGACGGCCCTGATGCTCTCCGCCGAGACGACGGTGTGCTGGCCCTGCCAGTCCCAGAAGTCGGTGGCGATGCCCTTGGCTCGGGCCAATTCGGTCAGGACGGACGAGGGCTCCGAAGACATGGCGACCATCCTGCCAAACCTTCGGGCCGCCTCCCCACAAAGCCAAGGCGAGGTATGCCGGGAGTCGACTCCCGGCATACCTCGCCTTTGCTTTGCTGCCGGCTCAGCCGCGGACGCGGGCCGTCCGCAGGTAGGGCTTGATCTCCTCGACGTCGTCGAAGGCCTCGCGTGCGTCGTCGGTGGAGACGGTCGGGGGCACGATGATCTTGTCGCCGACCTGCCAGTCGACCGGGGTCGCGCAGGCGCCCTTGTCGGCCTGCTGGAGGGCGTCGACGCAGCGGATGATCTCGTCGAAGTTGCGGCCCGTGGACTTGGGGTAGGTCATGGTCAGGCGGACCGTCTTGGCCGGGTCGATGACGAAGACGCTGCGCACCGAAGAGCTGTCGCCCTGACCCGGGTGGATCATGTCGTAGAGCTCGGCGACGCGCTTGTCGCCGTCGGCGATGATCGGGTAGTCCACGCTCGCTCCGGCGAACTCCTCGATGTCGGGCTTCCAGCCGTTGTGGTCATCGACCGAGTCGACGGACAGAGCGATGGGCTTGACGCCGCGGTCGGCCCACTTGTCGGCGAGTTGTGCCACCCGCCCGAGCTCAGTGGTGCAGACCGGCGTGAAGTCGGCCGGGTGGCTGAAGAAGACGACCCAGTTGTCGCCGGCCCAGTCATGGAAGTCGATCTGGCCCGCGGTGGAGTCAGCGGAGAAGTTGGGGGCCTTGTCGCCCAGGTGCAGAGCCATGGTGGCCTTTCGATCGCAGTGGGTCTCGTGAGTGCGCCGTGCCGGCCTCGATGACGACGACAACGAACCGCGAGGTATGCCGTGGCCACCTTCGCAGATGAGTCGCCTCGCGTCGCGGGCGCGTCCACCATGTGTCTGCGCGATCTGGATGACGGAGTGGCACGCACGGCGCCAGCCGGGCTGAACTCTGATAGAAGTGCGCCATGACTGCACAGACCTCCCAGCGCTCGGTCCTCATCTCGGGAGCGGGCTCGGGCATCGGGCGGGCCACCGCGCTGACCTTTGCTCGGCGGGGTTGGCTTGTCGGCGCCTTCGACATCGACCCCGGAGCGCTCGAGAGCCTGACTGCAGAGGTCGAGGCGCAGGGGACAGGGCACGTGGTCACCGGAGTGCTGGACGTGCGTGAGGCGGGGCAGTGGGAGGCAGCGCTGGAGACGTTCGCTGCGGCGAGCGGGGGTCGGCTGGACGTCCTGGTCAACAACGCCGGGATCCTGCAGTCGGGCCGCTTCGCCGAGATCGGCCTCGCGGCCCAGCAACGGACCGTCGAGGTCAACGTGATCGGCGTCCTCAACGGCTGCCACACGGCATACCCGTTGTTGCGGGCGACGCCCGGGAGCCATGTCGTCAACCTGTGCTCGGCCTCGGCCATCTACGGGCAGCCGGACCTGGCCACGTATTCGGCGACGAAGTTCGCCGTGCGTGGACTGTCCGAGGCGCTGGACCTCGAGTGGGAGAAGGAGGGCATCTCGGTGACCGCGATCTGGCCGCTCTTCGTCAACACGGCCATGGTCGACGGGATGGACGTCGGGTCCCAGCGCAAACTGGGCGTCAACCTCGTGGCCGAGGACGTGGCCGATGTCATCCTTGAGGCGGTGACCCCGCCCAGCGCCCGGGTGCACCTGCCACACCGTGTCCACCGGGCCGTGGGCACTCAGGCCAAGGCGCTCCTCGCGTCCTCGGCTGTGGGGCCGGCGTGGCTCAACCGCTTGGTGAACCGGCGTCTCGCGAACTGACCTTCGCCGGATGGGACCTTCGCCGGAGGCGGGAGATGATCGCCCAGATCAGAACCACGAGTGCGAAGGCAAGCAGGGCGAACTTGATCGTCGCTATGAGTGAGGCGACCGGGACGATCAGCACGGACGTCGAGTCGTGGAGACCCCGCAAGAGGGCGATGTTCTCGACCACGTCGCAGGCGCCCGCCACGGGTACGGCCATCAAGGCGAGTCGGGCTGCACCCGCCAGCTTGAGTGAAGCCCAGATGGTGACCACATAGGACGGTATCCAGAGGAAGTCCCACCAGATCTGTTCCTGAGCAGCGCGCACACCGGCGGAGCCCCAGGCAGTCGTGATCCCTTCGAATCTCGCTGAGGTCCAGGCGAATTCGAGGTCAAGGATTCCGTGTCCACCCGCGCGAAGGATCGTTTCGAGGGGACCCAGCCACACGGCATACACGGCATAGGTGGCGACCATCCCGATCGCCCAAAGGAGCCAGAGACGTCCGCGAGAGTTCACTGGCGCACTCTAAGGGCGAGAGGACGGCTCCAGCCGAACTGCGCCCGGTGATCAGGCGCGCAGCGGCGCCAGTGCCCGGCCGGTCTCAATCACCTGGTTGACGACGTTCTGGAATTCCTTGGCGCGGCGCTCCTGCGGCGTGAAGTCCCCGTCGGTGAAGTCCGAGAAGGTCGACAGCGACACCTGAGCACGCACAGCCATGAGGCGGGCGTTGGCCGTGATGACGCGCCACTGCTCAACCGAGCGCACTCCCCCGTCGGCGCCGTAGGCGACGAAGCCGACCGCCTTGTGCGACCACTCGGGGTAGAGGACGTCGAAGGCGTTCTTCATCGCGGCCGGGACACCGTGGTTGTATTCGGGCGTCACCCAGAGGAAGGAGTCGAGCGCGTCGATGGCCTTGCTCCACTCCCGCGTCTGGGGCACCTCGTACTTCCGGTTGGCCGACCCGGGGACGGTGGGTTCGCAGAGCAGCGGCAGGTCGAAGGACTTGAGGTCCACGAGCTCGAAGGTCGCGTCATCCCGGTCCTTGACCTGATCCATGACCCACTCGGCGACGCTCTCGCCGACCCGGCCGGGACGGGTGCTGCAGATGATGATGCCGATCTTCATGTGAGCTCTCCTCGGGTGGGTGGGACGCTGGGTCAGTCCGCGTATGCCGTGACACACCTTCACCACTCAGCCTGCCACGCACGCGGCCGGGATGGGACAGCGACCACACGGCGTCCGCCGGCGCGCATCAGCGCGCACCCACCCCGATCGGGGCGGTGGCAGCCTTGCGGGGCCAGATCGTGTAGCTCACGGCCCAGAGCAGATCGATCATGAGGATGAAGCTGGCCCATTGGTAGGTGGAGGCGAGCGCTTCCGTGCGGTCCGGCTCGCCGACCCAGGCGATGAGGAGCCAGGTCATGGCGCAGGCGGTGGCCGCGGCGAGTGCCGTGCGTGCGACATCTGCCCAACAGAGGCGCATGTAGGCCGTGCCGTGGAGCTTCGCGGGCGCCGGTCCACCGGCGAAGCGGTGGGCGAAGCGGATGTCGGCCCAGCGGATCAGACGATGCCCGTAGGCGATCGAGAAGCCGAGGTAGAGAGCGGCCAGGCTGTGGGCGAACGTGGCCGTTGCTCCCGAGCGCAGGTTGAGCGCCACGGCGAGGAGCAGGATGAGGTCGACGAGTGGGACGAGCGCCAACATGACCAGGCCCGCACGCGGCCTGCGCAGCGGATAGCGAAGAGCAAGCCCGAGGAGGATGACAACCCAGAAGGCGATCTCACACGTAACGATGATGGTCAGGATCATGAGTTCCTCTTTGTTGATACGAGTGTGCTCACACACAAGTTAACACAGTCGTACTACGATGGGTTCCATGCCGAAGCTGATCGATCACGAACGCAGAGCCACGGACATCACCGAGGCGGCGTGGCGTGTCCTCGTGCGGGACGGGGCCAAGGCAGTGTCGGTGCGCAATGTCGCCGCTGAAGCAGGACTGGCGACGGCCTCCTTGAGGCGCGCCTTCCCCACCCAGGATGCACTTCTTGCAGGCTGTCTCGAGCTGCTGGGCGAGCGTGCTCGACGGCGGATCGGCGCGCTGCCGCACAAGCGCGGGACGCAGGCCTGGGCCCTGGCCGCACTGGCCGAGACGATGCCCTTGGACGATGCACGGCGGGTCGAGATGGAGGTCTATCTCACTCTTGGGACGGCCGCTCTGACCGACCCGGTGCTTCGCACGGCCCATGCCCGGATCGACGGTGGGCTCAAAGGTCTGTGCACCGCCGTCGTGGATTCCCTGCTGCCGACCACTCGTCGCCGACAGCGCGCGCGAGAGGTCCGGCATCTGCATGCGCTGCTCGACGGACTTGCCCTGCATGTGCTGCTGGGCATGGACGCGCGAGAGGCCTTGGGGGTGCTCAAGGCTCACCTCGAGTCGCTACGCAGAGTCTGACCGCCAATTGGATTGCCTCCCAAGGACTCCGAGTGACAGCATCGATGACATGGGGACACCGAGTGGATTCGACTGGAGGGAGCGCACGGACGGCTCGGTCGTCATCACCCACCACGGCTCCACCGCCACCGTCCTGCGTGGCTCACGGGCGCGCGACTTCTTGGAGGAGGTGGGCGAGGGCGATGGTCAGGAACTCATGGCGCGGCTGACGGGCAACTACAAGCGCGGCAACGAGCGGCTCGCCCGCCAACACCCACGCAACCGCTGACCCGAGCAGGGGCCAACCCAGGCTCGGCTCAGTGCCGAGCCGTGGTCCGCGTCACCGTGAATCGAGGGTTCTGGGCGATCACCGTGGTGCGGCCGAGTCGGGTGTCGAGTTCATGACGCCACGGCAGGTGCGAGTTGAAGACGCACCACAGCTGGCCACCTGGCCGCAACACCCTGCGCGCGTCGCCGAACATCGAGAGGGTGTCGGCCGACTCCTTGGCAAACCCTTGGTGGAAGGGCGGATTCGTGACAATGGCGTCAAAGGATGCATCTGGATAGTCCGAGAGCCCACTCCCCCACGTCGCGTCCACGGCGAGTGAGTTGGCCAGCGCTGTCGCCTTCGTGGCGGACACCGCTGCCCACGACACATCACGGGCGGACACCCGGTGGCCGGCCCGGGCGAGCACCGCAGCGATCACGCCGTTGCCCGACCCGAAGTCCAGGACGTCAACGACATCGCCGCCGGCGACACCCTCGACCTGAAGCACCTCGAGAAACAGGCGGGTGCCATGATCCAGTTTGGTGCCACCGAAGGTCGCACCGTGGGCGGCAATCACGAGGTCAAGCCGCTCGTCTCGACGTCGGCGAGGCCACTGGCTCGCCCGGCCCAGAGGACCCGACGCGCAGAGCACCCTGGACTTCTGGCGACTCAGACTGGCGACGACGGTGCTGAAGTGATCGGCGAGGGTCGCGTTCATCGAGCGGTTGAGGTGCTTGATCCGGGCACCGCCGAGATAGGCGACCTCTGGCGCACCCTGGACGCTCGCGGCCTGCTCCTCGAGAGCCGCCAGCGACTTGGGCAGCCGCGCCAGGACGAGATCCACGCCCGCGAGTTCGTGCGGCAGCGCTCGCAGGCCGGGGTCGACCCGTTGGGCATCGCGCCAGTCGTCGCACCACACCCGGACGTCGTCGGTCAGGGTGAGAGCACGCTCGACGAGGGCGGGTGCATCGATGATCGCGATCGCGGCTGCGCTGGTGGGCGTCTCGCTCCAGATCAGCTCATCCACTGGGTCGGCCTGCACGGGAGCGAGGCTACGTCACTGGCTCGAGGGTCGAGCTCGCGCATAGTTCAGCGAATGCTGTATGGTCAGCAGATGCTGACCATATCGTCACGGATCGATGCCATGTCGAGGATCGGACGCGCCATGGCCGACCCGACCCGATCCCGGATTCTGCTGGCAATCCTCGACAAGCCGGGATATCCGGCCGAGCTCGCCAAGGAACTCGGGCTGACCCGGACGAACGTGTCGAACCACCTGACCTGTCTGCGTGGTTGCGGGATCGTCGTTGCGGAGCCCGAGGGTCGCCAGACCCGCTACGAGATCTCTGACCCGCACCTCGCCTTGGCTCTGACGGCACTGGTCGACCTCACCCTTGCCGTCGACGAGAGCGTGCCCTGTATCGACCCGGAGTGTCCGGTGCCCGGCTGCTGCGACACCCGGGGTGGTGCGCAATGAGCAAGGAGTGCTGCGGCGGGGACGACGAACCCGCCCGCCCGCCAGCGCGGCTGGAGGGTCCAGGGTCAACTGGATCACTCCAACTGCTCACGCTGACGACGCCTGAGACCGCGGCGAGCACCTGCTCACGCGCGGCAGTCGGCGCCGACCAGGTCGCGCCCGGCGTGGGCACCAGCTTCCCTGTGGATGACGGTGACGCCTGTTGCGGCCCAGACCTGCGCGACCGTGCCGAGGACGAGGTCCGCCCCCCGTGGTGGAAGGATCGCGCTCTGTTGCCGTCGGCGATCTCCGGCGTCTTCCTCGTGGGCGGCTACGGCCTCGAATGGTCAGGGATTCGCACGGCTGCGCTTGCCTTCCAAGCGATCGCGCTGGCTGCCGGTGCGTGGACCTTCGTTCCCGACACGCTGCGCCGATTGGCCCGCAAGCGCATCGGTGTCGGCCTCCTCATGACCATCGCTGCCGTGGGCGCCGTGCTCCTTGGTCATGTCGGCGAAGCAGCCGCCCTGGCCTTCCTGTTCTCCCTCGCCGAGGCACTGGAGGAGCGGGCCATGGACCGGGCCAAGGAAGGCTTGCGTGCCCTCCTGTCACTCATCCCGGAGACTGCCAGGGTGTCCCGCGTCACGGGAGTTGCCACCATCCCTGTGACCGAGATCCGCCATCGGGACCTCATCGTGGTCGCTGCGGGAGATCGCGTCCCGACCGATGCCGTGGTCACCGAGGGCCGGTCGAACATTGACGCGTCCGCCGTCACCGGTGAGTCGATCCCCGTCGAGGTCGGGCCCGGCGATCCGGTCCCGGCCGGCTCGGTCAACGGGTCCGGTTCGCTCCTGGTCGAGGCGACGGCTGATGGCCGCGACAACTCCCTCACCCAGATCGTCGCCTTGGTTGCTCGGGCGCACGCCCAGAAGGGTGAACGAGCTCGTCTGGCCGACACGATCGCCCGACCCCTCGTGCCGACCGTCCTCGTCGCCGCTGCGCTCGTGGCGCTCTTCGGCGTGGTCGTCGGCGATCCGTGGACGTGGGTCGAGCGTGCCCTGGTCGTGCTCGTCGCGGCGTCCCCTTGTGCGCTGGCCATTGCCGTGCCGGTGACGGTCATCAGTGCCATCGGTTCGGCCTCGAAGTTCGGCGTGGTCATCAAGTCCGGTGCAGCCTTCGAGCAGTTCGGCACGATCCGGACGGTCGCCTTCGACAAGACCGGAACCCTCACCCGGGGTCGCCCCGAAGTGGCGGACGTGCGGGTGGCCCCGGGCTTCACCCAGAGCGACGTGGTGAACTGGGCGGCCGCACTGGAGGCCTCGAGCACACATCCGCTGGCCGCCGCGATCACGACGGCCGCCTCGGAGCACTTGGCGGCCACCATGGTCACGGAGGACGCGGGCCATGGCCTCAGCGGACAGGTCGAATCCCGCACGGTGCGCGTGGGCAGCCCCCGGTGGATCGAGCCAGCTGGATTGCATTCAGAGGCCGACGCATTGGCTGCAGCCGGCATGACGGTCGTCGTGGTCGAGATGGACGGTGCCATTGCCGGAGTCATCGGCGTGCGGGATGAGCTACGCCCCGAGGCCGCTGAGACCGTGCGGCTCCTGCACGAGCAAGGCATCGAGACCGTGATGCTGACTGGCGACAACAGCCGCACGGCCAACACATTGGCGGCCCTGGCAGGCATCACCGACGTGCGGGCCGAGCAGTTGCCGGCGGACAAGGCCTCCGCGATTGCGACCCTGGCGGCCACCCGGCCGACGGCCATGGTCGGCGATGGGATCAACGACGCACCCGCGCTGGCAACGGCAACAGTGGGCATCGCCATGGGAGCCGCCGGCTCCGCTGCCGCGGTGGAGTCCGCCGACATCGCCTTCACCGGTCACGACCTGCGCCTCATTCCTGCGGCCTTCGCCCATGCCCGGCGCGGTCGGCGGATCATGACGGTCAACATCGGGCTGGCCTTGGCGATCATCGTCGTGCTCTTCCCGCTGGCCCTGTTCGGCGTCCTGGGCCTGGCCGGAGTGGTGCTCGTCCACGAAGCCGCTGAAGTGCTGGTCATCCTCAATGGCGTCCGGGCAGCCCGCCGGCCGGCAGAACCGATTGCCACCCCGGCAGCGTGACCGCCAGATGGTGCCTCGTCAGACCGCAATGATCACGAGCAGGTCGTCCAGCCCCGCAAAGTCATCCGGATTGCGGGTGACGAGGGGCAGCCCCTCGGCAAGCGCCGTGGCCGCGATGAGAAGGTCTGCAAACCTGCGTCGTGGCTGCCTGCCCGCCGTGACCACCGCCGCATGGACTCGGCCATAGGCCCGTGCGGCATCGCTGCTGAAGGGGATGGCCTCAAAAGCAGCCTCCGCGCGTTGCAGGCGATCCTGTCGTCGCGCACGCTCGTCCGGGTTGCGGGCGGCCGAGGGTCCAGCGGCCAACTCAGCCATGGTGATCGCCGAGACGCCAACTGTGAGTGGCAGGAGTTCCGCGTCCACGATGTCGAGGTCAATGACCACGGATGTGTCCAACAGCCCAGCGGACAGGCGCTCAGCCACGAGGTTCCACGCTCTGATCCACGGCCGCATCAAGATCGTCCCGGAACGTCGTCCCATCGACGCGCGGGGCTCCCCTGAACAACTCGGTCACCAGCCGTGCATCCACCAGCCGTTGACGTCGAAGTGGGCGCAGCTCTCCGACGGGGACGGAGTTCCGGGTGACGACGAAGGACTTTCCCTCGTCAAGGGCACTCATGATCCGGCCACTGTCATTGCGCAGCTCGCGCTGACTGACAACCTCACTCATCCCACCACTGTAGCACTGCGTGCTACAGGCCTCTTCTACGTCAGGGCTCTAGACGTTGAATCGAAACTCGACGACGTCGCCATCCTGCATGACGTAGTCCTTGCCCTCGAGCCGCGCCTTGCCGCCAGCCTTGACTGCAGCCATCGAGCCAGCCTCGTCCAGATCCGAGAACGAGACCACCTCGGCCTTGATGAAGCCCTTCTGGAAGTCGGTGTGGATGACCCCGGCGGCCTGCGGCGCCGTCCAGCCCTGGCGGATCGTCCAGGCCCGCGACTCCTTCGGCCCGGCCGTCAGATAGGTCTGCAACCCGAGCGTGTGAAAACCGGTGCGCGCCAACTGATTCAGCCCCGACTCGGTCGCACCGAAGCCCTCGAGCATCTCCTGCGCATCCTCCGCGGACATGTCCATGAGGTCCATCTCGAGCTTGGCGTTGAGGAAGACCGCGTCCGCAGGAGCCACCAGCTCCGCCAGCGACGAGTGCAGATCCGCATCGCCCAACTGGTCCTCGTCGAGGTTGAAGACATAGATGAAGGGCTTGGTCGTCAGCAGACCCAGCCCCGCGGCCAAGCCGAGGTCCACCCCTGCGGCCGGCCCCGCGGCATACAAGGTCTTGCCCTCTTCCAGCACCTTCTGCGCGGCCAGAGCGTTGTCCAGCAACGGCTTTGACTCCTTCTTGATCCGCGCTTCCTTCTCGAGCCGGACGACGGCCTTTTCGAGGGTCTGCAGGTCGGCAAGGATCATTTCGGTCTCGATGACCTCAATGTCATCAGACGGAGACACCCGGCCATCCACGTGCACGACATCGCCGTCCTCGAAGGCTCGCACGACCTGACAGATCGCGTCCGCCTCGCGGATGTTGGCGAGGAACTTGTTGCCCAAGCCCTCCCCCACCGACGCGCCCTTGACGATCCCGGCGATGTCGACGAAGGACACAGTGGCAGGCAGGATCCGCTCCGAACCGAAGATCTCGGCCAGCCGTCCCAGCCGGGTATCCGGCAGCGGGACCACGCCGACATTGGGCTCGATCGTCGCGAAGGGGTAGTTCGCGGCGAGCACGTTGTTCTTGGTCAGGGCGTTGAACATCGTGGACTTGCCGACGTTGGGCAGTCCGACGATTCCGATGGTGAGGGCCACGAGAGCAAGAGTTTAGTCGGCCTCGGATGCCCCGACGGACGGGCGTTGCCGCCGGACCACCCACCACAGGAGACCCCCGACGACGACAGCACCCCCCGCGAAGCCCGCTCCCGTCACGGCCAGCCGTCCGTTGCCGGTGGCGAGGCCGTTGACGATCGCGATGATCCCGAGGAAGAGGCAGGGCAACAGCAGCACGCCGCCCACCAGGAGCGCGATGCCCATCCAAAAGGTCCGCGTGCTCACTCCGCGGCACCCGTCTCGCGGGGCCGACCGTCTTCGAGGTATGCCGTGTGCTCGGCGACCATGGCCGCCTCCACCAGCCGCACGGCATACGGGGCAATGTGCTTGCCCACATCGGCAGGCGACACCCAATGGGCCCCCTTGATCTCGCGATGGAGGAAGCGGGCGGGGTCGAGGTCGCCGTCGAAGACACCGAGATCGAAGAGGAAGAGGGTCGCGTCATCCCAGCCGCGATAGGGCGGGAGCCAGTTGACGGCCAGCAGGCGTCCGGCACGGAGCTCGAGGCCCAACTCTTCTCGGACCTCGCGCTCGACGCACGTCGCGGGCGATTCCCCCGGGTCGACGACCCCGCCGGGCAGGTCCCACTCCTTCTTGTAGGTGAGTTCGCAGAGAAGGATCTCGCCCGCCGCGTTGCGCAGGATGCCTTGGCCGATCGCGCGTTTCTTGGGGAGCCGGTCGTTGAGGATGCCGATGAAGGTGCGCCGCCCCTCGTCGGTGCCGAGATCGGGCCGCTCGCTCATGACGCCCACGCTACCCGGGGCTGTCGGTGGTCTCTGGGAGTGTGTCGACATGGACACCACGACTGCGTTGCTGCTCGTCGGGCTGGGTTGCGCTGTGGGTGCAGGCCTCGCGTGGCTCGCCCTGCGGACCGTGTATGCCGTCCGCTTGGCATCCGCAGCCACCGAGGCGTCCCTCCTGCGCGAGCGCGTCGTCGACCTCGAGGCGAGCCTGTCCGAGGACTCCGAGACCGCGGCCCTGTTGGCGCCGCTGCGCGATGCGTTGGGGCGGGTGGAGCAGCAGGTCGGGACTCTGGAGCGTGATCGGGTCGGGCAGTTCAGTTCCCTGCGGACGTTGATGACTCGGGTCGAGGCCGAGACCCAGGAGGTCGGGCGTGCCACGGCATCGCTCGCGGGCTCCTTGCGGTCCTCGACCGTGCGTGGGTCGTGGGGCGAGGTCCAGCTCCGGCGGGTGCTCGAGGCCTCGGGGATGCTCGCGCGGACCGACTTCGACGAGCAGGTGAGCGCTGTCTCGACCCATGGCGTGGGGGTGCGGCCTGATGCCATCGTGCGCCTGCCCGGGGACAAGGTGGTGGTGCTCGATGCCAAGGCGCCGATGACCCACTTCCTCGATGCCCAGGCCGATGAGTTGGACGAGGGCGAGCGGCGGGGGCTGTTGGCCGCCCATGCCGATGCGCTCTCCGGGCACGTGACGCGACTGGCGGCCAAGGACTACTGGTCCGCCTTCACCACTGCCCCCGAGATGGTCATCTGCTTCGTGCCCAGCGACGCGATGCTCGGGGCTGCCCTGGCCGCGCGGCCCAGCCTCCATGAGGCGGCGATGGCCCAGCGAGTGGTGCTTGTGGGACCCGGGGCGTTGCTGGCCTTGCTCCGCACGGTGGCCTTCACCTGGCAACAGGACTCGCTCTCGACGAGCGCACGCGAGTTGCTCGCCGTTGGCCGCGAATTGCACCAGCGGCTCGGCACGCTCGGCGGGCACACGGCCAAGGTCGGCCGCTCGTTGCAGAGCAGCGTCGAGGCCTACAACGCGATGGTCGGTGCCATGGAGTCACGGGTCTTGGTGACCGCACGGCGGATGCACGAGTTGGGACTGGCCCAAGACGACCTGCCGGTGCTGACGCCGGTCGAGGTCGGGCCACGGGTCCTCACGGCACACGAACTCATCGACGCCGCGACCGCCGAGGACGATCGGCCGGAGTTGATGCTGGACCTCCCAGCCATCCCAGCCATCCCGGCCCGAGCCGAGGGTGCTCCGCCCGACGACCGGATGCATGCATGATGCATGTCTCCTATGCTGAGTGCATGACGACGATCCAGATCCGCAATGTTCCGGAGTCGGTCAGTCGTGCCCTCAAGGCGCGTGCAGCCGCAGAAGGGCGGTCGCTGAGCGACTACCTTCTGCGCGAAGTGACCACGCTGGCTCAACTCCCCACGCTCGCCGAGATGGCCGAACGACTCGCCGCGTTGCCGCCACCACCTTCATCGATGCCACCGGCCGCCGAGATGATCCGCCAAGCGCGTGAGGAGGCCGGAAGGGCGTGACAATCGGCCGACCCAAGCCCATCGTGCTCGATGCCAGCGCCGCCGTGGATCTGGCCTTGGGCCGGCCATGGAGTGCGCTCCTCCGCCACGAGATCATGGGTGCGGATCGGCTGCACGTTCCTGTCACCTGGCACATCGAATGCGTGTCCGCGGTGCGTCAACTCGCGCTCGGGGATCATCTGGACGACCCAGGCGCTCGCCGTGCCCTCAATGCACTGTCCAGCCTCCGGCTCCTCCGCTGGGCCACTGAACCACTGAGCGACCGGATGTGGTCCTTGCGACACAACATGACCGCCCACGACGCCGTCTACGTGGCCCTGGCCGAGCAGTTGGACGCCACGCTGGCCACCGGCGATCGCCGCCTGGCGAAGGCCGCGCGCCTGGCCACATCCCTCAAGGTCCTCGAGCTGACTCCCTGACCTCAACGCACCGGGCGCAGTGCGCACTGGGCCACGCTTCGGATGGTGTCGGTGAGACGGGTCAGACGGGTCGACTCGAGCCGCCAGTACTCCCAGTGCAGGACGACGTCCTCGTGGCCTCGATCCAGCCGCACGAGTTCGCCGCTCACGAGCATGTCCCCCAGTTGCGCCTCGGGCACCAGGCCCCACCCGAGTCCGGCGCGGATCGCCCGTACGTAGGCGCGTGAGGCTGGCACCTCCTGGGCGGGTCCGACCGGCACCTCGAGTCGCTCGAGATGGCGGGTCTGGAGATCGTCCTTGGCGTTGAACCGCACGAGGGGCAGCGCCTCCCAATCCATCTGCCGACCACGACGATGCCGATCGCGAAGGGCGGGCGTGAGCACTGGGTGGTAGCGCATCGCCCCGAGCGTCAACGATCGGCAACCCGCCACCGGATGGGGCTCAGCGGTGATCGCGCCGATGACCTGCCCGGACCGGAGCAGGTCGCGCGTGTGGTCCTGGTCATCGACACGCACCGAGATCGTGCTGTCCGGCCACTCTGCTGCCAGGTCCATGACGCCTTCGAACCAGGTGTCGAGCGAGTCGGCATTGACCGCGATGGGAAGGGTCTGGCGGGGGCGGGACATGCCCCGACCGCCTTGACCTCCCTCTCCCGATCCATGGCCACGACCCTCATGGCCGAGTTCGGCCCACATCTCCTCCTCGAGCAGGGCCCGCTGACGTGCCTGCCGCAGGAGGATCTGTCCGGTCTCGGTGGCCCTCGTCGGCAGGGTCCGCTGCACCACGAGCTGGCCGACCTCGGCCTCAAGAGCCTTGATCCGTTGACTCACCGCAGAGGGCGTGATGGTCAAGGACTTGGCGGCCGCCTCGAAGGAGCCCTCGTCGAGGACAGCGGCCAAGGTGCGCAAGTGCTCGGTGTCCATGAAGCAATCCTAATTATCCATCAGTTTCTTTCGCTGGCCTTAACTACTGGGCGAGGCCTACGGTCTTCACGTGACCAGCGCGCTCCTCGTCGGACTTCTCACCGGATTCGGACTCATCGTGGCCATCGGCGCCCAGAACGCCTTTGTCCTGCGCCAGGGGCTGGCTCGCGACCACGTGGGCCTGGTCGTTGCCATCTGCGCGCTCAGCGACTTGGTCCTCATCGTGGCCGGCACCTCGGGGATGGGTCGGATCATCGCCTCCGCCCCCGCCTTGCTGAAGGCGTTCACCTGGGCGGGTGCGGCATACCTCGTCTGGTTCGGGATTCAGTCACTGCGTTCGGCCCGAAGTCCTTCAGGACTGCAAGCCGGCGGGGGTCGCGCCCGCGGCTCGATCATCGCAACGACGCTGGCGCTCACCTGGCTCAACCCACACGTCTACCTCGACACCGTCCTGATGCTGGGCAACTTGGCGAACACCCATGGAGTGCAAGGGCGTTGGTGGTTCGCTGCCGGCGCGGGCATCGCGAGCATCGTGTGGTTCGCGACCCTCGGCTTCGGTGCGCGAGCGCTGTCCCGCCCCCTCGCGCGACCACGCACCTGGCAGGTCGTCGACACCCTGATCGCCCTGATGATGTTCGCCCTGGCGGCCTATCTCATCCTCGGCTGATCCTCGGCTGACGCCGATTCGATGTATCCGGCGCACTGATTCTGGGTGCTGAATACATCGAATCGGCCAAGCACAATCAGTGGAGGGAGCCGGCGTCCTGCAGGGAGGCTGCGTCGTGGCGCATCTTGTCGCTCTTGCCCGCGGCCTTGAGGTCCTTGCGGATCTCGTTGGGCAGCGCAAACATCAGCGACTCCTCGGCCGCAACGATGGGCTTGACCTCATCGAAGCCCCGCCCGGCCAGGAAGTCGAGGACCTCCCGCACGAGGATCTCCGGCACCGAGGCACCGGAGGTCACCCCGACGGTCGACACCCCGTCCAACCACTCCGGGTCGATCTCCGCGGCATAGTCGACGAGATGGCCGGCTCGGGACCCGTGCTCGAGGGCCACCTCGACCAGACGGACGGAGTTCGAGGAGTTGCGCGAGCCGACCACGATCATGAGATCGCACTCCGGAGCCATCTGCTTGACGGCCAGTTGACGGTTCTGGGTGGCGTAACAGATGTCGTCACTCGGCGGGTCCTGCAGGCTCGGAAACTTCTCACGCAGGCGGCGCACCGTGTCCATGGTCTCGTCCACGGACAGGGTTGTCTGGGACAGCCAGACCACTTTGGCCGGGTCACGCACGACAATGTTGTCGACATCCTCGGGCCCGTTGACGAGCTGGATGTGCTCGGGTGCCTCGCCGGAGGTCCCGACGACCTCCTCGTGCCCCTCGTGTCCGATGAGAAGGATGTCGTAGTCGGCGTCGGCGAAGCGCACCGCCTCACGGTGGACCTTGGTCACCAACGGGCAGGTCGCGTCGATCGTCTTGAGCGAGAGCTCACGCGCCTCTTCGTGCACGATCGGTGCCACACCGTGAGCCGAGAAGATGACCGTAGCCCCCTCTGGCACCTCGTGGGTCTCGTCGACGAAGATCGCCCCGCGCTTCTCCAGCGTGGTGACGACGTGCTTGTTGTGCACGATCTCCTTGCGCACATAGACGGGTGGGCCGTAGAGCTCGAGCGCCTTCTCGACCGTCACCACGGCACGGTCGACACCGGCGCAATAGCCACGCGGCGCCGCCAGGAGCACCCGCTTGGCGGGCTCGTCTGTCGCACTGGAAACGGCGCGGCTGGCGTTGGCATTCATGCCTCCATCGTACGTTGGCGAGGGCACCACCCCCGGTCCGCCGGCCGCTCCAGGAAGGTGACGACACGGCATACCCGAGAGGACTCGCGGACCACAATCCGCACGAATCCGCCCAACGCGGTCACAATGTCCGCATGCACACACCTTCCCTCGCCCAACGTCTCGGCGCCGAGTTCCTCGGCACCTTCTGGCTCGTCTTCGGTGGCTGTGGCGCCGCCATGTATGCCGCGGGCTTCATGGCCCCCAACATCACGTCGGGTCAGAGCGTCCACCTCGGTATCGGCTTCGTCGGTGTCGCGCTCGCCTTCGGTCTGACGGTCGTCACCATGGCGTATGCCGTGGGCCACATCAGCGGTGGTCACTTCAACCCGGCCGTGACCATCGGTGTCGCCGTCGCCAAGCGCTTCGAGTGGAAGGACGTGCCGGCCTACGTCATCACCCAGGTGATCGGTGGTCTCGCCGCCGGTGCCGCGCTGTGGGGCATCGCCCGCGGGCGCGCGGGATTCGACCCGATCGGCAACATGGCCGCCAACGGTTATGGCGAGCACTCGCCCGGCGGCTACTCGCTCGTCGCGGTGTTCTGCGCCGAGGTGTTGCTCACGGCCTTCTTCCTCTACATCATCCTCGGCTCGACCCACGACGCGGCTCCGTCGGGCTTCGCCCCGCTCGCCATAGGTCTGGGCCTCACGCTGATCCACCTGATCTCGATCCCGATCAGCAACACCTCGGTCAACCCGGCCCGCTCCATGGGTGTCGCCTTCTTCAACGGCAACGGCGCCCCAGGGCAGCTCTGGCTCTTCTGGCTCGCCCCGATCATCGGCGCGGCGATCGCTGGAGCGACATTCCACCTGGTGACCGGTGTCGACCGTCGCGACCGCGACATCTCCGGCTCGATCTCGGCCCGCGACGCCGCCGACCACAGCGACGCCCCCGCCTGACCTGTTCGTCCACCGTCGCCCAGGGACCGCCTCAGATCGTGAGGGGCGGTCCCTGGACCACCTTCGAGGTCCGCGTCGGTGCCTGCTCCTAGCATGAGCCCGTGAGCGACCCCGCTGGCCCCCGACCCACGCTGCCCGAGCGTGCCGCCGACACCTCGGCCGAGCAGCCCTGGCCGGTGCGCCTGCTGTCGGTCAAGGTCGGCGAATACATCGACAGGATGTCGGTCTGCTGGGTCGAGGGTCAGGTCGTCCAGCTCACCAGGCGACCCGGCAGCGGCACGGCCTACCTCACCCTGCGCGACACCGACGTGGACATGTCCTTCTCCGTCGCCATCCGCACCACGGCTCTCGACGCCATGCCGCCGCTCCAGCCCGGAGCGAGGGTGGTCACCCAGGTCAAGCCGGTCTTCTGGCCTCGCGGCGGCAGTCTCCAACTTGATGCCCGACAGATCCGCCCGGTCGGGATCGGCGAGTTGCTCGCTCGCCTCGAGGCGCTCAAGACCTTGCTGGCGTCCGAGGGACTCTTCGATGCCCGACGCAAGCGCCCCCTCCCCTTCCTGCCACGGCGGATCGGCCTGATCACCGGGCGGGCCAGCGCCGCAGAGAAGGATGTCGTCGAGAACGCCCGCCGCCGCTGGCCCAGCGCCACCTTCGAGATGCGCGCCGTCGCCGTCCAGGGGCCGACCGCGGTCACCGAGGTCTACGCCGCCCTCCGCGACCTCGATGCCCACGACGAGGTCGACGTCATCGTGATCGCACGCGGCGGCGGCAGCACCGAGGACCTCTTGCCCTTCAGCAATGAGGCGATGATCCGTGCCGTCTCACAGGCACGCACCCCGGTGGTTTCTGCCATCGGTCATGACATCGACACCCCCCTCCTCGACCTCGTCGCCGACGCGCGTGCGTCAACCCCGACGGACGCCGCCAAACTCGTCGTGCCGGATGCGAGCGCTGAGTATGCCGGGCTGGTCACCTCCCGCGACCGACTTCATCGCGCGCTCGGGGCGCGGCTGCACCGCGAGCGCGACCGGCTGCATCAGATCCGGACGCGTCCGGTCATGGCCGACCCGGGCGCGTACGCCCGCACCCAGAGAGAGGTGATCGCGGGCCTGGGCCAGCGGGCTCATCGCCGCCTCGCGAGTCGGATCCACACCGAGCAGCAGGGCATCACCCACCTCAGGCGCGCGGCGCGATCCCTCTCCCCGCTCGCCACCCTCGATCGAGGCTATGCCTTGGTCACCCAGGTCGACGGCACGATCGTCCGTGATCCCGAGGCGCTCGAGGCCGACGAGCTGCTCCGGGTCGTCGTGGCCGAAGGCGACTTCGCGGTGCGCACCGTGGGCGCTCCCGCTGCCGACGACTCGACCTGACGGTGCCTCGACATAAGGTGTGCGATGTGGCAGCCAAGGAGAACGACGTGGCATCGGGCGCCGGCGCCAACTCAGACGTCGCAGCGATGCCTTACGAGGTCGCTCGCGACGAGTTGGCCTCGATCGTGGGTCGGCTCGAGAGCGGTCAGGTGGGCCTCGAGGAGTCGATGACCCTGTGGGAGCGCGGCGAGGCCCTCGCAGCGCACTGCGCGACGTGGCTCGACGCGGCCGAGGCCAAGCTCAACGCCACTCAGTCGCCACCCGCCTGACCCGGTCACCCGATCGGTGACCGTGGCCTGCCGCGCCGGTGGCCCCCACAGCCGGCCGCTGGCCCGCGTCAGCGAGGCGTGACGACCTCGAGGTGCTCGATGAGCTGCGCCAACTCCTCGAAGGTGCCTGTCCCCGTGACCAAGGTCGTCAGCTCACCCTTGGCGCCGGGCACGTGCACGAGCGAGTTCTGGACCTTGGCGCCGCGCTCGTACTTCGTCCAGGTCCGGCCATCGACCTCGACCGTGCCGACCTTCGTGGCGCGATTGACCTCGGTCTCGACCCACTTCGAAGTGGCGTCCATGGTCTGCTCGACCGACGCGTAGTTCCCTGAGGGGGCTTGGTAGCCGGCCAGCCAGGTCATGGCACCTTCACCCGTGCGAACGTAGCGCGCGCTCGTCGCGGTCCAACCCTTGGGGAGCCCCACGGCGGTGACAATGGGCCAGCCGCTCTCCCGGACCACGTCCTGCGCTGTGCGCTGCACGTCGACGGGTGGCCCCGAGAGGGAGTTGACCCGGGGCACCATGAAGATGATGACGAGCATCAGCCCACCGATGACCAGCATCGAGCGCACCATGTTGGGCAGCGAGCCCATCGAATAGCGACTGCGCGGGGCCTGGTCGGGTGTGGTCACCGCACCATGGTCGCCGACGAAGCCACCGGCCACCGAATCGGGCCCATGGGGCGCGCACTAAAGTTGTGGGTGAGGGCCGCGGCGAGGCACGCGACCCGCGTCGACCGAAGGTGGTGAACGGCGAGATGGGCCCGCGTGTCCTTGTCATCGGTGAGGTACTCATCGACATCGTGCGCACTCCGGACGGGCAGGTGAGCGAACACGTCGGTGGATCCCCGGCCAATGTCGCCACCGGGCTGGCACGCCTGGACCATCCCACCGACTTCGCCTCGACCCTCGGCCGTGACGAGCGCGGGACCGCCGCTCTGGCCCATCTCAAGCGGCATGGGGTCGAGACCCTCCCCTCGAGCCGCACGGCGCATCCGACCTCGGTCGCCGACGCCACACTCGACGAGTCCGGCGCCGCGACCTACATCTTCGCCCTGCACTGGAACCTCGCTCCTGTCCCGATCCGCAGCGGTGTCGGGCACCTGCACACCGGCTCGATCGCCGCGACCCAACCGCCCGGCGGCGAATTGGTCGTGCGCACCATCCGCGAGGCTCGCGACGATGCCACGGTGTCCTACGACCCCAACATCCGCCCGAGCATCATGGGGGCTGCCGAGCACGTGCGGCCGCGGATCGAGGAACTCATCGCCCTCAGCGACGTCGTCAAGGCCAGTGAGGACGACTTGGACCACCTCTACCCCGGTCGGGCGATCGACGGCGTGCTGCTCGACTGGTCGCACTTGGGCGCTGCCCTCACAGTCGTGACTCTGGGCGGCGACGGGGTCGCCTACCGGGTCCCCGCCACCGGCGAGGTATGCCGGGTGCCGGCTGCCGTGACCGACCCGGCTGCCGTCGTGGACACCGTTGGCGCGGGCGACTCCTTCATGGCCGGACTGATCTCGGCCCTGCTCGATGCCGGCCTGCTCGGTTCGGCCGACTCCCGCCTCCGCCTGCGCACGGCCGACCGGGCGGCGATCGAGCCCGCGATCACCCGGGCCCTCGCCACCAGTGGCGTGACGGTCCGCCATCAGGGCGCCTACTCCCCCACTCGCGACGAACTCTGACCTCCTGAACAACTCAAGAGCCTGAAAGGTTGACGATGCCGGACTTCGCCTACGAGGACCTGCTGCCGGGTGCCGGCAGCAATGGCACCGACGAGACACCGTGGCGGCTGCTGACCACCGAAGGAGTGGAGACGGTCGAGGGTCCGGGGGGACGGACTTTCCTCCAGGTGGCCCCCGAAGCCCTCCGGCTGCTCAGCGAGACGGCGATGCACGACATCGCGCACTACTTGCGCCCGGGCCACCTCCAACAACTCGCGAACATCCTTGAGGACCCCGAGGCGAGCAACAACGACAAGTTCGTCGCGCTCGACCTCCTGAAGAACGCCAACATCGCCGCGGGCGGCATCCTCCCGATGTGCCAGGACACCGGCACCGCGATCGTCATCGGCAAGCGCGGCCAGCACGTCCTCACCGACGGCGACGACGAGGCCGCCCTCTCGCGCGGGGTCTATGACGCCTACACCCGCCTCAACCTGCGCTACTCCCAGATGGCCCCGGTCACCATGTGGGAGGAGACGAACACCGGCAACAACCTGCCCGCCCAGATCGAGATGTACAGCGACACCGCGCAAGGCCACGAGACGGCATACAAATTCCTCTTCATGGCCAAGGGAGGTGGCAGCGCCAACAAGTCCTACCTCTACCAGGAAACCAAGGCGATCCTCAACGAGAAGGCGATGCTCACCTTCCTCGACGAGAAGCTCCGCAGCCTGGGCACGGCGGCCTGCCCGCCCTACCACCTGGCCATCGTCATCGGCGGCACGAGCGCTGAATTCGCGCTCAAGACAGCGAAATACGCGAGCGCCAAGTACCTCGACGCCATCCCCGACCACGGTGACCCTGCGACCGGACATGGCTTCCGCGACAAGGCGCTCGAGGAGCAGGTGCTCGAGCTGACCCGGCAGTTCGGCATCGGTGCACAGTTCGGCGGCAAGTACTTCTGCCACGACGTCCGCGTCATCCGACTCCCCCGCCACGGCGCCTCACTCCCCGTCGCGGTCGCTGTCTCCTGCAGTGCCGATCGGCAGGTCCTCGGCAAGATCACGCCCGAGGGCGTCTTCATCGAGCAACTCGAGACCGAGCCCGCCCATTTCCTCCCCGAGACCACGGACGAGCACCTCGACGCCGAAGCGACCGGGGCCAACTCGACCGGTGGCGGGGGCAATGTGGTCGAGATCGACCTCAACCAGCCGATGTCGGAGATCCTCGCCGAGCTCACCAAACACCCGGTCAAGACGCGCCTGTCCCTGACCGGCACGGTCGTCGTCGCCCGCGACATCGCCCACGCCAAGATTCGCGAGCGCCTCGACGCCGGCGAGGAGATGCCCGACTACCTCAAGAACCACCCGGTCTACTACGCCGGCCCCGCCAAGACCCCCGAGGGCATGGCCAGCGGCTCCTTCGGCCCGACGACGGCGGGCCGGATGGACTCCTATGTGGACCAGTTCCAGGCCGCGGGTGGCTCGATGGTGATGCTCGCCAAGGGCAACCGCAGCAAGCAGGTCACCGACGCGTGCGCGGCCCACGGCGGCTTCTACCTCGGCTCGATCGGCGGCCCGGCGGCGCGTCTCGCCCAGGACTGCATCAAGTCCGTCGAGGTGCTCGAATACCCCGAGCTCGGCATGGAAGCGATCTGGCAGATCGAGGTCGAGGACTTCCCGGCCTTCATCGTCGTCGACGACAAGGGCAACGACTTCTTCGCCGAGGTCACCAAGCCCGTGGCGATGACCATCCCCAAGAGACCAGGACTGGTGTGACACATGGCTGACGAGATCAAGACCCCACGCACCTTCGACGACTTGCTCGCCGCGAACAGAGAGTTCGCAGCCACCAACGAGATCCTCGGTTTCGACGGCATCGCTCACGCCGGGGTCGCCGTGGTCACCTGCATGGACAGCCGGATCGACCCGCTGGGCATGCTGGGGCTCAGGCCCGGCGACGCCAAGATCTTCCGCAACCCGGGCGGGCGGGTCACCGGCAATGCTCTCGAGGCGCTGGTCCTGGCCGTCCATCTGCTCAACGTCGACCGCATTGTCATCGCCCCGCACACCCGATGCGCCATGGCCAGCAGCACCGAACAGGAGTTGCGCGACCGGATCAGCGCGTCCTCGGGCACCGACGCCGCTTGGCAGGGCTTCCACGTCGTCCGCGACCAGAAGGAAGCCCTGCGTGCCGATGTGGCTGCCGTTCGCGCACATCCCCTCATCGCGGACCGCGCCCTCGTCGGGGGCTTCATCTATGACGTCGACACCGGCCTGCTGGGCCCTGTCGACTGACCCTCCCCCACGTCAGCGATGCAGCGCCCGCAACGCCCCCAACGCACCCGGACCCAGCCGGGCACGCGGCCCACGACTCCGGAGCATGCGTGGGCGGTGCTGCGTGCCGGAAATGCCCGCTTCATGGCCGATGCCCGCGCCCACCCGCACGAGGGCCTGCACGTCCGCAAGCGACTGGCCGGCAAACAGAACCCCTTCGCCATCTTTTTCGGCTGTGCCGACAGCCGCGTGGGCGCCGAGATCATCTTCGACCAAGGACTCGGTGACCTCTTCGTCATCCGCACAGCCGGGCACGTCATCGACCTCAGCGTCCTGGGCTCGATCGAGTACGGGATCGCCAAACTCCACATCCCGCTCATCGTTGTGCTCGGGCACGACTCTTGCGGCGCGATCACTGCGACCGCAGAGGCCGTCGCCACTGGCGACATGCCAGGCGGCTTCATCCGCGACATCGTCGAGCGGGTCACCCCCTCGCTCTTCACCGCCCGCCGCGACAATCCCACGGCAACCGTCGACGAGATCGAGACCGAACACATCCGGCAGACTGCCACGCTGCTCGCCGAGCGCTCGAGCCTGATCGCGACCCGGATCGCCGAGGGTCGGCTGGCGATCGCGGGGGCGCAATATGCCCTGGCCGAAGGTGAGGCCCGACTCAAGTGCGCGATCGGGCCCCTGGGCGAGACCCCGACGATCTCCGACGTCTGATCTGGGACAGTGGCGCATGCCCAACTCCGTGCGGGTCGACTCCCTGCGCATCCACCCCCTCAAGTCCGGCGCCATCCGCGCGCTCGAGCGTTCTGAAGTCACCCCTGCCGGACTGACGGGTGACCGTCGCTGGATGGTGGTCGACGCCGCCGGTGAGTGCGTGACGGCACGCAACGACCGCGCCCTCGTCACGATCTCCGCAGAACCCTTGCCGGACGAAGGTCTTCGCCTCACCTCCCGCTCAGGAAGGACCGTGGAGGTATGCCGTCCGCTCACCTCTCCCTCCGACTCCCCTGCGCGATCGGTCACCGTGCACGGGCGCGACGCGGCCCCCGGCCTGCCCCTCGACGAGCCCGCCCAGGCCCTCGTCCGTGAGGTCCTCGGACGCGACGACGTGACCGTCCTCTGGTGCAGCGACGAGACCGTGAGAAGACTCAACCCGGACTTCTCCCGCGACGGCGACTCCACGGCATACGCGGACGGCTATCCAGTGACCCTCGCGAGCCTGGCGTCGCTGCGCGAACTCAACCGCCTGGGGGACATGGATCTGCCGATCGATCGCTTCCGCCCCAACATCGTCATCGACGGCGACCTCACACCCTTCACCGAGGACACGTGGAGACGTGTGCGGATCGGCGAGATCGACTTCCGGGTGGCGCGTGGCGTCGATCGGTGCTCGATGACCCTGCTCGACCCCGACACCCTGACGACCGGCGCCGAGCCCATCCGGACCTTGTCCAAGCACCGCAAGTGGGAGGGCAAGACGTGGTTCTGCGTGCACCTCATCCCCGAGGGCTCCGGCGGCCTCGCGGTGGGTGACCCGGTCTCGATAGCGTGAGGCCCATGTCGACCCAACCCCCTGCCACCGCACTCCCCCAGTTCCCTGAGGGCTTCCTCTTCGGGGCCGCGACCGCGTCCTTCCAGATCGAGGGTTCGACGACGGCCGACGGGCGATCGAGGTCGATCTGGGACACCTTCTGCGAGATCGAGGGCAAGGTTGCCAACAAGGACACCGGCGACCCGGCCTGCGACCACTACCGCCGGATGCCGGAGGACGTCGTCCTCATGCAGGAGCTCGGGCTGCAGGCCTATCGCTTCTCGGTCGCCTGGCCCCGCGTGATCCCCACGGGCACCGGTGCCATCAACCCGGCGGGGATCGACTTCTACGACCGGCTCGTCGACCAGTTGCTCGGCGCGGGGATCCGTCCCGTCGTCACGCTCTACCACTGGGATCTGCCCCAGGTGCTCGAGGACCTCGGTGGCTGGCAGAGCCGGGACATCGCGGGCTGGTTCGGTGAATACACCGACGCAGTGACCTCGGCGCTCGGCGACCGGGTCACCAATTGGACCACCCTCAACGAGCCGTGGTGCTCCTCGATCCTCAGCTACACCTTGGGTCACCACGCGCCGGGGCACTTCAGCCAGGAGGAGGGCCTCATCGCGGCTCACCACCTCATGCTCGCGCACGGGACCGCCGTGCCGATCATCCGGGCCAACGCGCCCGGGGCCGAGGTGTCGATCACCCTCAATCCCACCCAGGTCATCGGGCCGGAGTCGCCCACTGACGCGGATCGCGACGCCGTGCGTCGCGCCGACAACATCCTCAACGGCATCTTCTTCGGCCCCCTCTTCCACGCGGCCTACCCCAACACCATGCTCGAGGATGTCGACCACCTCACCGACGCCTCATGGATCCACGATGGCGACCTCGAGACGATCAGCACCCCCCTCGACAACCTCGGCATCAACAACTACTTCCCGACGCGGGTCAAGGCGGGCGTGCCCGGCGCCAACCCCCTGGGTATGCCGGGATGTGAGGGCGTGGAGGGCGTCGCCCCGGAGGGGCAACTCACCGACATGGGTTGGGAGTGCAACCCCGGCGCACACCGCGACATCCTCAAGCGGTCAGCAGAGGAGAGCGGCCTCCCGATCTACGTCACCGAGAACGGCTCGGCCTGGCCCGGTGACGTCGTGACGGACGACACCGGGAGTCCGGCCGTCCACGATCCGGAGCGCACGGCATACCTGCTTTCCCACTTGGCGGCCGTGCGGGAGGCCATCGACGACGGCGCGGACATCCGTGGCTATTTCGCCTGGTCGCTCATGGACAACTTCGAGTGGGCCTTCGGCTACGACAAGCGCTTCGGGATCGTCCACGTCGATTACGACAGCCAGGTCCGCACGATCAAGGACTCGGGTCACACCTACACCGAGGTGATCAAGAGCAACACCGCCAACCGAGGGTGACTGCCGCCCGACCGGCCGGCACGAGTCCCGCGGCCCTCGCCTGCCCTTCTCATACCCCCGGGGGTCACCAGAAGATCACGATTTGCCCGCTCCGGGCGACAAAACGGTCGAGATGATGGACAGTTCCGGCGCACGATGACAGCGTGGGGCCGCACACCATCATTCGACCAAGGAGTTCTCCGGTGTCTTTTGCTCCCCGTCGGCGCGTGGCCCTCACGGCCGCAGCCGTCCTGTCCTCGCTCGCGCTCGCCGCGTGCGGTTCCTCCTCCTCTGACGGCGGCAGCTCCTCGGCCGCCGCGGGTTCCGGTGACTCCGGCGTGACGCTGCTCAAGGCCGGCACGCTGCAGGTCTGCACCCACCTGTCGTACAAGCCCTTCCAGTTCAAGGACGACTCCGGGGCCGTGGTCGGCTTCGACGTCGACCTGATGGACCTGGTCGCCAAGAAGCTCGGCGCCAAGCAGGAGATCGTCGACATCGACTTCGCCCAGATCACCTCGGGCGCGGTCTTCGCGGCCAAGAAGTGTGACGCCGGTGCCGCCGCCACGACGATCAACGACAAGCGCAAGGGCGCCATCCTCTTCTCCGACCCGTACTTCGACGCCACCCAGGCGCTCCTGGTCAAGAAGGGCTCGGGCATCACCGACCTCACCGGCCTCAAGGGCAAGAAACTCGGAGTCCAGACCGACACCACCGGCGCTGAGTACGGCGAGAAGAACAAGGACGCCAACGGCTACGAGGTCGTTGTCTTCGACGACCTGCCCACCCAACTCGCGGGCGTGCTGTCGGGCCGCGTCGACGCCGCCGTCAACGACAACGGTGTCGTCTTCGACTACGCCAAGGACAACCCGGGCACCGAGGTCACCAAGGAGTTCAACACGGGTGAGCAGTACGGCCTGATGTTCCAGAAGGACAACGCCAACGGCACCGCGCTCGCCAAGGTGACCAACGAGGTCCTCAAGGAAGCCAAGGCCAGCGGCGAGTACAACACCATCTTCAAGAAGTGGTTCGGCGTCGACGCCCCCAAGTGACGCGTCACCCTTTCACCACTCGCGAGGCGGCGGTACGGTTCAGTCCGTGCCGCCGCCTCGGCGCGTGTCACGAGCAGTGATCACGGCATCGCTTCACAGCAGCACCTGCACGGCCTGCACCACCCGCACCATCCCACGGCACCACCCGAATGACCCGGCCCAGACCGGCGACGACCAGGAGTCCTGATGAGCACAGTGACGGCTGACCCACCCACCAAGAAGAGGCTGTCGCCGCGCAAGCGCGCCCAGCGGATGCGGTGGGCGCAATACCTCGTCCTGGCGATCGTCACGGTCGTGGCCATCAGCGTGGCCGACTGGGGCCAGATCCAGTCGGTCTTCTTCCGCGGGGACATGATCAAGGAGACCTTCGCCCAAGGCCTCCCGACGGCCTTCAAGAACACCATCGTCTACACCCTCGGCGCCTTCGTCCTCGGCCTGATCTGGGGCACGATCCTGGCCCTCATGCGGCTCTCGTCCGTGGCCCCCTATCGCTGGCTGGCCTCGACCTACATCGAGTTCTTCCGCGGGCTGCCGGCCATCGTCGTCTTCATCGCCTTCGGCCTGCTCCCGCTGGCCTTCCCGGGTCTGGTCATCCCCTTCGACCCCTACGGCACGGTCTGGATCGCGCTGGGACTCGTAGGTGCGGCATACATGGCCGAAACCATTCGCGCCGGCATCCAGGCCGTCCCCAAGGGACAGGTGGAGGCCGCCCGATCATTGGGTATGCCGTCCGGCGTGGCCACGCGGAAGATCGTCCTTCCGCAGGCCTTCCGGATCATCACTCCCCCGTTGACCAACGAGTTGATCCTCCTCGTCAAGGACTCCTCGCTCGTCTACATCCTCGGCCTCTCGCGCGACGCCTTCGAGTTGACGAAGTACGGTCGAGACATCGCCAACACCAACGCCAACCTCACGCCGCTGGTGATCGCCGGCTTCTGCTACCTGCTCATCACCCTCCCGCTCTCCATGGTCGTCCGGCGCATGGAAGCCCGTCAGAAGAAGGAGCGCTGACATGGCTGCGTCCGGTTCGCATGCATCGCGCGAGGTCGTCATCCAGGTCGATGACCTGACCAAGGCCTTCGGCAAGAACGAGGTGCTCAAGGGCATCACGACCAACATCCACCGCGGTGAGGTCGTCTGCGTCATCGGCCCGTCCGGGTCGGGCAAGTCGACCTTCCTGCGCTGCCTCAACCTGCTCGAGCAGCCCACGTCGGGCAAGGTCGTCGTCGACGGCGTCGAGGTGACCGACCTCGACTGCGACATCGACAAGGTCCGCGCCGACATGGGCATGGTCTTCCAGCAGTTCAACCTCTTCCCGCACCTGTCCGTGCTGGAGAACTGCACGGTCGGCCAGCTCATGGTCCGCAAGCGCGACAAGGCCGATGCCGAGAAGAGAGCGCGGACCAACCTCGAGCGCGTCGGACTGCTCGACAAGGAGGCGGCCTTCCCCGGGCAGCTCTCCGGTGGTCAGCAGCAGCGTGTGGCGATCGCTCGTGCCCTGTCGATGGAGCCCAAGCTGATGCTCTTCGACGAGCCGACGTCAGCGCTCGACCCCGAGCTCGTCGGCGACGTTCTCTCGGTCATGCGCAAGCTCGCCTCGGAGGGCATGACGATGTTCGTCGTCACCCACGAGATGGCCTTCGCCCGCGACGTCGCGGACCGGGTGATCTTCATGGACGGCGGCTACATCGTCGAGGAGGGCAACCCGGACGACGTCATCGGCAACCCTCAGCACCAGCGGACCCGGACCTTCCTCGACCGCGTGCTCAATCCCACGAAGGTCGGTCAGATCGGCGGCGAGGACGCGGCCTACGCCGAACGCCACGCCGGCGACGAGCCCACGGATGGTTCAGGCAGCCTGCCCGAGGTTCCGCTGTCGACCAACACCCGCCACGGAGGCGGCCTCCACGGCTGACGGGCGAGACCAGGGGTCAGCTGACTCTTCAAGGGGCGCAGGTCCGTCGCGTTGAGGGCGTCGCTTGCCCGGTTGGCGCAGGTCCGTCGCGTTCAGGGGCGGGGTTCAAGTTGAGGGGCGGGCTTGCACGGACGCCCCTCAACCTCACGGACGCCCCTCAACGTGACGGACCTGCGCAAACTCTCGGATCAGGGGAGGGAGAGGCGCTCCTTGACGACCGTCACGAGGCGCTGAGCCACGGCCTGGGCGCTCTCCTCGGTCGCAGCCTCGACCATGACGCGCACGAGCGGCTCCGTCCCTGACTTGCGCAGGAGCACGCGCCCATTGCCCGCCAACTCCTCGGTGGCCTCGGCCACCGCCTCTTGGAGCGGCTCGTCGGTCTCGACGCGGCTCTTGTCGACGCCCTTGACGTTGATGAGCACCTGAGGCATCCGGGTCATGACGGTGCCGAGCTCGGCCAGGGACGATTTGGTCTCGGCGATGCGGGCACCGAGCATGAGCCCGGTGAGCACACCGTCGCCGGTGGTGCCATGGTCGAGCATGATGACGTGCCCGGACTGCTCCCCGCCCAGTGAATACTCACCTGCGCGCATGTCCTCGAGCACGTAACGGTCGCCCACCCCGGTCTGGCGCACGGTGATGCCCTCACGCTCCATGGCCTTGAGCAGCCCGAGGTTGCTCATGACGGTCGCGACGAGCGTGTCCTGCGCGAGGCGCCCGCGGGACTTCAGGGCCACCGCCAGGATGCCCATGATCTGGTCTCCGTCGATGACGTTGCCGTCCGCGTCGACCGCGAGGCAGCGATCGGCGTCACCGTCGTGGGCGATGCCCAGGTGCGCACCCTTGTCGCGCACCGCGGCCTGCAGCCGGTCGAGGTGGGTCGAGCCATAGCCGTCGTTGATGTTGAGTCCGTCCGGCGATGCCCCGATCTCGAAGACATCAGCGCCAGCGAGCCGGAAGACCTCGGGCGAGACCTCGCTCGCCGCACCGTGCGCGCAGTCCAACACGACAGTGAGGCCGTCGAGGCGATTCGGCACGGCCGCGAGGAGGTGCGCGACATAGCGAGCCTGTCCGGCGCGGTTCTCGTGCACCCGCCCGACCTCGGCACCCACGGGGCGCTTCCACTCCACGCCGATCTGCGCCGCGATCTCGTCCTCGACCGCGTCGGGCAGTTTGTGCCCACCAGCGGCGAAGAACTTGATCCCGTTGTCCGGCATCGCGTTGTGCGAGGCCGACAACATGACGCCGAAGTGGGCGTCCATGTCCGACGTGAGGAAGGCGACCGCCGGTGTGGGCAGCACCCCCACGTTGTGGACATCCACACCCGCCGAGGCCAAGCCAGCGATCACCGCGGCCGACAGGAACTCACCCGAGGCACGCGGGTCGCGTCCGACCACGGCCTTGGGCTTGCGGCCGGCCGCCCGAGCCTCACGGCCGAGCACATGGGCAGCAGCGGTCGCGAGGTTGAGGGCGAGCTCGGCCGTGATGTCGACGTTGGCCAGGCCACGCACACCGTCGGTGCCGAAGAGTCGGCTCATGGATGTTCCACCTGTCGTTGGGGCGAGGTCGATCGCCGGTCACGCGCGTGCCGCCGACTGACGATACCGCGCAGCGGTCTGGGGCGAACGCCAAAGGCGGCACCCCTCGAGGAGGGATGCCGCCTTTGGCGACCATCCGGCATACCAAGGGGTATGCCGGGCGGCCAAGTGACGCTGAGGTCGAACGTCAGCGCTTGGCGCGGTCCGAAGGACCGGAACGGACGCGACAGCAACGCTGAGACATCCGCGCCAGCGGAGGAATCAGCGCTTGCTGTACTGCGGGGCCTTGCGGGCCTTCTTGAGACCGGCCTTCTTGCGCTCGGGCACGCGGGCGTCAC
>DAOLRO010000002.1:0-61196 GCA_035418665.1 Phycicoccus sp.
CGATCATGATGCGCTGGCGCATGCCACCGGAGAACTGGTGCGGGTAGGCCTTGACCCGGTCCTTGGCACCGGGGATGTTGACGCGTTCCATGAGACGCACGGCTTGGGCCATGGCGTCGGACTTGTTCATCCCACGGTGCTCGCGGAACATCTCAGCGATCTGCCAGCCGACCGGGAAGACCGGGTTGAGCGAGGACAGGGCGTCCTGGAAGATCATCGAGACCTCGGGGCCACGAGTCTTGCGACGCTGCTCGGTTGGCATCGTCAGGAGGTCCTCACCGCAATAGCGGATCTTCCCCTCGGGGATCACCGCAGGCGGCATGTCGAGGATGCCCATGATCGCCTGAGCCGTCACCGACTTGCCCGATCCCGACTCACCGAGGATGGCGAGAGTCTCCCCTTGGCGGAGTTGGAAGGAGACGCCGTTGATCGCCCTTGCGATGCCATCCGCCGTGTGGAACTCGACGTGCAGGTCCTCGACGTCCAGCAGGAGGCCGTCGACCGGGGTGTAGGTCCGTTCGCCGGCGCGCCCCTTGGCTGCTGCCTTCGCCGACGAGCGGCTGACTTCGGTCACATTGCTCATGTTGGTCACCTCACCGGTTCTTCGGGTCGAGGGCGTCGCGCACGACGTCACCCAACATGATGAAGGCGAGCACGGCCAGCGACAGGAAGAGGGAGGGGAAGAGCAGCATGTGCGGCGTCGTCCGCAGACCCACGATCGCTCGGTCGATGTCGATGCCCCACGAGATCGCGGGGTACTGCAGACCGATCCCGAGGAAGGACAGGGTCGCCTCTGCGGCGATGTAGCCACCGAGGTTGATGGTCGCCACCACGATGACCGGTGCGAGTGCGTTGGGCAGGATGTGTGAACGGATCACCCGCCACGGGCTGGCACCCAGAGCGCGCGCTGCCTGGACGTAGTCATTGGGCTTGACCTGGATCACCGAACTCCGCATGAGTCGCGCGATGCTCGGCCAACCGAGCACCGACAGGGCCAGCACCACCTTGAAGATGATGAACCAGTAGTTGTCGGAGCGCGGCAGCGAGACCAGGACGATGATCGCGCCCAAGAGGAGCGGGATCGCGAAGAAGACGTCACCGATCCGGGACATCAGGGCATCCACCCAACCTCCGGCATACCCGGAGAAGACACCCATGGCGCCACCGATGAAGACGACCACGATGGAGGTGAAGACGCCGACGAGGATCGAGGCGCGAGCTCCGTAGATGCACCGCGCGTAGATGTCGTAGCCCTGGATGTTGCGACCGAACCACGCCTCCGAGCTCGGCTTGTCACGAGACTTCTCGAGGATCGCGTGTGCGGGGTCGATGTTGGTGAACAGGCTCGGCCAGATCGCCATGAGGACGAAGACGCCGATCATGATCGAGGAGATCCAGAACAGCGGATTGCGGCGCATGGTGCGCCAGGCATCCGACCAGAGCGAACGGGCCTCGCCCACGTCCCCCTGCGCGTCGAGCGCGTTGAGGGTCTGGGGATCGGAGGCAGCGGCAACAGCGGGCTCAGTCATGGCTGATCCTGGGGTCGAGGTATCCGTAGAGGAGGTCGACGATGAGGTTGACGACCAAGTAGACGAAGACGAGCACGGTCACGGCTCCGACGACCGCGACACCGTCGCGATTGAGAATGCCGCGATAGATGTAACTACCGACGCCCTGGATGTTGAAGATGCGCTCGGTGACGATCGCCCCGCCGAGCAGGCCGCCGAAGTCGAAACCGATGAAGGTGACGACCGGGATCAGCGAGTTGCGCAGGGCGTGCAGGCCGATCGCGCGCTGCTTGGTCAGGCCCTTGGCGATGGCGGTGCGGACATAGTCGGCGCGGATGTTCTCGACCAGATTGGTCCTGGTCAGGCGGGAGATGTAGGCGACGGAGAGGGCGCCGAGGGTCAACCCGGGCAGCAGTAGCTCATAGAAGGTCGCCTTCGAGGACACCGTCACCGGGAAGATCCCGGCCTTGACCCCGAGGAAGTACTGGCCCAGAGCGCCGAGGACGAAGATCGGGATCGAGATCACGACCAGCGTGCTGACCAGGACGAGATTGTCGAGGAAGCCACCTTTTCGGACGCCGGTGAGGACACCGGCCGTGATGCCGATGAGTGTCTCGGCGATGATCGCGACGAGCGCGAGTTTGGCCGTGACCGGATAGCGCTGCTTGAGGTCCTCGGACACCTTGTAGCCGTTGTAGTTGGTCCCGAGGTTGCCCTGGAAGAGCCCGTTGAAGTGGGTCGCGTTCGGGTCCTTGGACTCAAGGTTCTTGGTCGGCCACAGTCCGACGTACTTGACGTACTGGAGTGGGAGGGGGTCGTCGAGGTTGTGCTCGATGCGATATTTCGCCACGTATGCCGCGGGACAGGGTCGCTCTCCACACTTGCCGGCGGTGGGGTCACCGGGCAGGGCGAAGACCATGGCAAAGATGAGGAATGTCGCGCCGAGGAGCACGGGGATCATCTGGAGGATGCGTCGGATGACGTAGGTGCCCACCGGTCACCTCCCTTCCGATCGGCCCTCCCGTGGTCCACGGGCGAGCGGCTGGACGCCGGGCGCAGCGCCCCAAGGTGTCGGGAGCGTCATCGCTGGCGGGTCATTCACGAACTGGTGCAAGACAACAGTGCGAACCTAGCGAACAGCGGGCCGCATTGCAGGGTCAACGTACCCGAAGTCCGCGGCGAGTCGCGCCGGAACGCCATGGCAAACGCACGGCATACGGGGCCGGGACAGCGATCGGCCTGCCAGCGCCTGAGCGCTGGCAGGCCGACTGCCTGTGTCTCAGCCTTGTGGGGCTGATGTGGTCAATCCGGAAATCACTCCCGGATCAGGATCACTTGAGCGAGACCGACGGGAGGTCGATCGTGCCGAACGCGGTGATCTTGACGTTGGTGACCTTGTCGGACCAACCCATCGTGGTCTTGCCGTACCACATCGGGATGGACGGGAAGTCCTTGGCCAACTCGGCCTCGGCCTCCTGGTACTTCTTGTTCGCCTCGGCGGCGTCGGTGGAGGCAGCGGCGTCGACGAGGAGCTTGTCGAAGGTCGCGCTGCTGTAGTCACCGTCGTTGGAGGAGGCGCCGGTCTTGAAGATCGGGGCCAAGAAGTTCTCGATCGACGGGTAGTCCATCTGCCAGCCGGTCCGGAACATGCCCTTCATCTCGCGCTTCTTGATCTCGCTGCGGAAGGTCTTGAAGTCGACGACACCGGCCGCCGCGCACTCCACACCGAGAGCGTTCTTGATCGAGTTGCAGGTGGCCTCGGTCCAGTCCTTGTGCGAGGCGTCCGCGTTGTAGGACAGGGTCATGGTGCCCTGGAAGCCACCCGCGGCCTCGAGAGCAGCCTTGGCCTTGGCTGCGTCGAACTTGCAGGAGTCACCGCAGGTGTCGGCCTTGTAGCCGTCGACGACCGGAGAGACCCAGCCGGTCGCGGGCTCACGCGTGCCGTTGAAGATCTTCTTGATGATCTCGTCACGGTTGATGGCCATCGAGATGGCCTTGCGGACCTCGGGCTTGGCGTAGGCCGGGTCGACCGCAACCGGGGCGAAGGTGACCGTCTGGATGACACCGGTGGCCTTCTGCGCGTTGCGCTCGGGCAGGTCGGCCTTGTACTTGTCATCGATCATGGCCGAGGTGGGGATCTCGTCCGTGATGTCGAGCTGGTTGGCGATGACGTCGTTGTAGGCCGCGTCGGAGTCCTGGTAGATCTTGAAGGTGATCTTGTCCAGGTTGCCGCCGAACTTGCCGGAGTAGTCCGCGAACTTGGTGAGCACGACGGACTGGTTCTTGGTCCAGGACTCGACCTGGTAGGGACCGGCGCCGATCGGCTTCTCACCGAAGGCCGCCGGGTCCTTGAAGAAGGAGTCGGGGAGCGGGGAGAAGGCGGAGTAGCCGAGGCGCACCGGGAGGTTGGAGACCTTCTCGGTGGTCTTGATGGTGAAGGTGTAGTCGTCCGTGGACGCCAGACCCGTCATCTTGTCGGCCTTGGGCTTGCCGGCGTCGGCGCAGGGGTCGTCGCCCTCGCCGGTGCACTGGGTGTCACCGAAGCCCTCGATGGGCTCCATGAAGTAGCCCGAGCTCTGGGCGTTGGGGCCATAGGCGGCGTAGTTCCAGGCGTCGATGAAGTTCTTCGCCTTGACCTCGGTGCCGTCCTGGAACTTGTAGCCCTTCTTGAGCTTCACGGTGAAGGTCTGGTTGTCCGTGGTCTCGATGGACTCCGCGATGTCCATCTCCGGCTTGGCGTCCTCGGCGTTGTAGTGCACGAGCTTGGCCGCAAAGGCGTCGATGATGTTGCCGCCACAGGTCTCAGTGGTGTTGCTCGGGATGAGCGGGTTCTCGGGGTTGCAGCCGCGGATGGTGATCTCGCCACCCGTCTTGGCGCCACCGTCGGCGCTGCCGCTGGCCCCGCCGTCGCTGCTGCTACCGCCGCCACAACCGGCTGCGATCAGGGCCGCGGCTGAAATTGCCGCCACGGCCACCGTGCGAGTGGTTCCTCGCATGGATGTCCTCCTGTGTTGGTCTGCCATCGCGATCGGATGGCCAGTGTGGAAGAGGTCGCCCGGGTCAGGCCCCTCTTTCGCTGACGTCAACAACGTCGCGCTGTCCATCAAAGAACAAATCCGGCCGGATCGGGAGGATCGGCAGGCAGACGAGACCCGATTGTGATGCGGCGCAAGTCCCGTCCCGCCTGTCGAACAGGCGCGATGCGACCGGCCTGCGTCGGGCGAGCGCTACGGTGAGCCCCGTGACCAGTTATGACGACGATCTGCGCTTGGCCCATGTCCTCGCGGACGCCGCCGAACGCGTGACCCTCCCCCGCTTCCGCGCCCAGGACCTCGTGGTCGAGGCCAAGCCCGACCTGACGCTCGTCAGCGATGCCGACCGCAGCGCCGAGGAGGTCATTCGCGGCCAGTTGGGACGCACTCGGCCGCGCGACGCCGTCATCGGCGAGGAGTTCGAGTCCACTGGTCACGCACGTCGGCGCTGGATCATCGATCCCATCGACGGCACGCACAACTATGTCCGGGGCGTGCCGGTCTGGGCCACCCTCATCGCCTTGGTCGATGGCGATGACCCAGTGGTCGGTCTGGTCGCCGCCCCGGCCCTCGGCCGACGGTGGTGGGCCGCGTCAGGATCTGGGGCCTGGGCCGGGCGCAGCCTGACCTCCGCCTCACGCCTGCACGTCTCGGGGGTCTCCCGGCTCGCCGACGCCTCCATCTCACTGGCGAGCGTGACCAGTTGGGATGACGTCGGCCGAACCGAGGCCGTCCTTGATCTCGCCCGGGACTGTTGGCGCGAGCGGGGATTCGGCGATTTCTGGTCCTACATGCTGCTCGCCGAGGGCAGCGTCGACATCGCGTCTGAGCCTGAACTCAACCTCTATGACATGGCAGCGCTCGCACCGATCGTGACCGAGGCGGGCGGTCGCTTCACGTCCTTGTCAGGGGCCGAGGGCCCCTTCGGAGGCAACGCTCTCGCGACCAACGGCCGGCTCCACGACGAAGTCCTCGCCCGCATCGGGTTCTGACCGCGCGTGGTGAGCGGACGGCATACCCATGGGTATGCCGTGGGCTGACTCCCCGGGCGGGCTCACCGCGCCGCGCGGAGCCCCTCCTCGGGGGTCTCGAGAATGCCGATGCAGAGAGCCGCCAGCCGATCGGCAAGGTCTTCGTGTGACGAATCACCCGGTACGAGGACATGGCTGAAGGTCATCCGGACCGCCGTGTCGGCCGCCAGGCCCAAGCGCTCCGGGGTTGCCTCTGGGTGCCCAGCGGCCAGGAGGTCCGCAGCCACGCGCACGGCCATCGGGATGATCGTGTCCTGGCCGACCGATGCCGCCGCCGTGAGAGTGCCTTCCCCGCCGTCCTCACGAAGAATCATGGCGACGAGCGGATTGCGATCGGCCTCGGTGAGGGCGAAGAGAATCCCGCGGCGAAGTCCTTCCTCGGTGGTCCGGGCGTCCCGGATGGAGAGTGCCAAGGCGTCGAGGAGCGTGGTGTTCACGTCACGGATGATCGCGATGCCGAGATCCTGTTTGCTGGGAAAGGCGCTGTAGAGGGTCGGGCGACTCACGCCCACCTCAGCGGCGATCGCCTGCACGCGACTGGCGCGCCAACCGTGGGCCACCGCATGGCGCTTCGCAACCTCGAGGATGTCCCCGGGCGTCACCGCTCGTCGGCGGCCACGACGCTCGGACATGCGCGCATCCAAGCACACATGCCGTGTGATGACATGCAAAACAAAGGAATCAGGCAGGGACCACGGTGACGGGTGCGAGCCCGAGGCCCTCCAAGGGAGCCCGGATCGTGTCCGCATCACCGACGACGACCACGGTCCACCCCTCCGGGGCAATTCTCGACCAGGCCCTCATGAGGTCTTCGACGGTGAGGAGCAACATCGACTCCATGGTGCGCTGTGGGAAGTCCCACGGCAGCCCCTCCATGGCCAGAGCAGCCGTCTCATCAGCCACGACATCGGCGGTGGCCCACCGCGCCGGCGTGGCGCGCGTGATGAAGTCGACGCCCGAGACCAACTCCGCGGTGCTGAATCCCGAATGAGCTTCCTCGAGGATGTCCAGGAGGGCCGAGAGAGCCGGAGCGGTCACGTCGGCTCGGACCGAGCCCGACACGACGAATGATCCACCGCGCACGCGCGGACGCGCGGACGCGCGCATGCCATAGGTCCAGCCCTTGTCCTCGCGAAGGAGGGCATCGATGCGCGCGTTGGGCGACCCGCCGAGCAGGTAGGCGGTCACGGGGAAGGCGGCCCAGTGCTCATCGGTGCGGTCGGGTCCGGGTGCCGCCACGAGCAACTCACTCTGGACCGAGCCAGGTCGATCGACCAGGACGATCCGAGGGCCACCGCCCGCGGCTTGAGGTGCTGCGGGCTCCACTCCCTCCCCCGCCCCCGGGAGCCACGTCCCGAGGCTGTCCTCGACCAAGCGGCGAACGTCGAGGTCTGCGAGGTGGCCGGAGACCACGACCGTGGCGTCCGCAGGCCCGAGGGATCGGTGACGTGCCACCAGGTCCTCACGCGTGAGGGCAGCCACCGACTCACTCGTTCCCGCGGTGGGGACCGCTGCCCTCGTGCCAGGGGCCCAGAGGGTGCGGAGTAGTTCCCGTGCGCCGCGATGCGGGGCGGACGAGTTCTCGTGTTCGATCTCGGCCAATCGGTTGCGCAGGATTCGGCTGACCTGATCAGGCGGGAAGGTGGGCTCGGCCACGGCGAGGGCCATGAGCTCGAGGGCATCCGGAAGGCGCCGGACCGGGACATCGAGGTCGACACTGACCCCGCCCTCGACTGCGCCGGCGCCCAGGACGATGCCCTGCCGCTCGAGCGCGAGCGCGAACTCCTCCGGCGAGTGTCCCCTGCAGCCCTCGTCGAGGAGGCGGGTCATGAGTTCCGTGGAACCCTCGCGCCCTGCGCCCTCATCCGCCAACGTTGCCGGTATGACCATTCGAACCGAGGCGACCTGCTGTCCCGGCAGGTCATGCGTGGCGAGGGTCAATCCGCTCGCGAGGCGGGTCACGACGGGGACGGGTTGCCGCCACGGAACGGGAGGCGACACTTCTGGACGCTGGGCCACCTCAGGACGCACGGTCATCGAGCCCCTCCTTCTCCGTCTGGCCGCGGACGTGGCTGACCAACGCGCACTGCTCGGGGCGCAGGAAGGACGCAGCCGCCTCCCGCATCTGTTCACCGGTGACCGCCAGCAACTCGTCGACATGGGTGTTGACGAAACTGACGTCGTCCTGGAGCAATGTGCTGTGACTGATCACATCGGCCCGTTCGTCGAGAGCGGCCAGTGAGGACAGCCAGCCGCGCTCGTTCTGGGCGAGGGTCGCCTCGACCTCATCATCGACGGGGCCCTCCCGACCCAGTCGATCGAGTTCGGTGAGCACGTGGTGCTCCACCGCGGCAGTCTCCGCGTCGGAGGCGACATCGACGGACAGGAAGGCGATCGACGCACCGTCGACCAATCCCCATGCCGTGGCATTCACCGCGAGCGCCTCCTGACTGCCACGGACGAGTTGGCGCACGAGCCGCGAGGAGGAAAGTCCCCCAAGGACATCGAGAGCCAGGCCCGCACGCAGCACAACCGGATCGGGGTCTGCGGGCAGCCGGAAGGCGAACGTCAGCCGGTCGTGCGGCACGTCGGCCACGCGCACGAATCGCACGGGTTCGGACAGCGGACCGAGTGCGATGGGCGGACGGTGCACGGTCGGCTCCGGCGAGAGGAGTTCCCCGAAATAGCGATGCGCTGCTGCCATTCCCGCTTGGGGAGTCACATCACCACACAGGGTGAGGACGGTGTTGTCCGGCCGATACCACTGACGAAAGAAGTCGTGGACGTCCTCGAGCGTCGCGGCATCGAGGTCTTCCATGGAGCCGATCGTGGGGTGGTGGTAGGGATGCGTCACCGGGAAGAGGGTGGCGTAGAGATCGGGGAGCACCTCTCCATAAGGGACGTTGTCGTAGCGCTGTCGCTTCTCCTCCTTGACCACGTCCCTCTGGTTGTCGAGGTTCTCCTGGGTGACCGCGTCGAGGAGGTGCCCGTGGCGATCCGCCTCGAGCCAGAGAGCCAGATCCATGGCGCCCGTGGGCACCGTCTCGAAGTAGTTGGTGCGATCGAACCACGTGGTCGCATTGAGCCGACCACCCACCGCCATCAGAGCCTCGAAGTGCTCCCCCGAACGCACTGACCTCGAGCCTTGGAACATCAGGTGCTCGAAGAGATGGGCCAAGCCGGTCCGTCCGAGTATTTCGTGGCGAGAGCCAACTCCCACCCAGAGGTTCACGGCCACGGCAGGCACGCCATGATCAGGCGCCACGACGACTCTCAGCCCGTTGGGCAGGCGATCCTCGTGGAGTTCGTAGTCCAACGGCATGCCGCCACCCTATGCGGGCCCCCATGACGCCATCCGCTCGGACTCCTCATCCCCCACCGTCATGCAGTTCGCGGAACGCCTCCCTCCTTCTGCATGACGCCGGCCTGCTGCCGAGACCAAGCCCTGCACGACAAAAACCCCCGGACCCTGAGGGTCCGGGGGTTTCCGATGTCTTGAGACATCACATTGGTAGCGGGGACAGGATTTGAACCTGCGACCTCCGGGTTATGAGCCCGGCGAGCTACCGAGCTGCTCCACCCCGCGTCGAGTGAACAACCTTGCGGCTGCTCGGTCCCACGAGGTTACGTGAAGAGTTCGCCGGATCAAAATCGATACGGCTCACTGGGTCGGAGTCGGCAGGGCGGCCGCCGCAGCGCTCACCTTGGCGATGGCGTCCTCCAATCGCTTCTGCGCCGCGCCATAGGCGGCGAAGTCTCCCGCCTTCAAGGCGTCCTGCCCCGCGGCATACGCCGATTGGACCTCGGCGATTGCCGCCGAGAGGGCCGCGGTGCCCGTGGGTGGGGTCGTGGGCGGGGGTGTCACGCCCGGGGTGGGTTCCGGGGCCGGCACCGGTGTGGTGCCGGGGTCGGGGGCTGCGCCTTCGTCGCCAGCCGTGGCACCCGAGTTGCCGCCGAACAGGCCGTCGAGGGCCTGATCGAGAGTCTCGCCCCACGCAACCTTCTTGCCGAAGACCGCGACCGTTGCCTTGATCTGCGGGAACGAACCACCCTCCTTGCTCGCCTGGACATAGAGCGGCTGGACGTAGAGCAGTCCACCGCCGACGGGCAGGGTCAGCAGGTTGCCGTAGGTCAGTTCCTTGCCCGACTGGCTGTTCTGGGTGATGAACTGGCTGAGGTTGAGGGGCTCACTCGGGCTCTGCGAACGTTCCGCCGAGACCTTGATCTGGTTCTGGATCTGTCCCGGACCATCGACCGCCGAGGCGCGCGGGAGTTCGAGCAGCCGCATCTTCCCGTAATCGCCCGACGGCTTGCCTGCGGTCGCCCCGGCATCGCCGTCGACGGCGAGGAACCCGCGCAAAATCTCCCGCCCGGAGCCCTCGGGGATGAAGGTCGTCGTGAGCGAGAAGGTGGGCGACTCCTGCCCCGGCATGGCGAGGGACTGGTAGTAGGCCGGCTGGTCCTGGGTGGCGTGGGTCGGGTCCTTCGGCACCCGCCAGAAGTCCTGCCCGGTGTAGAAGGAGTCCGGGTCGGTCACGTGGTACTTCGAGAGCATCTGGCGCTGGATCTTGAACAGATCAGAGGGATAGCGCACGTGGGACATGAGGTCGGCCGAGATCTGGGACAGCGGGCTCACGCTGCCCGGGAAGGCTTTGCCCCACGCGGTCAGCAGGGGGTCGGTGGTGTCCCAGCCATAGAGCCGGATCGTGCCGTCATAGGCGTCGACGGTCGCCTTGACGGCGTTGCGGACGTAGTTGACCTGCCCACTCGCGATGTTGATCACCCGCGACTGCTCGCTGACCGAGTCCGAGGTGGCGACGGCCAGGTCGGTGAGACGGCTGTTCGGGAAGCGGTTGGTCACGGTGTAGCCGTCGACGATCCACTTGATCCGGCCGTCCACGACCGCGGGATAGACGTTGCCGTCCAGCGTCAGCCACGGCGCGACGCGCTCGACGCGCTCGACGGGAGACCGGTGGTCGAGCAGTCGCGAGGCGTCGGTGACCTGGTCGGAGAGGAGGAGTTTGGGCTCGCGGTACTTCACGGCATACATCAGTTTGCGGAAGAAGGACCCGAGCGAGACACCGCCCTTGCCGGCGTACGTCGTGTTCTGCTGGCCGCCGGCGCCCTTGTCATCGGGGTAGTCGAACTCCTTCGGATCCGCACCCTCGGGGGCGCCCACGATCGAGTAGTTCGGGGACTCCTCGCCGAAGTAGACACGCGGCTCATACTCACCGAAGACGTCGGACGTGGTGCCGAGCCCACCGGCGAAGAAGATCGGGTCACCCTCGGAGGTCCGACGGTTGCCGTAGGCCCCGACGAAGCCGTAGCCGTGGGTGTAGACGGTGTGGTCGTTGACCCAGTTGCGCTGTGCCGCAGGCACTCCCGACAGTTTGAGTTCGCGCACCGCGACCACGGCGTCGGACTTCGACTCCTCCATGTGGTAGCGATCGACGTCGAGGTTGTCCGGGAAGGCGTAGTACTGGCGAAGTCCTTCGTACTGTTGGAAGGTGCGTGAGACGACGTTGGGATCGACGAGCCGGATGCCGGGGATCGTCTCGGCGTTCTCCCGGAGTTGGCCCTGCTCGACCTCCGTCTTCGCGGCGTAGGCCGTGGTCTCGATGGCATCCAATCCGTATGCCGCGCGGGTCGCCCCGATGTTGCGCCCGATGTAGGTCGCCTCCAGGCTGCGCTCCGACGGCTTGACCTTGAGGGACTGGACGAGAGCGGGATAGACCGTGCCGACGAGCACCGCTGTCACCGTGAGGAGGACGACGCCGATGATCGGGAGGCGGAAACTGCGCGTCCAGAGTGAGGCGAGGAAGAGCAGCGCGCACATGATGGCGGCGACCGCCAGGATGCTCCGGGTCGGCAGCACCGCGTTGGCCCCGGTGTAGGTCATCCCGGTGATGAGCGACGAATCAGCCGTCGTCAGGGCGTAGCGGTCGAGCCAGTAGGCGCCGGCGCGGACGAAGGCCAACAGGGCTCCGAGGATGCCGACGTGGATGACTGCGGCTCGTGTCGAGGGCCCGCGGCCGGGGAGTTGCAACCCCCCGTAGACGTAGTGGGTCAGGCCCGCGACGGCGAGGGTGATGACCAGCACGATGGTCACGAAGGTCACCAGGAAGCGCAGCCACGGCAGCGTGAAGACGAAGAATCCGGCATCGAGCTGGAATTGCGGCTCGAGGATCCCGAAGTCCCCCCCGTTGCGCCACAGGAGGAAGGTCTGCCACGAACCCATCGCCGCGGTGCCGGCCAGGACGCCGAGAATGCCCGGCACGATGATCAGAGCCAACTTGCGCAGCGGTTCGAGGGCCCGCCGATACTGCTCCAAGGTTTCCTGTGCCGGTGTCGACGGGATGAAGAAGGGCCTGGTCCGATGCGCGAGCGCGAAGCTCGCAGCGACCGGGGCAGCCATCAAGAGGAAGCCGGCGACGAAGAGCAAGGCCTTGGCGAGAAGCTCGGTCGTGAAGACCGATCGGTAGCCGACCGAGTCATACCACCAGAGGTCGGTGATCAGGCCGGCGCTGCTCGACAGGATGAAGGCCAGGACACCCATGACTCCCAAGGTCGGACCCAGGACCGATCGCCTCGGTTTGGGCGCCTTCCCCTCCGGCGAGGAACTCTGAACCCCACCGGCCGCGGGGGGCTGCTGCCCCCCTGCGGCACGCGAGCCCTCATCCTCCGGTTCGGGGATGTCATCGAACCAGTCGGGTCGGCTCACAGCGCTCGGCTCCTGATCGTCGAACCCCGGCTGCCTCGGCCTCGGCACCGGGAGTGTCCAACCTACCTTCCGAACGTGAGTGCGCCCGCATGGGGCACCATGGATCCGTGCCCGATCCTGCCGAACCCCAGATCCAGCCCACCGTGGACCCCTTGGAGATCGCCGCCTTGGAGATCGAGCGCCATGTGGCGTCCGCAGGCTGGGATCAGAACCCTCGGCTCTTCGCACTCGTCCCCACAGCGGCATTGGTGGCCGCTGAGCCCGGGCTGGACGGAGGCCTCCAGGCGCAGGACCTTGCGCCCGGTGCGTTGAGCGCCGTGGAGCAGGAAGGGCTCGAGGCGACGTCTTCGCTCGAGTCCCTCCTCGGTCGCCTCGCGTGGCCACCAGAGGTCCACGGAACCGCCTTGACCGTGGAGCGGATGGTCGTGCCTCCTGACGCCGAGCGCGACCTGCCCGAGGACGCCGATGCCGCGCTCGAGGTCCTCACCTCGCACCCGGGACGCCGCGACATCCGCCTGGTCGTGGCCGTGACGCGCGCCGGAGCCAGTGTCTGCCTGCTCCGGCAGCGAGACCACGACCGCGATGATCGTGTGGCCAGCGGACCCGATCTCGCGCCGGGGATCGTGCACGCCCTGCGGGCGACCTTCGAGGACTGACTCCCTGAGCGCTCGATCAAGCGGTCGGATCAGGGCGCGCAGCGAGGCAGGTCCTGGGCCTCGTCCGCCGCGATCGCGGTCACGGCCTTCTCGGCCGTGGCGAAGGTGTCGACCCTCACCACCTGGAGACCGTCTGGAATGTGTCCGACGACCTCGGTGCAGTTGTCCGCTGGCGCCAGAAACCAGGTCGCTCCGCCAGCCTTGGCGCCGGCCATCTTCTGGGCAATCCCACCAATCGGGCCCACGGTGCCGTCGTCCGCGATCGTCCCCGTGCCCGCCACCTTCGCGCCGCCGGTGAGCGCCCCCGGCGTGGCCAGGTCGTAGATCGCGAGCGAGAACATCAAGCCCGCGGAGGGACCTCCCACCGCACCGGCATGGATCGTGACGTCGAGGGGCAGGGTGTACTTCCCCGTCATGAGGACCCCGATGACCGGAGTGCCCGCGTTGTCCTTGGCCACGGGCGCCACCGAGACCTCGGCGCCCGCACGCCGCAGGACGATCGGCACAGCATCGCCCACCGCATGGGCGCGAACCGCGGCACGAACGACGGCCGGCGAGGTCGCCGGTTTCCCGTCGACAGAGACGATCTCGTCACCCTTTTCGATCAGGCCCGCAGCGGCCGAGCCCTCCTGCACGCCGGCCACTTCGACGACAACCGTGACGTCCTGTCCCAGCGCCCGCGCGGCGACTGCGGCCGCCACCTGCTGGGAGTTCTCCATCTCCGCAGCACCCTCGTCCTGGACCTGCTCCTTCGTGGAGCCTTTGGGGTAGAAGTCCTCGACCGGACGAACCTCCGACGAGGGATCGAGCCACGCGCCCAGGACGTCATAGACCGTGATGCGCTGATCAGGGCCGCCACGCACCCGCACGGTGGTGAAGAAGAGGGAACCCTCGGTGGGATACGTCTCGGTGCCGGAGACATCGACGATGCGTTCCCCCTCGAGGGAGCCCAAGGTGTCCGTCACCGGACCCGGAATCATCACGGCATACGGAAGGGGAACGAAGACCAACCCGGCGGCAGCGGCGACGCTGAGGAAGACGCCCATCAGCAACCCGCCCACCCAACGACTGGGTCGATGGCCGTCGCGATGCGATCGACGAGATTCCTCGCCCACGTGCGGACCGCTCGGGATCATGTTGACCAAGCTGCCGTCGGGACCAGTCGGGTCCGCTGTCGACCGCCACGCGTCCGTCACGGCAGCCCGACCCACTCCGTCGAGCCATCGGCAAACCGTTGGTGCTTCCAGATCGGCACCTCACCCTTGAGGGTGTCGATGAGGTCGCGCGCCGCGGTGAAGGCCTCACCCCGGTGCGGAGCTGCGGCCGCCACGACAACGGCCAGGTCGCCGATCGCGAGTTCACCGACCCGGTGCAGGGTGGCGACCCGCGCCTGCGGGGTCCGTGACACGACAAGCGCGCAGACCTCACGCAAACGCTCCAACGCGCTCGGATGGGCCGAGTAATCGAGGTCGCGGACGTGGACGCCGTGGTCATGATCACGGACCAGACCGACGAAGACCACGAGGGCACCGCAGGTCTCGTCGCGAACTGCCGCGATCGCCTCGTCCACGGACAGGGGCTCCTCGCGCAGGTCGGCGAGGACGCCGTCAGGACGTGCCTGGTCGCTCATCGAACTCCTCGGAGGGGAACCAATCCCGTCTCGTCATGGTTGGGTAGGGAGCACCCATTCTCTCAGGCTCCGAGGAGACGTCGTGACCAGCGACGACCAGTCCACACCCGCCGACGATCAGTTCGGCCTGCCCCCCGAGATCGAGAAGTTGATCAAGGACCTCACCGGCGGCGCCGACCTGCCGCCGGAGTTGCGGGAGATGCTGAGCGGAGCCGGTCTGGAGAAGATCGACCCGCAGGTGATGGCGATGATGGCCGGTCAACTCCAGTCGCTGTTCACGGGCGGAGGCGAAGCCGACGGTGGCCTTGACGCCACGTCGGTCACCGACTTGGCCCGCAAGGTGATTGCCTCCGACGGCGACCCGAGCATCTCGGAGAAGGGCGCACGTGAGGTGGCGGACGCCGTCCGTGTCGCGGACCTGTGGCTTGACCCGATCACCGAACTCACCGCATCGGGACTCACAGGGGTGGCCTGGTCTCGTTCCGAATGGGTCGAGCAGACCATGCCCGCCTGGGTCCAACTCATTGAACCCATCGCCGAGGGCGTGACCGGAGCCATCCACGGCGCCCTCGGCCGCCAACTGGGTTCCATCGGCGAGGGTGGCCTCCCTGAGGGGATGCTCCCTCCCGGGATGAACCCCGCGGCGATGATGGGCCAAGTCGAGTCGATGATGCGGCGGGTGCACGGCTCCCTCTTCTCGATGCAGGTGGGTCAGGGTCTGGGAGCCCTCTCGGGTGAACTCTTGAGCGGCACGGAGCCGACCCTCCCCTTGGTGAGCCGTCCCACGGTCGCTCTCCTTTCGCGCAACATCGCCGAATTCGCGGAGGGGCTGGACCTACCCGCCTCCGAAGTGCTCTTGTATGCCGCGGTGCGCGAGGTTGCCCGGGCTCGTCTCTTCCATTCGGTGCCGTGGCTGGGAACCCAACTCCTGGCGGCAGTTCGGGACTACGGATCGGGCATCGTCATCGACACCGAGGCCATCGAGTCGAGCCTCACCTCCATCGATGCGACCAATCCCGATGCCGTCCGTGAGGCTCTCGAGGGCAGACTCTTCGCCCCACCGGAGCGCACCCCCGCCCAACTGGCCGCGCTCGCCCGCCTCGAGGCTTCCCTCGCCCTCGTCGAGGGCTGGGTGGACGTCGTCTCCTCAGCGGCCGTCCGCTCGACGCTCCCCCATGCCGAGGCCCTCGGCGAGGCGATCCGGCGTCGCCGGGCCACTGGAGGACCGGCCGAGAAGACCTTCGCCGCCCTCGTGGGCCTGGAGTTGCGGCCACGCCGCCTTCGTGACGCAGCGAATCTCTTCGCCGCCCTCGAGGCACGGGGCGGGGCGGCACTGCGCGACCGCGCCTGGCAGCACCCAGATCTGGCCCCCAGCGCGGCCGACCTCGACGACGTGCTCGGCTATGTCGAGCGCCTCACGACGCCCGTCGCCGATGAGATGGATGCCGCGCTCGCTCAGTTGCTCGCTGACGCACAGTCGAGCGACCAGCACGAGGGCAAGGGCGAGGGAGATGGCGACCGTGACGGGGGGCAGCGCCCCGAGTCCGGATCGTGACCCTCGACCCTTCCGGACCGTTGGTCCCAGCGGCGACCAGCGCACACCTGCACGCCGATGCGACCCGGGAGCTGACGGCATACCGGCCCCTCGACCCAGCCCAACGCCGCCTGCAGGAGGAGTACCTCGCTCACCTGACAGCGCACCCCAACGCGATGGACAAGTCGGGGCCACCGGCACACCTGACGGCTTCCTGTGTGGTCCTGGACGAAACCGGTGAAGAGGTGCTGCTCACCCTGCACCGGAAGGCGCGACGCTGGTTCCAGTTCGGCGGTCACTACGAGGTGAGTGACCTCGACGTCCATGGCGCCGCAATGCGAGAGGCCCGCGAGGAGTCGGGCATCCCGACGGTGACCCCAATCCCGGGCATCGCCCAACTGGATCGCCACGAGTTGTTCGGCGATTTCCAGCGATGCCAGGTCCATCTGGACATCCGGTTCGTCGCACAGGTGCCCCGGATGGTCGAACCCGTGGTGTCCGGCGAGTCCCTCGACGTGCGGTGGTGGCCCGTCGCGTCGCTGCCCGACGGTCCCGACAGCGAGATCAGCGCCCTCGTGTCAGCCGGGCGCCGACATCTCGGACTGACCTGACTTCTCCCCCTCCAGTGCCGGGGCCCGGCCCTCGCCATCCCGGCTGTGGACATGGTCGACCCCCTCGAGGAAACCTCGCGCCCGATCCACGTGCGGGTAGGAGGCCATGAGTGTCCAGAAGTTCGGGCCATGGCCGGGGACCAGCAGGTGGGTGAGTTCGTGGAGCAACACGTAGTCGCGAACATGGACCGGCATGTGCTCGACCCTGCGCGAGATCCGGATCGTGCCTGCACTGGGGGTGCAGCTCCCCCACCGGCCGGTCATCGTGTCGACCCAGCGCACGCTCCCGGGTCGAGCATGACCCCCCAGATACCGGCCGGACAGCATGGCGGCACGCACCCGCAACGCATGGTCCGCGGGATTGCTCGACTGCGCCGTCCCCATCTCGTCACTGTAGAAGCAGCGTGGCCGAGCACGCGTAGGCGCGCGGGAACGATTCCCAACTAGTGACTGAAGTGTTTCATGTGGTCAATGAGGCTGCTGTGAAGGCAAGTGACGCTCGACGCGCCGTCCACACGGTCAAGGGTGTCGGTGTGCTCGTCTACGCTCGATTGGTCAGGGCCGTACAAGATGCGGCACACACACCAACTGGGTTCGGCCGCTCGCGGCCCCACCCCTCAAGGAGAACCTCACATGGCTGAGACCTACAAGGGCGAGTTCTACTGCGTGAAGTGCAAGGCCAAGAAGGAGGCCGAGGGCAACGTTGTCGTGTCCGACAACGGTCGCCGCATGGCCAAGGGCAAGTGCCCCGACTGCGGCACCAACCTCAACCGCATCCTCGGCAAGGCCTGAGTCCGACCAGGCCACAGCGCCGGGTTCGACCCGACGGCCCCCACCCCTGCGCGGGGTGGGGGCCGTCGGCCGTTGCTCACGCGTGCGAATCGGCCTGTGGATGACGGCGAGAGGCCCTTCCAGCCGTGACAGATTGGCCCCTGTCCGGCGCGGAGCCCGGACCCTCGGTGCACTCGATCGAGGACATTGCCGCGGGAGGGTGACATGGGACCAGCGAACGACAGAGAGCGACTGGCACGGATCCATGTCGTCGTGGACGGTGCTGGCCCTCTCGTGGATCTCGTGGCCCACGCGCTGCGCACCTGCGGCCTGCACCGAGTATCGGTCGGTGCGTATGCCGTGGAGCAGCTCTGTTGGCCGACCACCCCGCCTGCCCGCCGAGACCATCGGCGCCCGGAGTTCTCGCCCCTTCAGGAGATCGGGGCCATCGTGGCCGTGAGTCGAGGACGCACGAGCCCGCAGCGCACCGCCCCCTGGCTGCACCACGGCGTGCTCCATCTCCCGGTCGAACAGCACCCCGAGCTGCTGCAGGTCGGGCCGCTCGTGGTGCCGGGAGCCAGCGCCTGCCTCTCCTGCCAGCAGGTCCCACCCTCCCTCCTCCCACCGACTTCCCTGGACTCCCCGCCGTCGGCCACGCCCGCCACAGCGCTCGATCCGGGAGTCGGCGTCCTGGCAGCCGCGATCGCCGGACTGACCATCCGGCAGGCACTGCTGGGGGACCATTCCCTCGCCGGTGTCTCGTGCGACGTCGTTGGGCCCCGCCCGGAGATCGTTCACCGGTACTGGCCAGCACGCCCCGACTGTGCGTGCCAGCCCACCACGGTGCGAACCGCGTAGCCCTGTCCGCGTGTCGGGGTCCACCGGGACACGGGTCACAATGGGGCCATGACCGAGATCCCCAGGCATGCCCTGAGCAGGAGCGTCAAGCTCGCCTCGCTGCCGCTCGGCCACGCCGGTCGCGTTGCCGTGGGTCTGGGCAAGCGGGTGGGCGGCGCAACGGCGGAGGAGGTCGCCGTGCAGATGCAAGCCCGGGCCGCCGACCAACTCTTCTCGGTCCTGGGCCAACTCAAGGGCGGGGCGATGAAGTTCGGTCAAGCCCTCTCGGTGCTCGAGGCGGCGATGCCCGAGGAGATGGCCGCGCCTTATCGCGCCACACTGACCAAACTGCAGGACGCCGCGCCCCCCATGCCAGCGAGCACCGTCCACGCAATCCTCTCCTTGGAGCTCGGACCCCGCTGGCGCACCGCGAAATTCCTCGACTTCGACGACAACCCCGCTGCATCGGCCTCGATCGGTCAGGTCCACCGCGCGACGTGGCGTGACGGTCGGCCGGTGGCCGTCAAGATCCAGTACCCCGGAGCCGGGCCGGCCCTGCTCAGCGACTTGGCCCAACTCTCCCGGGTGGCCCGTCTCGCGGGCACCTGGATCCCGGGCATTGACGTCAAACCGGTCATGGACGAGTTGCGCGAGCGCATGGAGGAGGAACTCGACTATGCGGTCGAGTCCCACCACCAACGGATCTTTGCCAGGGCCTTCCACGGCGACCCCGATGTCCAGGTCCCCGACGTCCTCGCGGCGTCTGAGCAGGTCATCGTCTCGGAGTGGGTCGAGGGCACCCCCCTCTCGCGCATCATCGCGGAGGGCTCACCGGATGAGCGCAACGAGGCTGCGAGTCTCTATCTCGAGTTCCTCCTCCGTGGACCCAACCGCGCCCGCCTCCTCCACGCCGATCCCCACCCCGGCAACTTCAGGATCACGCCTGACGGCCGCCTGGGAGTGCTTGATTTCGGGGCAGTCAACCGCCTTCCCGACGGGCTGCCTGTGGCCATGGGCGAACTCCTCACCCTCGCCCTGACCGGGGACGCGGAGGGACTGGAGCGCGGACTGCGCGCCGAGGGTTTCATCCGCCCCGGAGTGAGCATCGATGCCCAGCGCCTGCTCGACTACTTGCTCCCCTTCCTCGAGCCACTCCTGTCGGAAGAGTTCACCTTCGACCGTCCGTGGCTGCGTGGAGTAGCCGCCCGGATCCAAGATCCCCGTCGCCCCGACTTTCTTGTGGCCACCAAGCTCAACCTGCCGCCCGACTACCTGCTCATCCACCGGGTCTGGCTCGGCGGGATCAGCGTTCTCAGCCAGATCGGGGGCACCGTCCCGATGCGCGACCTGCTCTGCGCGCACCTGCCGGGCATCGACGAGGACCGCCTGCCCGCTCCGATCGCCCCGACCGTCTGAGGAAGGTCCCGTCACCACCAGGCCGAGTCGAGTTTGCCCTCGATCGAACGGGCGTGCCTGCGGGTGCACACATCGCAGGTCCAGACCACGCGCCCGTTCTCGACACCGCGACTCCACGTCAGAAGTGCAGCCGCCCCCGCGTCATCTCCGCCGGCCAGTCGCCCACACGTCACGCAGGCCCGAGGGCCCGGCTCCCCGTCGTCGCCCAACTCCCGCTGCGCCGTGTCCACCGTCGGCGTCCCGGGTCAGGATGAGGTGGCAGCCGACTTGGCCGCGGACTTGGCCTGCTTCTTGAAGTCCCGCACCTTCTGCAGGCTCACCCCGTCGACGACATCGGCCACCGAGCGAAAACTGCCCTTCTCGGCATACGCCCCGCACGCCGCCTCCCAACCCGCCGGCCGCACTCCCAGCTGCTTGGCCAAGAGGGCAGCGAAGATCTTCGCCTTCTGCTCCCCGAAACCGGGCAACGCCTTGAGCGCTCTGACCAGGTCCGCGCCGGTTGCCTGCGTGGTCCAGATCGCGCTGGCGTCGCCACCGTATTGCTCCTCGACCACCCGAGCGAGGGCTTGGATACGCCCAGCCATCGAGCGGCCGTAACGGTGCACCGCCGGTGGGGTCGCACAGAGATCGGCGAAGGCCTCCGGCTCCGCCGCGGCGATCGCGGCCGGGTCAAGGGTGCCGAAGCGCTCCAGCACCTTGGCGGGGCCGGCGAAAGCCCGCTCCATGGGGAATTGTTGGTCCAGGAGCATGCCAACCAGGAGGGCGAAGGGATCCTCCGAGAGAACTCGGTCGGCGGTCTCGTCCTGGGCGATCTTGAGGGCCATGCGGATGAGCGTATGCCGTGCCGCCCCTTCGCGGGCCGGCGCACCGGTGCGGGGAAACGCGTTCGCAGACAAGGATGCGGTGGCCACCCGGACAAGGGTGACCACCGCATCGGCTCCGCGGTCAGCGCACGTGGGCGCGGACGACGGCGATCTGGCGCTGGTGCTCGCTCTGGGCGAGGAGCCGGCGAGCCGACTCCTCGAGGCGGCGCTGGCGCGCGGATCGGCGGAGCTGCCGGAACGGCTGGCTGCGCATGATGTCCTCCTGGACGAATCGGGTGTGTTCATGGGGTCGTCACCGGGACGCGGGTGCGTCGGGTGCGTCGGGTGACGACGTGGGACGGGAGCTGCTCACGCGGCCACCGTCTCCTTGCGGGGTCGGCCTCTCGGACGCTTCTGCGCCACGATGTGTCCCCACTCGAAGAGTTCACCGCCCCAGATGCCCCAGGAGACCTCGCGGTCGAGGGCGTGGGCCAGACAGGCGTTGATCGCCGGGCAGGTGCCGCACAGGGTCTTGGCGAACTCGACGTCCTGCGGGGTCTGGGCGAACCAGATCTCCGCGTCGTGGACTCGACACGGGACGATGTCGGTGCGTTCGAGCATCTCGAGCAGCTCGAAGAGGTCGGTCGTCTGCACGAGATCACCTCCTTCATGACAGGTGGCCGGGTCACGGCCGGGGACGGATGAGTTGGGTGCGTGTGGTGCCCTCGGGACAACGCGAAGGGCCGTGGATCCCGGTGTCGGGAGCCACGGCCCTTGGTCGGCCAGCCGAGGGTCAGACGGCGGCGCCTCCAAGGGCGGGGTTCACGACAGCGGTCGCGGCGGCATCAGTGGCGCCATCGCGACCACCCATACCGGCAGCGGACCCAGTGCGGGCAACGGCACCTGCCGTCACACCGACGTGGCGGGACTCTGCGGAGAGGGCAATCCGGGGGCGCATGGCAATGCCAGCGGCCTGCGGCTCATTGATCGTGGTCACCACGGCGGTCACCCTCCTCTCTGTCATCAGACATCCACCTGATGTCGGCTCATTCGCTGTCGTCGACGCACCCAAAACGTCGAACGCGTCTCGACGAGAGTAGGAGATGGTCGAGGCCTCACGCAAAGGAATTAACGTCACCTTCCTCGTCGGCACGACGTGCAACAAGGGCCTGAGCGCCGAGAACCGTTGTCCTCACATGTGATTGGCCACCAAGGGAAGCTCAGGATTTCGTGGAAACAAGTTCCAGGAGGGCACCCCCATAGGTCTCCAACTTGTGAGCGCCGATGCCGGAGATGGCTGCCAGTTCGCCGCGGGTGGTGGGCCGACGCTCGGCAACCGCGATCAACGTGGCGTCGGTGAGGACGACGAAGGCCGGCACCTTGGCTGCCTTCGAGGTCTCGCTGCGCCACGTGCGCAAGCGCTCGAACAGTGCTTCGTCATAGGTGGACGGACAGCCGGTGCATCGGCCCATGGTTCGCTCCGCACCAGTGCCCAGATCATTGCCGCACACCCGACAGGTCGGCCGACGACGACCCGAGCCACTCTTCCTGGCCTTGGCTCCTCCACCCTTCCCTCCGGCAACAACTCCAGCCTGTGCACCCAACGCGGCCGGGCCGAGCAGACTCGCAGCGGGCTGGAGGAAGCGCGAGGGGCGCCGACTGGCTCGACCGCCGGGATGCCGCGCCTTGGCCCAGGACAGGACGAGTTCGTCCCGAGCTCGGGTGGCTCCCACATAGAGGAGCCGACGCTCCTCCTCGATCGCCTCCGGCGTGTCGGCCATCGTGATCGGCAGCAGCCCCTCCGAGCAGCCGATGACGAAGACGATGTCCCACTCCAGGCCCTTGGTCGCATGGAGGGAGGCCAGGGTCACTCCGGCCACGGTCGGCGCGTGTTGGCTGGTCTTGCGCTCATCGAGCTCGCGGACGAAGTCACCGAGCCGCGCCTCCGGCGTCGACCGGACGAAGTCATCGGCGAGCGCCGCCAGCGCCGACTGGGACTCCCATCGCTCACGAGCCGCCCCGCCGGTGCGCGGCGGCTCGTGGGACCACCCGGCACCGAGCAGGAGGTCACGCACGAGTTGACCGAGCGGCACCTCACCGTCGTCTGTGCGCACCGCGCCACGCAGCAGCAGCACGGCGTCGCGCACCTCGGCACGTTGGAAGAAGCGCTCACCACCGCGCACCAGATAGGGGATGTCTCGCTCGGCCAGAGCCGTCTCGACCAGTTCGCTCTGCCCGTTGGTCCGGAAGAGCACCGCCATCGACTCCGCCGGCAGGCCCCGATCCAACAACTCCGAGACCCGGGCTGCGACGGCGTGGGCCTCGGCCGGGTCATCCTCGTGCGCGACGAGGACCGGCGCTGTCCCCCCGCTCCGCTGGGCGGCGAGCTCGACAGATCCACTCCGACGCACGCCTCCGGGCGCGCTCAGGAGGGCGTTGGCCAACCCCACGATCTCGGGAGTGGAGCGGTAGTTGCGGGTCAGACGCACGATCGTCGACCCCGGCCACCGCTTGGTGAAACCCAACAGATGATCCGAACTCGCACCCGTGAACGAATAGATCGTCTGTGCCGGATCCCCGACCACGCAGAGATCGTCACGCTCCCCCACCCACAACTCGAGCAGCCGCTGCTGCACGGCACTGACGTCCTGGTATTCGTCCACGACGAAATGGCGGTACTGGCCGCGCACGGCCCGGGCCACATCGTCCCGGTCCTCGAGGATGCCGACGAGCAACAACAACACGTCCTCGAAGTCGATGACCCCGCGCTCGCCCTTGACGTCCTCATAGGTCGCCAGGAGCCGGGCCATGGCTGTGGCATCCAGGCCCGCAGGCGGCTCACGACCCGCGGCAGCCAGACCCGCGGCATACGCATCGGCGGACATCATTCCGACCTTCGCCCACTCGATCTCCGCTGCGATATCGCGAATCTCGGTGCGGTCCACGCGGATTCGCAGACGGCCAGCAGCCTCGGCGACTGCGCTCGCCTTGTGCGCCATGACTTCCGGAGCCGGTCCGCCGATGGCGCCGGGCCAGAAGTAGTGCAGTTGTCGCAGCGCCGCCGAGTGGAAGGTCCGCGCCTGGAGCCCCACGACGCCCAGGTCGCGCAGGCGAGTCCGCATCTCGCCGGCGGCACGTGCCGTGAAGGTGAGGGCCAACACACGGGAGGGTTGATGGATGCCGGAGCGCACGGCATACGCCATCCGGTGGGTGATGGCTCGGGTCTTGCCCGTGCCCGCCCCGGCAAGCACCACCATCGGACCCTGTGGCGCCTCCGCGACCGCGCGCTGCTCGGGATCGAGGGCGGCGAGGATGGCGTCCGCACTCATCGCGGCCGAGGACAGGGTGACGCTCACCGGGCCAGCCTACGAACTCGCGGTGACAGGGCCTCAGCCACGCAGACTGCGTTCGGGGACCTGGAGCGGCTCGCCATACCAGTGCTCGATCAACCGACGGGCGATCGAGAGGCGCCCCGAGATCTGCAGTGAGCCATCCGCCAGAGCCGCCGCGAACTCCGCACGCGTGAACCACCGAGCGGCCTCGATCTCGCCGTCCTGGGGGCGCAACTCGGTGGTCAGCGCTCGCGCGGAGAAGCCGATCATCACCCCATTGGGGAAGGGCCACGGCTGGTCACCCAGATAGGTCACGTCGACGACCTCGATTCCGACCTCCTCGGCCACCTCGCGGATGACGGCCTCGGCGAAACTCTCCCCCGGCTCGACGAAGCCCGCGAGCACCGACATCCCGGCGGCTGTGAAACCCGCCCCACGTGCCAAGAGGAGGCGGTCGGACTCGTCGACGACCGCCATGATCACCGCAGGGTCTGTCCGCGGGAAGTGCTCGCTGTCATCTCGGGGGCAACGCCGGGTCCAACCCGCCGAGGCCACCACCGTGGCGTCACCGCAGCGGGGACAGTGAGTGTGCGTGGCATGCCAGTTGACCAGCGCGCTCAGTGTTGCGGCGATGGCGGCTTCCTCGGGCGGCAACCCAACCGCGATCGAGCGCAGACCACGCCACCGCACAGCACCCACGCCTTCCGCAGGTGGCTCTTCGTCCTCCACGACACCGATGACCGCCGTGTATGCCGTGGAGCCGGCTTGTGCTCTTTCCCCACCCGTCTCGTCAGCAGGGACGCGCCGACCGAGGAAGACGGCGAGGCGTGCGAGATCCGCGTTCTCTCCCGGCCGGGTCACCAGGGCCAGGGCCGCTGGCTCGCCGCCGTGGTCCGATCCAGCGATGCCTGATGGTTCGCCCGACGTGGCGACAGTGTCCTCGAAGACAGGGAATCGGCCGGCACGGAGGGACACGACCTGAGTCGCCGGGTCGGCGAGCACTCGCTCGATCAGGTCCGGCTCGCTTCGTTCGTCAGCGCTGCGGTCGAGCCCCGGCCCAGTGAAGGTGAGCCTCGCCAGAGGGGTCGTCGAGCGTGTCGATGTCGGATCGACCGACTGCCCGCGCGCCATGTCGCCCACTCTAAGTCGGTGCAAGCGCCTACGGTGGGGCCGTGGATCGAAGTCCTCTCCAACTCGCTGCCCTGGCCAGCGCGGCCGTCCCCGGTCTGGATCCCGTGGCGGTCGAGGCGCTGCCCACGATCCCCGGGGATCGATTCGAGACCGCGATCGTCCGCGACACCGAGCACCGGCACTGGGTCGTACGATCACCCCGGTCCGAGACCGCTGCCGCGGCGCTCGACGCCGTGGTGCCCCTTCTGGGTCTGCTGGCGCGCCGTCTCTCTGTCGCCGTGCCGGCGCCCAAGGGTTTTGTCGCACTCAAGGAAGGCGGTCGGGCCGCGGTCCATCCGCTCCTGCCCGGCCATGCCCTGGAGTTCGCGGCCCTCCCCTCCGGGCCGGGGCTGGCGACCGAGGTGGGTCGAGCGCTGGCTGCGGTCCACAATCTCGATCCGGCTCTCTATGACGAAGCCGGCGTGCCGGCCTATGACGCGGACACCTACCGGACCCGCCGCCTCTCTGACCTCGACCGCGCCGCTGCCAGCGGCCGCGTCCCGACCGGTCTTCTGACGCGCTGGGAGCACGCCCTCGAGGATGTCAGTCTGTGGCGCTTCGCGACGACACCCATCCATGGTTCCCTGAGCGGTGATCACATCCTGGCGGTGTTCGACGGTGATGACGCGGACTCCGGGCGAGTGCGGGGGCTTCTCGGCTGGGAGTCCGCCCAGATCGCGGATCCCGCTGAGGACTTCGCGGATCTCGTCCACGAAGCCTCGGCCGAGGCGGTGGCCTCCGTCCTCGAGGCCTATGCCCACTCCCGGGTCGAACGACCCGATCCCCATTTGCTCATCCGCGCTCGGCTCCTGGGGGAACTCTCGGTCTTGCGCGAGTTGATGGAGGCTCTGGCTCGCGCGGACACCGCAGCTGCCGACGGCCTCACCAGCCGGCTACGACGTCTCGATGACCATGTGCACTCCCTCGAGGAGAGCAGCGACGACTATCGGAGGATGTCCCTGTCCGCTGCCGGTGCCCGCGTGCGGCCGGTGGCGCCGTCCGCGCCCGTGGAGGATGAGGACGACGAGGAGTTGCCGAGCGCGCAACGCGGTGACCCCACCCAGCCGGTCCCCGTGCTGGGCAGGGAGGTGTCCGAGGAGCTCGGCACTGAGACGTCCGACGTGAATGGGTCGGACGAGCAGGACTCAGAAGTGTCAGATGAGTCAGACGAGCCTGACTCGGATGCGTCAGACCAGTCGGACGAGCGCGCCCCGGATGTGTCAGATGAGCCCGACGAAGACTTCGATCCACACGCCACCCAGCCCGTCCCTCTCAATGAGGCAGGCGGGACGGATCCCGTCAGGACGGAGCGGACCCGGAAGTGAGGACCGCCTCGAGCTCGGCCTCACCGACGAGCTCGGGCCAGGTCGTCTCGCCGGTGCCGGCGTAGAAGAAGGCTCCTCGGATGCGCTCGAGGGGGACGGCCCGCAGCCGCGCCCACGCGAGTCGATAACTCGCCAACTGCAAGGCGCGGAGCTCGGCCTGATGGCCGGTCGGAGGGCGTCCGCTCTTCCAATCGACGACGACGAACCCGTCGGCATCGTCAGGATCCGGGAAGACGGCATCGATCCGTCCGCGCACTGCGACGCCGGAGATCACGGTTTCGACCGCCACCTCGATCTCGAGAGGTGACCGGTCCGCCCACTCGCTGGCCAGGAAGTGCTCCCGGAGCGTCGCGATGGGCACCGGATCCCCCTCGTCACCGGCACCGGGGAGATCCGTGGTGTCGATGAAGGCCGCCTGACCGTAGTGCTGCTCGACCCACGCGTGGAAGGCCTGCCCTTGGCGGGCGGCCAGAGCCGGCGGTGCGGGGAGCGGGCGCCGGACCTCGAGGGCAAAGGCCTGCGGGTCGGCCGCGAGTCCCAGGAGGGCCGACGTGGACACGTGGGCAGGCATCCGAACTGCGGGGGTGGCACTCGCGGCGCGTGAGCGCTCGGCCAGGAGGACGTCGACCTCGAGCGCCCACCCACGGGAATCCACCGGTGAGCCCTCGCCCGCCTCCAGCGGCCCGAGAGCGCGAGCCTTGTCGTGATCCAAGGGAACCGAGAGGGTCTGTGCAGCATCGAGGAGACGCTCCTGTGGACCTTCCGATGGGGGCGGCCAGGCCACCGCGACCTCTTGGGCGAGGCGAGGGTTGTCCGCCGGTTCGTCAATCGGTGGGAGCTCGACCCAGGCCACTTGCCGGTCCACCAGTCCGGAGGTCACCACTTCGTCCAGGAAGCGCGAGGTGACCCGAGGGGTCTTGGCGCTGCCCCAGACGTGGGCTGTCAACAGGAGGTCGTTGCGCGCCCTCGTGAAGGCGACGTAGGCCAGACGTCGCTCCTCGGCGATGCCGCGATCCCCGGACGCATCGAGGTAGGTCTCGTAGGCATCGGCGGCCTCGTCCCATTCCGTCAGGGCGTCCCAGGCAAACCGCGGGAGCCCCTCACGATCACCACGCAGGTCGTGGGGCAGCCCCGAAAGACCCTGGAGCCACGCCTTGTCACGGGGTGCGGGATGGGTGAACCCACCGGGTGTGGCCTTGGTGGTGGAGGCCGAATGAGCCGGGAAGGTCGACTCCACGAGTCCCGGGACCGCCACCACGTCCCACTCCAAGCCCTTGGCTGCGTGCACCGTCATGACCTGGACCGCCGTGGGGTTGGTCTCGATCCAACCGAGGTCCAGTCCTCGTTCCTCCTTGCGGGCTGCGTCGAGCCAATCGAGGAGCCCACCGAGGCTGGGTCGGTCTGCCGAGGCCGCAAAGCCCGCGACGACGTCAATGAAAGCATCGAGATGGGCACGGGCCGCGCCAGCCGTCCACTCGGGTCGGGCGAGGATCTCGATGTCCAGGCCCAAGGCGGTTTCTGCGTCCATGACGAAGTCGGTGAGTGGCGCGCCAGCGCCCATCCGCAGCCCCCGGATGCAGGCGGAAAGGCTGCCGAGACGACCGCGCGCGGCTGCTGACAGATGCTCTCCCTCAGGGCCGCGCCACTGCTCGCCGGGCAGGGAATCCAACGCCTCCACCAGGCTCGCCTCGTCCGCGCTCTCGCGCTCGAGCTCGCGCGCCTCTTGGTCCTCAGGGACTCGGCGCCGACGGTGGACCTCGCGTGACCATGCACCCAAGGCGTCGAGGTCGGCTGCGCCCAGTCGCACGGCAGGTCCGGTGAGCAGGCGCATCAGGTGATCCCCGCGCGATGGGTCCTGGACGACCCAGAGCAGGGCGAGCAGATCGGCGACCTCAGGTGTGTTGAGCAGGCCCCCCAGACCGACCACCTCATGGGGCACCCGGCGCAACTCGAGTTCGGCGATGATGTGTTCGAACTGGGAGCGCTTGCGGCACAGGATGGCCGCCGACGACCGCCCGGGACGTTGTCGGCGCGCGACCACCCAGTCCACCACGAGAGCGGCTTCCTCCTCGACCGTCCCGACCCGCGCGACCGACACATGGCCGCGTCCCGCCTCAGCACGCGGTCGCAGGCTCTCCACCGGGACGAGCGACGTCGCCCGCAGGGGGTCGGCGATGGCATTGGCCACATCGAGGACTCGCCGGTCATTGCGCCAGCTCGTCGAGAGTGGTCGGACCTGGGCGGGTCCATCGTGTCCGAAATCAGCGCGGAAGCGCTTGAGGGTCGTGGCGCTCGCGCCCCGCCAGCCATAGATGGACTGGTGTGGATCGCCGACCGCTGTCACGGGGGCAGGTCGCACGCCATCGACGAAGAGCGCCTTCAGCAAAGTGAGCTGCGCCTCGGACGTGTCTTGGAACTCGTCGAGCAGGACCGCTCGAGACCGGCTGCGCTCCTGAGCGCCAACATCGGAGAAGTCACGGGCCAGAGCCGCCGCCACAGCCATCTGATCCGCGAAATCCATGGCGTCGCGGGTTCGCTTGAGGTCCGCATAGGCCTCGACGAGTGGCAGGACCAGACGACGCTCTCTCAGGGCTTGGACGGTGTCGCGGATCTGTGCGGGCAGGTCGCGTCTCTTGGACCCCTGCGCCTTGACCAAGGACTGGAGATGGGCGCAGACCTCGTCGAGATGGCGGCGGACTTGGTCCGGCGACATCAGGTGCTCGGCGAACTCCCCGGCCAGGTCGACCACGGCAGCGGTGACCGTGCTCGCCGCCTTGCTCATCTCCTCCATCGGTCCGTCGTAGGCCTGGACCACCTCGTGGGCGACCTGCCACGCGGCCGCTTCGGTGAGCAATCTCGTCTCGGCCTCGAAACCCAATCGGACCCCGTGTTCGCGCACCAGTCGCCCGGCATACGCGTGGTAGGTCGAGACCGTCGGGATCTCACCGTAGGAGGCTGCGCCGCCCTCCTCATTTCCTGCCTCAGGGACCCACAAGCCGCTGTCCCGGAGGCGACCGAGCCGGGTCGTGATGCGCTCGGCGAGTTCACCGGCAGCCTTGCGCGTGAACGTGAGCCCGAGGACCTCGTCGGGACGCACCAAGTGATTCGCCACCAGCCAGACCACCCGGGCCGCCATCGTCTCGGTCTTGCCCGAGCCCGCCCCGGCCACCACGAGCAGTGGCTCGAGCGGGGCTTCGATCACCGCCACCTGCTCCGGAGTGGGCAGATGCCGCTGACCGCAGGCGTGAGCCACGTCGTGGGCGCTGAAGGTCACAGCAGTCGCCGCCCTTCCGGACGCGCGGGACATGACGACTGCACGGCACAGGTCCCGCAGAGCCCCCCGCCCGGAGTCGCGACGAAGGTCGATGACGACATCGCCTCCGCATCGGCGATGATCCGGTCGCGCGCCCACTCAGGATCAGCATCGCCTGCCAGTGGCCCCTGCACCTGAAGCGGTGTCTTCGAGGAGTGGGCCTTGCCGAGGTGGAGCAGCGCGGCGCCAGCGCTGCGCACCCCCTCCCCCAGAGCGCCAGCGTCCACGGCCACCTGGTAGGCCCCCAACTGGGCATGACGCGTGATCTCATCGGCCGTGGGCTTGCTCGCACCCGTCTTGAGGTCGATGATCCGCAATTCATCTCCGGCGAAGGAGGCCTCCACTCGGTCAACCCGCCCCTCGAGCCGGGCTCGGCCCACCTGTGTCGAGAAACTGATCTCCGATCCCTCCCGACGCCAGCCCTCCGACACGGCCTTGGCGACATGCTCGGCCAGTCGACCGACCATGACCTCGGCAAGAGCGAGGTCCTTCTTGGAGATCCAGCCATCGCCGAGTCCGAGCCTGGGCCATCGCTCACGGACTGCACGCACATAGTCGGAGGCGCTGGTGTCACCGAGGTCGTGCGCCACCTCATGCACCAGCGAACCGATCTGACTGGCGCCCACGCTCGGCCCCTTGCCCCCGCAGTTCCCGAGATACCACTGCAGGGGGCAGCGGGCGAACCGGTCGAGCGTCGATGGTGAGATCCGCACGAGGTCTGGCGCCACACGCCGGGGGCGGCTGTCCGTCACCGCGTTGAGGACCCACCAGGACTGCGGACCCGCACCTCGGACTCCGGCGGCGGCCAGTCGTTGGAGGAGGGTGACCGCTCGACCGCGAGTCTGCGGGTCGTCGGCCACGAGCTGCCGCCTCAGGTCGGCGACGACTCCGACCAGCGAGAAAGGCCGCGGCGGATCGGTGAAGTCGCGTCCTCGTGTCGAGTCGGTCACCGGGTCGATGAGATCCAGCAGGACCGAGGGCTGCTCGTCGTCGCTGCGGACGGCTGACACGAGCAGGTGGGCGCGGGCCCGGGAGATCGCGACGTGGAAGAGCCTGGTCTCGTCATGACGCACGGCCGTCCTCGCGGCCCTGCGGTCTCCGAGCCGCGAAGCAGCCACGTCGACCAGGTCGGCGGCTCCGAGAAGTTGCCCACGCAGGCGCAGGTCCGGCCACACGCCCTCTTGCACTCCCGCGACGGCGACCACGTCCCACTCCCGACCAGCAGCATCTGCGGGGGTGAGGATCTCCACGGCCTCACCTTGGGGAGCGCGGGCCGCGATCGTGTCGGACACGACCTCCTGGGCTCGGAGATGGTCGAGGAAGGAACGTGGCGCGGCACCGGGCAGGCGTTCGACATGGCGCGCCGCGGCTTCGAAGAGGGCCAGGACGGCATCAAGGGACCGATCCGCGCGGCGCCCGGCCGGACCACCCTTCAGGGCCGAGTCCCGCCATGGGGTGGCCAGCCCGGTGGCACTCCAGAGCGCCCACAAGATGGCCTCGACCGTGGCTCCGGAGGCCTTCGCCGCCGCGCGGCCGGCGGCGAGCGCACTGGCGACCCGCCTCGCCCCGGAGCCTTCTGGACCAAGCCCAGAGAGCAGGGAGGGGTCGTCGAGGCAAGCCACGAGCAGCGCATCGCTCGTGGCCACACCACCGGCCTCCCCGTCCTGCCGCCGCAACTCCCGCCGAAGGCGACGGATGCTCACCGCATCCACAGACCCCAGCGGCGAGCGCAACAACTCGAGAACCGCCTCCACACGGAGTGGTTCATCGCCGAGGATGGCTCCCAACAGGAGCAGGAACGGCCGCACCGCAGGGTCGTCCTGCACCGCGACGTCACTGGATCGCTCGACGACCGGCACTCCAGCGGTGCGCATCGCTCGCTCCAAGGTCGCCGCCCGCGCACCACCACGGACGATGACGGCCATCGCTGACCACGGCACATCGGACAGCAGATGCCTGCGGCGCAAATGGTCCGCGAGCCACGCAGCCTCCTGCGCAGGTGTCCGGAAGAGGTGCACGCCAAGGGAAGTGGCCTGCCCGGAGTCGGCCTCGGCCCACGTCCGGTGGGCCACTGTCCCCGCGGCACCGATGTAGCGCGGGATGGTCCGCGACGCACCCGCGATCGCACCCGCGAGCCGATGGCTCTGGTCCAAGGCAAGGACGGGCGCTCCCGGGAAGACTTCGGCGAAGAGCCTCGGGTCTCCGCCGCGGAAGGTCTGGGTCGCCTGATCCGGGTCGCCGAGGAGCACGATCGGGACTCCCGCAACGGCGATCATGCGCAAGAGGCGCACCGAGGCCGGGGTGAGTTCTTGGGCGTCATCGACCACGAGGAGTGACAGGTCGCGACCGAGTTGTCGCCGAACCACCGGCAGGTCGGCCAAGACGTGTGCGGCCGCTCCCACGATCCACGCCGGATCCATGGCGCCTGCGCTGCTCAGGGCGGTCAACTGATCGTATTCGTGCAGCACCGAGGCCGCCGCGACCCACTCGGGTCGCTCATGGCGCACCCCGAGGGCGGTCAGGTCCTCGGGATCGAGGCCGAGTTCGACGGCTCGCATGAGCAGCTCACGCAACTCCGACCGGAAGGTCCGGGTGCCCAGCGCCAGATGCAGGGACGCGGGCCAGTCGGGCACACGCCCCTCACCTCGGGCATGACCGTCGAGCATCTCGCGCAGGATCACGTCCTGCTCGGGCCCCGTGATCAGTCGCGGAGCGGGCTCGCCTCGGGCAGCAGCCGCCCGGCGCAGCAGCCCGAACGCGAAGGAGTGTGGCGTGCGGACCAGCGCCTCACCCGTCGTCCCACCGACCCGCAGGGTGGCCTGGTCCCGCAGCCGCGCGGCTGCTCGACGAGTGGGTGCGAGCACCAGGCACTGCCCGGCTCGGACCTCGCCGGACTGAACCCGGTCCGCGATGAGCTCCCCCACGAGGGCGCTCTTGCCGGTGCCCGGTGCACCGACAACCACCAGCGCCGACTCCCGACACGCGAGCACTGCCTGCTGCGACGGGTCGAGCCCGAGGGCTCGCCCGGTCAGCGGGGCCGGCGGCAGCAGTTGGAGCACTCCGTGATCCAAGCACGGGCCACCGACACCCCAGCCGTGTCCCCACCCGCTGCGCGAGTCCATGGCCAGCCCAACCGCTCGTAGGTCGCGACGTCGGGATCCACCCGGCAACCCAGCCCCACGGCATACACCTCATGTTTGAGGGGTCTGGACACGCAGGCGAAAGTCGAGGCGGCCTGAGTGTCGAGACCCCTCAAGTGGTTCGCCGCATGTTTGAGGGACGCCTTGACCCTTTGGATCAGCCCAAGCGCTAATAGGTGGCGAGGTCGGGATCCACCCCGGCGACCCAGGCGAGGACACCGCCAAGGACATCGCGGGCGTCCACGCCCTCCGCCCGCAGCAGGTCGACCGCCTCCGCCGAACGCCCGCCAGACTTGCAGTGCACGTAGACGGGGACTCCGACGGGCAGTCCAGCCGCCCCGGAGCGGATCAGGTGGATCGGCACGGGCCTGGCCCCAGGGATGACGACGATCTCTCGCTCTCCGGGCTCGCGCACGTCGATGAGCATGGGGGGCGACCCCGAGGCCAGCAAGGCGGCCAACTCCCGAACGTCCACCGAGGGCCGCGCCGCCCGCGCACCCTCGTGCCCGTTCCCCTCGGCCGCACCGACGAGACTCTCCGGTATGCCGGACGGTGGGCCGTCCACAGCCTTCCCCTCCCCGCAAACCGGGCAGTGGGGGTTGCGACGCACCGGGACCGGATCCCACCGCTGGGCCAACCCGTCGTGGACCAGCAGTCGCCCGACCAGCGGATCGCCCAAACCCGTCACCAGTTTCATCGCCTCGGTGGCCAGGACCGATCCGACCGCTCCCACCGTGGACCCGAGCACCCCGCCCACCGAGCACGACGGCACCTGATCCGCGGCTGGGCTGGTCGGGAAGACGCAGTGATAGCAGGGGCCCTCCGGCGGCCACCAGATGCTGATCTGCGCATCGAAGCGATAGACCGAAGCCCACACGTGGGGCAGCCCGAGGATCACGCAGGCGCGAGACACGAGTTCCCGGGTCGGGAAGTTGTCGGCACCATCGACCACCAGGTCGTAGTCGGCCAGGATGGCCAGCGCGTTGGCATCGGTCAGTCGCTCGCCATGGCATCGGAGGTCGAGGTCCTCACTCACGGCCATGAGGGCGTCTCGCGCCGAGTCGACCTTGGCGCGATCGACATCCGCGTGGCCGTGCAACACCTGGCGCTGCAGGTTGGTGAGGTCGACAACATCGTCGTCAACGATCCCGATGGTGCCCACTCCGGCCGCGGCGAGATAGAGCCCGGCCGGTGAGCCCAGCCCCCCAGCTCCGATGAGCAGCACCCGTGCCGAACGGAGACGGCGCTGACCGAGCTCGCCCAGGCCCGGCAGCAACAGGTGACGCGCGAAGCGAGTGCGCTCGCGCGCGGTCAGCGGAGGTCCCGGTGGCACGAGCGGGATGTCCATGATCCGCACGATAACCCGCGCACTCCGACACACCTTCGTAGGATGGCCGCCACCAGTTGCTGACCCGGGAGGCATGCCCAGACCATGACGAGCCACTCCACCCCGCGAGGCCAACGCATGCCACGCTCCGAGCGGCGAGCCCAACTCCTCGAGGCCGCTCAGGCCGTCTTCGTCGCCCGTGGCTACCACGCGGCAGCGATGGACGAGATCGCCGACCGTGCCGGGGTCTCCAAACCCGTTCTCTACCAGCACTTTCCGGGTAAACTCGACCTCTACCTCGCTCTCCTGGACAGGCACTGCGAAGCGCTCGAGAACCACGTGCGCGAAGCGCTGTCCCGCCCCACGGAAGGCGAGGGAAACAAGGACCTCGTCATGGCGACGATCGGCGCCTACTACGCCTTTGTCGGTCGCGAGGGCGCGGCCTTCCGCATGGTCTTCGAATCCGACCTCACGAGCGTCCCCCAGGTGCGCCAGCGCCTCGACACCGTCGAGTTCACCTGTGCCGAGCTCATCGCCGACGTCATTTCCGCCGACACCGGTCTCGACGACGAGCGCGCCATGCTCCTCGGTGTCGCCCTGGCCGGCATGGCCCAGATCACCGCGCGGCACTGGCTGGCCCAGAACGCTGATCTCTCCCAGGACGACGCCGCCCACCTCATCGGCACCCTCGCCTGGCGTGGGCTCGGCTCCTTCCCGAAGGTCGGGGAAGGAAGCGACGCCCCGTAGGGTTGCTGAGGAGGACAATCCCCCACAACGAGCAACGGCGACGTATGCCGTGGCTCCCCAATGCGAAAGAGGTGGCCGACCGTGGAGGTCAGCATCGCCGTCCAGAACGTGTCCGGGCAGACGACCATCGAGACCGACGCCAGCCCCGAGGAAGTGGCCCAGGCCGTCGAGGCCGCCCTCGCGGGCGGCGTCCTGCGCCTCACCGACGTCAAGGGGCGACAGTTGCTCGTCCCCGGCGCAGCCTTGGGCTGGGTCCAGATCGGCGAGGGCGAGCGCGGCCGCGTCGGCTTCGGACTCTCCTGACCCGGGGTAGGAACCCCAGGTCACGGCGACCATCGCTCACGACCCGGGACACACGGGCTCATTGGCCCGCACCCTTCGCCCCAGACAGGGCCGCACTCATCTACAGTGATACTCGTCCAACCCTAGACAAAGCCCATACAAGACCAGCCCTGACTGGTCGGGCAGACAAGGATCCGTCACCATGATCAGCACCATCATTGTCGCGGTCATCGTCGGCGCCATCATCGGCGCTCTCGCGCGCCTGGCGCTGCCGGGCAAGCAGAACATCTCGACGCTCGTGACCGTCATCCTCGGCATCCTCGGTTCACTCATCGGCTCTTGGGTCGTGGCCCAGTTCGGCTACTCCAACGCCAGCGGCGGCATCGCCTGGGTCGCCGTTCTCGCCGGTGTCGTCGTCGCCGCCCTGCTCATCGTCGGCTACGGCATGGCCACCGGCCGCAAGCAGGTCTGACCGCCAGCCCCACGGCATACGAGAGAAGGGCCCCGACCACAACGGTCGGGGCCCTTCTTCTGTGCCACCGCGTGGCCGCCGACCACTCAGGCCGAGAGGCCGAGCTTGGCCATCCGCTCCTGATGGCGCCCTTGCAGGCGCTCGAACATCTCCCCCACCCGAGTCAGGTCGGCTCCCGTTCCGACGAGCAGGTTGGCCAGAGCATCCCGATCGACCGCAACCGCCTGACCCTGCGAGAGCGCCTCCCCCATCAGTCGACGTCCCCACAGGGAGAGCCGCCCGGTTGACCTGGGATCGGTCGCGATCGCGGCCGTGACGATCGGCACGACGAACTCGGCCTCCTCGCGCTCATCGAGCACCGGCTCCATGGCGGCGCGTGTCTGCGGATCGACGAAACCGGCCATCTCACGATAGAAGTCCTTGGCGATCCCCTCGCCGATGTAGGCCTTGACGAGGGCCTCCAGCCACGTGCTGGGCCGGGTGCGTTCGTGATAGGCCGCGAAGGGGCCGGCAAAGGGCGCCATCGCCGTATCTGGATCGATGCCTCGCGCGATCATGTGTTCGCGCAGTTCGTCGAAGGCTCGGAACTCCGCCGACGACAGGCGGGCCATCGCGGTCTTGACCGACAGCGTGGGCGCGAGGTCGGCATCGGCGGCCATCCGCAGGCAGGCCATGAGTGAGCCGTGGGCGAGGACGCCCAGCAAGTCGGTCAGTGCGGCGATGTATGCCGGGTCCGCCGGGTCCGTCATGGACGCCCCAACCGCGGGCGGGAGGTCACTCATGACTCGCAGCGTACGGCCCGGGGATCGGCACGCCCGAGGGCGTCCGACCAGCCGGTAGGATGGAGAGGTCAACGGTGCCCGGTCGGCACGACACACTTTCGGGCGAAGCACGGCTCGCCCACCGCACCACGAGCGCTCGTCTGCGTCGCGCAGGTGCAGCAGAACTCCGATCGGCCCGCCTTCGTGCGTTTGACGTCCGCCGTGCGGCACGTCAGGCCGATCAGAGAGTTCTCCCATGTCCGACACCCTTGTGCCCGCGGCGACGTCCGACGAGTCAGCGGAGGCCGCGGCGCCGTCCGCAGCTCAGACCGCTCCGGCTGGCTCTTTCTCCGACTTCCCGATCCACCCCGAGATCGTCGCGGCCCTCGCCGACCACGGGATCACCTCGCCCTTCCCCATCCAGGCGATGACCCTGCCCGTGGCCCTCTCCGGCCACGACATCATCGGACAGGCCAAGACCGGCACCGGCAAGACCCTCGGCTTCGGCATCCCGCTGCTCAACCGGGTCATCTCCCCGCAGGACGAGGCATGGGCCGGCTTCCGCCACCAGGGCAAGCCGCAGGCGCTCGCCGTCGCCCCCACCCGCGAGCTCGCCGTGCAGGTGTCCGCCGACCTCGAGCGCGCGGGCAAACGACGCGGCATCCGCGTCCTCACCATCTATGGCGGGCGCGCCTTCGAGCCCCAGATCGAGGCCCTCCAGAAGGGCGTCGAGGTCGTCGTGGGCACCCCGGGTCGCCTCATCGACCTGGCCAAGCAGGGCCACCTCGACCTCTCGCACGCCAAGATCGTCGTCCTCGACGAGGCCGACGAGATGCTCGACCTCGGCTTCCTCCCCGACGTGGAGAAGCTCCTCGCGATGACGGCTGCCAACCGCCAGACCATGCTCTTCTCGGCCACCATGCCCGGCGCGGTCGTCGCCCTGGCCCGTCGCTACATGAGCCAGCCGACCCACATCCGCGCGATGTCGGAGTCCGAGGGCGACACCAGCCAGACCGTGAAGGCCATCGCGCAGCACGTCTTCCGCGCCCACGCCATGGACAAGACCGAGATGCTCGCCCGCATCCTCCAGGCCCGCGGCCGTGGTCTGACCATCATCTTCAGCCGCACCAAGCGCACGGCGGCCAAGGTCGCCGACGACCTCATCGAGCGCGGGTTCGCCGCCGCCCCGATCCACGGTGACCTTGGCCAAGGGGCTCGTGAGCAGGCCCTGCGCGCCTTCCGCTCCGGCAAGGTCGACATCCTCGTCGCGACCGATGTCGCCGCGCGCGGCATCGACGTCGAGAACGTCACCCACGTCATCAACTACCAGTGCCCCGAGGACGAGAAGACCTACGTCCACCGCATCGGGCGCACCGGCCGCGCAGGTCAGAAGGGCGTCGCCGTGACCTTCGTGGACTGGGACGACGTGCCGCGGTGGGGCCTGATCAACAAGCAGCTCGACCTCGGCATCCCGGCTCCCGAGGAGACCTATTCCTCGAGCCCCCACCTCTACGAGGAACTCGACATCCCCACCGAGGCCAAGGGGCGACTGCCCAAGTCGCAGCAGACGCGGGCCGGACTGGGCGCCGAGACCCTCGAGGACCTCGGTGAGACCGGCAAGTCGGCCGGTCGCGGTCGTGGCCGCGCCGGCGAGGGCTCGCACGGTCGCGGCGAATCCGACCGTGGACGCGGCCGATCCGGGCATGGTTCGGGCCAGGGCTCGGCCCGCAGTGGCGGCGACCGGACCCCGCGGACCGAGGGCGATGCCCCTCGTCCCAAGAGATCCCGCAACCGTCGTCGCACACGCGGTGGCAATGCGTCCGGCGGTAACTCGGCTCCCTCAGGGGACTGACGGCACCGGGTCCAGCCGCCGACCGGTCAGGTCGGCCAGTGGCACGTCAGGATCACGCAGGCGTGACGAGCTGACGTCCGGTCGCTGACGGACGAGGGCTTCGAGGTCGCTGGTGAGCCCCCAGGTGTTGACCGCCATGGCTCCGACCACGCGCACTCCGTCACGCCAGAACGCCACGAACTCCCGGTCCGTGGGCCCTGGTCGGCGCACGATGTCGTAGGTCTTGCCCGGGGTGAGCAGCCCGACGAACTCCAGCCCGAGGTCGTACTGGTCGCTGAAGAAGTACGGCAAGGCGTCGTATGCCGTGTGCTCACCGACGATCCCGGCTGCGGCGACCGCGGGCTGCCGGAGGGCGGTGTCCCAGTGCTCGACCCGGACCTGTCTCCCCAGCGTCGGGTGCCACGCATTCGCGACGTCCCCCACGGCATACACGTTCGGGAGGGAGGTCCGGAGTCGCTCATCGACGACGAAGCCGTTGTCAACGGCGAGCAGGCCAGCACCCAAGGCGGTGGTGGGGACCGCGCCGACGCCGACAACCACCAGGTGGGCGGTGACTGCGGAGCCGTCCGCGAGCTCGACCGCGGCCACGGCTCCATGGCCGTCACCGCGGAAGCCGGTCACGGCCGCGTGCGGTCGGATCTCGACTCCGTGACCGGTGTGCAGATCGGCGAGGAACTGCCCGAAGGCGGGGCCGAAGACATGCGCCAAGGGCAGGGCCGACTGTTCGAGGACGGTGACGGCACAGCCGTGGAAGCGCGCAGCAGCCGCGACCTCGAGACCGATCCAGCCACCGCCGACGATGACCACGTCTCCCCCGCCGGCGAGTGCCCGACGCAAGCGGTCGCTGTCGTCGAGAGTCCGGAGGTGGTGGATGCCCTCGAGTGCAGCTCCGGGCATGTCGAGCCGACGGGCCTCGGCTCCGGTGGCGAGCACGAGATCGTCCCAAGGAACCCGACGGCCGCGCGGGAGGTCGAGAAAGCCGTTGGGATCGATGCTCTCGACGCGCTGGCCGGTGAGGACCTCGACGTCATGGGAGTCGTACCACTCCTGGGACAGCGTCGTCGCGCCCTCGGCAGCACCACCCTTGGTGAGATTGCCCTTGGAGAGCGCAGGGCGCTCGTAGGGCAGGTGTGACTCAGCGGTGATCACCCGCACCTGCCCGTCATAACCCTTGTCCCGCAACGCTTCTGCTGTCTTCGCCGCGGCCAGTCCGCCACCGACGATGACAGCCTTCCGGCGCGGCGTCATGCCCGCGCCCACGGGAGTGCGTGCTGGTTTCGCATCGGTGGGAGTGGTGGACGTGGACATGGATCCTCCTGGTCGGGTTGATCGAACGCCACGCGCTGCCGGTCATGACGCTGACATTCGGGGCAGACCGGTGGGACGCTGACCACATGTGTGTGTCAACCCGGCGTGGCCGTCTTACCGCGGGCCCGGCCACGGAGCGCGAACCGGGCGTTGGCCCATGAGCGCTGCAGGACCCCCGGTAAGACATCCGTGGGGCAGCGACACCAACCGGGCATGATCATCCATCGGCCCCGACCGGAGCCTCCGGCCATGCGGTGCGAACCTGCGCGCGACGTCATCGAATGGCGGCGCCAGCGGCTCATCGAGGCTGGCTTCCTACCCGTGCAGGCGATGGACCTCGCCCGTGACCGCGTCGATGTCCATGCCCTCATGGGGTTGATCGATCGGGGCTGCAGTCCGGCCCTGGCCGCACGCATCCTCGTGCCCACGCCCGAGGGTTGGTGAACCCCGGTGCCCATCATCCGCAGTGAGCCCGCCCCATCGCTGGACCGCATCGAGTCGGCCCGGCACAAGGACATCGACCGCGACACCCACACCGACATCGCCTTCGACTGGGTGGCCGGACTCAACGCCACCGGTCGCGAACGCGAGGATGCACTCCGCCGCCTCCATGCACTGATGGTGCGCGCGGCCGGGCACCAGGTGTGGCGTCTGCGCGGCCTCCTCGCCGACGACTCCCCCGGCACGATCGAGGACATCGTCAACCTCGTGGCCGACGATGCGATGACCGCCCTGCTCGGAAAACTCGACACCTTCGAGGGCCGCAGCCGGTTCACGACCTGGGCCTTCAAGTTCGCGATCTACCAAGCGGGCAACGAGGTCCGGAGGCGACAGTGGCAACACCGTCAGGTCGAATTACGGGACGTGGCCACACCCGCAGACCCTTCGCCGGGGCCGGAGCACCACGCCGAAGCGGGCGACCTGGCCGTGGAACTCAGTCGCGCCATGCATGCGGCCCTCACCCCTCACCAGCGCCGAATCGCCGTCGCCCTTCTCGTCGACGAGGTGCCCATCGACGTCCTCGCCGAGCGCCTGGCGACCACCCGCGGCGCGCTCTACAAGACCCTTCATGACGTTCGGTCCCGACTGCGCGCCCACCTCGTCGCGTCCGGACACCTCGACTCCCAAGGGGGCATCGCATGAGCGGCCCAGCAGCACGACTCACCTCGCAGGCCGTCCAGGCCCTCCTCCTCGACACCGAACCGTGGCTGAGCTGCGAGGACTGCTTCCATCTGCTCGACCAGCACGTCGAAGCCGTCCTCGACCCCGACGCCCGACCCGACCCAGCCTTCGTGGCCCACCTCGCTGGATGCCCAGCCTGCGCCGAGGAAGCCGCCGCCCTTGCTGCATTGATCGCCCGGCCGCCCGAGGGCTGAGGGAACCAGACACCGACCTCGTGCTGTCTGACATCGGAGGTTGGTCCACACTGGGCCCGTGACGGGGAGGTCGAACGTGAGGTCGGGGACGACATATCGCCGGTATGCCGGGTGGGGGCTGGTCATCGCGCTGGTGGTGAGCCTCGCGACCGGCTGCACGATCACCAGGGGCCTCGAGAACTACCGCGCGTGGCTCGAGGGGCAGCCCATCCTCTCGGGGATCGATGGTCCCGAGCAGTCCACGGGGTCGATCTCGTCCGGCTTGGACAAGCGTGCGATAGCCGGTGCGAGTGTCAAGGAGGACGCCACGTCGGCCGAGCTCGACTCCTTGGCCCGAGGGCTCGAGTCCTTCATGGCGGGCAAGCCGGGCTTCAAGGAGGCGCACCTCACCCTGACTCTGGGACCCGACCAGGTGACCCTCTCGGGAAGGCGGGGTGAAAACGAGTCGATGCTCACGGCATACCGGACGATTCGCGACGACCCCGGTCTGCGGAGTGTGGACATGGGACGGCTGTGGCGGGCCAACGGGATCACCGAGGACGTCCGGACAACGGCAGAACTCGCCTATGACACGGCCAACCATGCGACGGACGGAATGGTCGACGCTTCGCGAGTTCTGAGCCAGCTGCCCGCCAAGGGAGAGCGACCCACGGAGGCCTCGTGGACGATGGGCACCAGTCAGGGAGCGAGCTCCGATCTGCGCCTGTGGCAGCTCGAGCCCATGTCAGCGGCCACCGTTGCCGCAGCACTCCCCGCCCTCGACACCGCGGGGGCCTCGGTGAGTGTGGGCGAACCCTACTCGTTGCCGGGCGAGGAGAAGTCGGAGTGGACGGTCACCGTCAGCGACGCCGCCACGGCCCTTGACCTCCACACCCAACTGGCGTCCGCCGGATCGGCGGCGTTCCCGGATGGCCTCGTCGTGGAGAGCCGGAAGCCCTTGGAGATTCCCCTGACGATGCGAGGTGCGACGCCGGCAACTCCGGCCGAGACCCTCATGATCCAGAGACTGCTCGTCGCCGAGCCCCGTGCCCTGGAATGGTCCGCTTCGGACGGCTACATCGTCACGCTGAACGAGAAGTTGCGGGAGGCCGCTCCCTACCTGAGCCTCCTGCCCGAGGAGACGAAGCTGACGATCATCCACAAGGACCGTGAGTTCGAGTACACCGTCAGTGGCACCACGTCCGAGGTCCGGGTGCTGCACCCCCGTTTCGGGGCGGCCCGCGACGCAGGAGAGATCAAGTGGCTCACCGTCTCCCCGGGGCACGTTGAGGTCATGCTGTCCCCGCTCAGCCACAGCGTCTGGACCCAGAAGACCATTCCTGCGCTCCGGGGCGCCGGCTGGGACGGAGCCTGGCAGATCCACCTCAGTGGTTACGCCGACTCGAACGTCCCCGTCGACCTGACCTTCAACTCCACGCCGACCGGTCGGGCGACCGGAGTCGACGCGACCAAGGGCATTGACGACGCACCGAAGGACCAGCGCGGCGAGGCGGGCAAGGCCTGGCAGCAATTCATTGCCGAGTGGGACGCGACCGCCAGCTCAAGCCGGTGAGATGGTGCTCGTGTCAATGACGACGCGGTAGCGCACATCACCCGCGACGACTCGCTCCCACGCCTGGTCCACCGCGCTGGGGTCGCTCGCATCGAGGACCTCGATGGTGGCCCCGAGCCCGTGCTCGGCGCAGAAGTCGAGCATTTCCTGCGTCTCGGCGATGCCGCCGATCTGGCTGCCCGTGAGGACCTTGTTGCCACCGATCAGCGAGAACGGGAAGACCGAGTAGTTCTCCATCGGCAGGCCGACGTTGACCATGACGCCGTTGGGCTTGAGCAACCTGAGGTAGGCCTCCATGTCCAGATCCGCGCTCACGGTGTTGAGGATGATGTCGAAGGAGCGCTTCGCGCCCTTCATCGCGGCCGCGTCGGAGGTGGCCACGTGACGTGTGGCGCCCAGCTCGAGGGCGTCGTCGGCCTTGGCATCGGACCGTGACAGCGTGGTCACCTCGGCCCCCATCGCGTGCGCGATCTTCACCCCCATGTGGCCCAGTCCACCCACACCGACCACGGCGACCTGCTTCCCCGGACCGGCGCCCCAGCGCTTGAGTGGGGAATAGGTGGTGATCCCGGCGCACAGCAGGGGGGCTGCGACGTCGAGGGCCATCTCGTCCGGGATGCGCACGGCGAAGCGTTCGCTGACGACGAACTGCTGGGTGTAACCGCCGTCGGTCCACTCCCCGTCGTAGCCTTTGGAGTTGTAGGTGCCCACGGACGGCTTGGTGCAGAACTGCTCCTGACCGTCCTTGCACGACTCGCACTCACCGCACGAGTCGACGAGACAACCCACCCCGACACGATCGCCGACCTTGTGACGGGTGACCGCGTCTCCTACAGCAGCAACGGTGCCCGCGATCTCGTGTCCGACGACGATCGGATAGTGAGCCGCACCCCATTCGTCCCGCGCGGTGTGGATGTCGCTGTGGCAGATCCCGGCGTAGGCGACATCGATGAGGATGTCGTCGTCACGCAGATCGCGACGCTCGATGGTGGTCGCAATGAAGGGGGCACCGGCAGAGGTGACCTGAAGGACGTTGGTGGTGTGCGGCATACGCCCAATCTAGGCGGTGCCGACGCCCACGCCGGACTCAGAGGGTCTTGAGAATCGCCGCAGCCACCTCGCGGTAGGCCATCGCGCCCTTGGAGGACCGCGCCGTCCTCAGGATCGACCGGCCGACCGCCGGGGCCTCGGCGAAGCGCACTGTCTTGGGGATGGGCGGCATGAGGACCGGAATGCCGTAACGCTCACCGACATCGGCCACCACCTCACGTGCGTGGTTGCTCCGTCCGTCGTAGAGAGTGGGGAGCGCGCCGAGGATGACGAGCTTCTTGTTGAGGAACTTCGTGACGTCGCGGACCGTGTCGAGCAATTGCCCGACGCCGCGATGGCTGAGCATCTCCGCCGACATGGGGATGATCAAGCCGTTGGCTGCGGTCAGGGCGTTGAGGGTGAGGACACCCAGACTCGGCGAGCAGTCGAGCAGGATCAGGTCGTAATCGGCGCGGACGTCATCCAGAGCCTGCTGCAGGACATACTCGCGAGCCGGCCGACCCAGCAAGGCCGCCTCCGTGCCCGCGACCTCGATCGCGCTGGGGACCAGGTCCACACCGTCGTCACACGAGACGATGACGTCCTTGAGGGCGTGACCACCCGTGAGGACGTCATTGATCGACAACTCGACCTCATCGGGGTCGGCACCGAGGCTGAAGGTCAGGCTGGCCTGGGCGTCCAGATCCACGAGCAGGACCCGCTTGCCCATCTCGGCAAAGGCTGCACCGAGGGAGGCAACCGTCGTGGTCTTCGCCACGCCGCCCTTCTGGTTGGCGACGGCGATGATGGCGGCGGACTTGGCCTTTGAGCGTGGGGGCACCGGTCGTCCTTCGGGATGTGGTCGGTGAGGGGTATGCCGGGTGGTCCTGTGATTCTCTCAGTTGTCCGTGGGCGTGGCGCAGGGGGTGGCGCTCTGCCCGGCATCAGGCCTCGATGAAGGCCCGGACGCTGTCGGCGATCATCTGCACCGCGATCGCCGACAGCAGCAGTCCGGCGATCCGGCTGAGCAGGACGATTCCGGACTCACGCAGCAGACGGAGCAGCGCCCCGGCATACCGGAAGGTCAGCCAGGTGATGAGGAGGACGGCCGCGAGGGCGAGGAAGACCGATGCGACCTGCGCGCCCCCTTGGGCGCGCTGCATGGCCAGCATGGTGGCCACGATCGCACCCGGCCCGGCCAGGAGCGGGGTCCCGAGAGGGACCAGGGCGACGTTGACCCCGGCATCGGCATGCTGCTCCGACTCCTCCCCGGTCAACAACTGGAGCGCGACGATGAGGAGCAGGAGGCCGCCGGCCCCTTGCAGGGCAGCAACGGAGATGTGGAGATAGTCGAGGATTCGCTGCCCGAACACCGCAAACGAGGCGATGACGACCAGCGCCACCAGTGAGGCACGGCGCGCCGCCGCGCGTTGCGCCCTCGGTGGGAGTCGACGAGTGAGCGCGAGAAAGATGGGGATCGCCCCCGGTGGATCCATGATGACGAACAACGTGACGAACGCCGACAGGAAGATCGGGACGTCGATGGGCACCGAACCACCGTACGGCCAGCCAAGCCGACCCGGCGTGTCGGCGCGCGTGGTCGTGACCGCGACCGATGCTCAGCCGCGCTCGATCGTCGCCGGCACCGACTCCTCGAGCGCAGCCCAGTCGGACTTCTCCGCGGAGGCACGCTGCCCCTCTTCACAGTGAGCCCTGAAGTCGCACCAGCCGCACATCGGCCCGGTGATCGCCGGGAAGGCGGTCGATTCTGCGCCGTGGGCCCGGTAATCCTCCTCGGCTCGGCCAGCATCGCGGGCGATCACACGGGCCCGGTCGACCTGGCGCCCGAGGGATTCTGGGGTGTGCGTGTGCTGGGCGATCTCCCCGGATGGCACGTGATGCAACTCGACGCGGAAGGTGGGGCGACGGAACATCTTCCACACTGCGGCTGCATAGAGGGCCAACGGCAGCGACACGCGCGCATCGTCATCGGTCGGGGGAAGCCTGGACGTCTTGTAGTCGACGACGACGAGTTCGCCCTGACGCTCGTCGAGGCGGTCGATCCGCCCTTGGACCTTCATCCCGTCGGTCACGAAGGCCACCGTGCGCTCGATGCCTCGCGGCTGGGCCTGCGGATCGACACCCGCCAGATAGTCCGTGACCGCTGCCGCGCTCCTGGCCCGCCAATGCGCGGACTGGGCCGCATCTCGGAAGCCGACGTCGATCCACGCCTTCTCGACGAGATCGGCGCCGACCGCCGGCGTGCGGACCGGCTGATCCCACCAATCGCGCAGAGCGTTGTGCACGGCATTGCCCAGCGACGTGTGGGCACGTTGGGAGCGTTTGAGCGGAGAGGGGCGGTCGAGATACGCGAAGCGATAGCGACGCGGACAGTCGATGAAGGCCAACAGCCGGCTCGGGCTCGCCGGGAACAGGGGCGCGGGCATGCCCTCGAAGATTCCCTGACCGGTCATGTGTCCACAGTAGGCAGGGATACGACACCCGGGGATCACCGCCGGTCCGGGTTGTGGACGGAATTGCCCTGTGCACAACTCGCACGTGCCGCCCCCGCAGACCACCGTGGTCCCATGACGACAGACCCCCACCGGCGCGGACGCCCGGTCACCCCTGACAACGCCTCCGAGGTCATCGACCTGGTGCTTCATCCGGACGAACGGATGGCCGGATGTCTGGTCTTCCTGCTCCTCGACGACAACGGTCACCTCCTTGCCCCCTTCCTCATCGAGGAGCCGCCGCCGGGCATTTCACGACGCGCCCGGGAGCAGGGCCTTCGACGCCTGTTCGACGAGTTCGGGTCAGAAGGCGCGGCCACGGTCGCCTTCGCCCGGGGACGGACTGGTTCGCTTCTGCTCCGCGACGAGGACCGCGAGTGGCACCAGCTCGTGCTCGAGGCGGCCCACACCACACACACCCGACTCCTCGGGGCGTGGCTGGCCACGGATGCCGGTGTCCGCGCGTTCCCGGTTCCCTTGGCCGAGACCCTGTCGGCCTGAGCAAGCTCTCCGCCGCGCTCAGGCCGGAAGGTGGTCCACGCCGGTCGCTCGCTCGAGGATGGCCGCGAGGGCGCTCGGGGTGGTCGAGTTCTCGCCGAGTCGGTTGGGCTTGCCGGTGCCGTGATAGTCGCTGCTCCCGGTCACGATGAGATCGTGGGCGGACGCCACCGCCAGGGCTCGGGCCACCTCCTCGGGTCCGTGGTCGCGATGGTTCGCCTCGATCCCGGCCATGCCTGCCGCGGCCATCTCCTCGACGAGGTCAACATCGAGGGAGCGACCCAGGGATCGCGTGAACGGGTGGGCGACCACGGCCACGCCGCCCGCCGCTGTGACCAGCTCGACCCCACGCACCGGATCGACCGCGTAGTGGCTCACGTAATACGGGCTTTCGTCATGGAGGTAGTCGCGGAAGGCCGCCGCACGATCCGGCACCAGGCCGGCGGCCACCAGTGCGTCCGCGAGGTGGGGGCGCCCCAGCGTCGCACCCGCGGCGACGTGGGCGCGCACCTTCTCGATGGTGATGGGTATGCCGTCCGCGGCCATCCGCTCGACCATCGCGTCCATCCGGGTGAGCCGAGCGTGCCGGGCCGCTTCGATCTCGGTCAGCAACCCGGCATACGTGGGATCGAAGAGGTACCCCAGGAGATGGACACTGCGGCCATCACGACTGCACGAGATCTCGATGCCCCGCACGAGACCGATCCCCAGTCCTCCGGCGGCCTCTGTCGCCGCCCCCCATCCGCGGGTCGTGTCGTGATCGGTCAGGGCAACCACGTCGAGGCCCGCTCGCTGCGCCGACGCCATGAGCTCGGCCGGAGACTCGGTGCCGTCACTCTCTGCGGAGTGCGCGTGCAAGTCGATCGTCATCGACCCACCCTATGAGCGGTGGGCGGAAACCCCTTGCCGACGACCGTGGTGGGCCCTAGATTGGGCGCATCCTGATGCGCATCATGAATTGAGTTGCACGATGAGCAACGCTTTCCCCTCGACGATCCTGCGCCACCTCCTGGCCACCGCGCGCTATGAGGTGATGCCCACCGCGTCGATCGAAGAGCAAGTCCGCGTGCACGTGCCGACCAGCCTCGCCGTGACCATCACGGCCTCCCCGACCAAGGGCTTGGGGCCGACGCTTGATCTGGCCACCTCCCTCGCCGGCGCCGGCTACGACGTCGTCCCGCACCTCGCCGCCCGAATGGTGACCGACCGCGCCGAGTTGGCGGACATGGTGGCTCGCCTGCACGAGGCCGGCGTGACCAAGGTCTTCGTCCCCGCCGGCGATGCCGATCCCCCAGCCGGCAATTATCCGGGTGCCCTCTCTCTCCTGGAGGACCTCGCAGCTCTCGACCACCCCTTCACCCACGTCGGGATCACGGGCTATCCCGAGTCCCACCCCAGCATCGATGACGACGTGACGATCCAGTCCATGTGGGACAAGCGGAAGTACTCGACTCACGTCATCTCGAACATGACCTTTGACGCAGAGCAGATCGGCACGTGGGCCGAACGCCTTCGGCGGCGCGGAATCACCCTTCCGCTCATCGTCGGCGTCCCGGGCCCCGTCGAGCGCACCAAGCTTCTCGGCATGGCCAGCAAGATCGGAGTCGGCGAGTCCCTCCGTTTCCTGCGCAAGCAGAAGAGCGTCTTCGCCCGCATCGCGGCACCGGGCTTCTCCACCGATCGCTTCGTCCAACGGATCGCGGCACTGAAGGACAACGATCTGCTCGGGATCGAGGGCCTCCACCTCTTCACGTTCAACCAGGTGGAAGTCGTCGAGACCTGGCGGCAGCGCATGCTCAGCGAGATGGGCATCTGAACCACTCCTGGTGCCACCTCATTAGACTGCGCCGGTGGCGGACAATCGATTGACGACCCTTCTCGCTGGCCGACCGGCCATCCTCGATGGCGGTTATGGCTGGCTGCTGCAAGAGCGTGGCCTGCCGCCCGGAGAGGTCGCTGAGCGCTGGAACATCGACGAGCCGGACCGGATCGCCCAGTTGCACGACGAATACGCAACCGCGGGTGCCCAGATCCTCACGACGAACACCTTCGGGGGGACCCGCGGTCGGCTCGCCGGGCACGGCCTTGAGGACCACGTCCACGAGATCAACTCCGCCGCCGCCGCCATCGCCCGAGCCGTGGCGGATCGCCACGGGATCCTGGTGGCCGGAGACCTCGGGCCGACCGGTGAACTGCTCGAGCCGCTGGGCACGCTCACACCCGACGGTGCACAGGAGTTGTTCGCGGCTCAACTGCGCGGCCTGGTGGCGGGTGGCATCGATGTCGTGCTCATCGAGACCATGAGTGATCTCGGAGAGGCCCGCGCGGCGATCGCGGCCGCCCAAGAGGTGGCTCCGGACCTTCCGGTCATCGCCACCCTGTCCTTCGACGTCAACCTCCGCACCATGATGGGAGTGACCCCCGACGCCGCCGTCCGCGCCCTCGTCGACGCGGGCGCGGATGCCGTCGGCGCGAACTGCGGTCGAGGCCCGGACGAAATGGAGCCCATCGCCACGCAGATGCGCGACGCACGCGAGGCGATCGGGGCCGACGTCCTGCTCGTCGCCCAGTCCAATGCAGGGCTGCCTCAACTCGAAGGCAGTGAATTCGTCTACACCGTCGGACCGGAGGAGATGGCCGCACACGCCAAGACGCTGCAGGGCTTGGGCATCGACGTCATCGGCGCCTGCTGCGGCTCCTCACCCGAGCACATCCAGGCGATGGCCAACGCCCTCGCTGACGGCGCGATCGACTGACGGCCCCACGAGGGTGAGCAGCGCGCGTTCCAGGCCGGAGAGCCCGGTGGGCAGGACCTCGAGCGGCAGTCCGATCCGGTCAGCGGCGTCGCGCGCCAACGCCTGCAACTCGGTGTCCGAGGGCTCCTGCGCCAGCCACACGACGCGGGTGTAGTGCCGAAAGTACTCATCTCTCAGGTCGGGGAATCGGTCCAGACCGAGTTCCTGGATGACGGTCCGGGAGAACGACCTCACCAGGAAGTCGGTGAGCAGATAGGTGCCCGGCTGGGCCCGGAGCATGGCCTCGATCCGGGCCGGACCGGCATACAGGTCATAGCAGTGCAGGCCGGGCAGGCGCTCGAGACCCAGCCGCCCACACACCTCGTCGAGGGCGCCGTAGGTGCCGCAGTCGGCATACCCGATGACGACCCGGTGGTGGCTGCGGGCGAGGTCGCGGGCGAGGGCTTCCACCGCCCCGGCGATCTGCTGCGGCTGGTTGTGGAGCAACGGCGGCAGCGGATGGACGTCGACCGGCAGGGTATGCCGTGCGCAGGCTTGCGCTGCGGGCTGGGCGATCGCTCCACACGCGATCAAGGCGATGCGCTCGACAGGTGCCGACTGCTCAGGGAGCGAAGGCGAGTTGCTCGACGAAGCGGTCGTTGAAGTCGGAGCGGTCGGAGAGCTCGACATAGCGCACCTCCTCGAGCAGGGCATCGGCGCCCGCACGCTCCCGCGCGGACAGCAGCACCATCTTCGCGCCCTCGCCCGCGACATTGCCCGCGGAGACGATGCGCAGGACCGAGACCTTGGGGACCAAACCGATGCGAATGGCCGATGCCGGTGACAGGTAGGAGCCGAAGGACCCGGCGAGAAGCACCTGCTGGATGTCGCGGGGCTCGAGCCCGAGTTCCTCCACGAGGAGGGACCAACCCGTCGAGATCGCGGCCTTGGCGAACTGGAGCTCCCGGACATCGCGCTGCGACAGATAGACACACTCTTCGACGGGTGCGTCGGCCTGAGGGCGATGCAGGATGAAGACGCGCTCCTCCCCCACCTTGGTGAGGCGATCACTGAGCGTGGGATGACTGACGGCAGCCACCTCGTCAGGGATGAACCGGCCCGACTCGTCGAGGATGCCCACCTTGACGAGTTCGGCGACGGCATCCACGAGGCCGGAGCCACAGAGACCCCTCGGCGGGACGTCACCGATCACCCCGAGGGTGACCGTGTCCGGGTGGTCGCCATCTCCGATTGGCTGGTCAGGGGCCGGGTTGGGGTTGATCTTGACGACCTCGATGGCGCCCTCGGCGGCCCGCATGCCGCAGCGGATGGCACCGCCCTCGAAGGCAGGTCCGGCCGGAGCGGCCGTTGCCAGGATCGTCTCGCCGTCGGAGAGGACGATCTCGCAGTTGGTCCCGACGTCGATGAAGAGGCGTGCCCGCTTGTCGCGGTCCATGCCACTGGCCAGCATCCCGGCCACGATGTCGCCCCCGACGTAGGCACCCAGCGCCGGGAAGACCACCGCACGGGCCCGCGGGTGCAGGTCGAGGCCGAGATCGCTGGCCAGCAGCGACGGAAAACCTGCCGTCGTCATGACGAACGGCGCGACTCCCAGCGGCTCCGGGTCGATGCCCAGGAGCAGTGCGGCCATGGTGGCATTCCCCGCCACCGCCACCTCGTAGACCTCGCTCGGATCGACCCCACCCTCCTCGCACACCTCGCTCGCGAGCTCGGCCAAGGTGCTCTGGGCCAACTCCTGCAGGCGGCCCAGCGCAGCGGGATCCATCATCGTGGCGCTGATTCGAGTGATGACGTCGGCGCCGAAGGGCTGCTGCTTGGAGAGCATCGAGGAGACTCCCGCAGGAGTGCCGGTGCTCAGATCGAGCAAAGTGGCGACAACCGTCGTCGTGCCCAGGTCGTAGGCAATTCCGTAGAGCCGGTCGGTCGTGTCACCCGGCTGGACGTCGATGAGCGCCTCGTCCACCACGACCGCCGTGACCTTGCCGTCCTGGGCCCGCAGGGCCTTGGGTAGGGCGCGCAGGGCATGAAGGTCGGGCGTGAGCTCGAGATCGTCGATGGCGTCGAGGAGTCGCTGGAGGTCGGTGCGCTGGTCGGCCAGAGAGGGTTCGGACAGCTCAAGGAAGCGCTTCTGGACCGCGGGCCGAAGGATCACCTGCCGACCGACACCGACCGTTGACGCCTTGGGCCGGGTGACGAGCGGGGGCACCTCGACCGACAGGTCGTGGGTGGTGCGCACCAAACAGGCCAGTCGCCAACCCTCGGCGATCTCCTCCGGCGTGAAGGTCCGGACATCGTGACGAGTGATGGGGGCGCTGCCAGCGGTGAGCTTGACCTTGCACTTGCGACAGGTGCCGTGTCCCCCACACGTGGAGTCGATGGCGATGCCGTTCCAACTCGCTGCGTCGAAGAGGCTGACACCCGGCGGGACACGGAAGTCGCGCCCAGCCGGGGTGAACGAGATCAGCACTCGACCGGTGCCGTCGTGGTGAGCGTCAGGGGAACTGGAGGGCTCCATCAGGCCCTCGCGCCGAAGCGCGTTGACGTCTGCGCTCATCACCCCCGCCGAGGTCTCGTCGTCAGCCACGATCGCTCACTGGGCCACGGCCCCCGCAGCCGCACCGGCAGCGGCAGCGGCACCGGCCGCGGCCTCCGCCGCCTGCTTGGCCCGGTGGGCCGAGATCCAGGCCATGCCCCACTCGTCATTGCCGAGGAGCAGATCCGCGGCCCGGACGGCTTCGACGATGTGCGGAGTGCGGGCATCCATGATCGCGCTCGTCATGCCGACGCTCATCGCCAGCGGAAGCCAGGCCGCATTGATCGCGTGCCGCCCCGGCATACCGAAGGAGACATTGGAGGCGCCGCAGGTCATGTTCAGACCCCATCGCTCGTGGATCCGCGCGATGGTCTCCAAGGCCGTGCGGCCGACCGTCGGGTCGGCACCGATCGGCATCGCGAGCGGGTCGATGACGATGTCCTCGATGGCAATGCCATATTCCTGCGTGGCGACCCGCACGATCTTGTCGGTCAACTCGATCCGCTTGTCGGCCTCCATCGGGATCTCGTCGGCGTCATTGGGGAGGGCGATGACGGCAGCGTCGTACTTCTTGACCAAGGGGAGGATGGCCTCCATCCGCTCGTCCTCGGCGGTGATCGAGTTGACGAGCGCACGACCCTTGTAGACCGAGAGCCCGGCCTCCAGCGCCTCCACGACGGAGGAGTCGATGCAGATCGGGAGGTCGGAGAGGGACTGGACGAGTTCGATCGCCTTGACGAGCAACTCGGCCTCGTCGGTCAGGGGCACCCCCATGTTGACGTCGAGGACATCGGCACCACCGGCCACCTGGGCGGCGACGTCCTTCTCGATGAGGGAGAGATCCCCGGCGCGCAGGGCCTCCTGGAAGATCTTGCGCCCCGTCGGATTGATCCGTTCGCCGATGATGCAGAAGGGTCGGTCGGAGGCGATGACCACCTCCTTGGACGGACTGCGCAGGATCGTGCGGCGGGGCTCACCGTCCCAGCTCATGCGTTGACCTTCGCGCGCCGATCCTTGAGGAGCGCCTTGGCCTTCTTGACGGTGGCGCTGGCGTCGGCGGCGTAGCCGTCGGCGCCGACGACGTCGGCGTATTCCTGGGTCACCGGTGCACCGCCGACCATGACGATCACCTGATCGCGCAGGCCGGCCTTCTCGAGGGCGTTCATGTTCGCCTTGAACATCGGCATCGTCGTCGTGAGGAAGGCCGAGAAGCCGACGATGTCGGGCTGGTGCTCCTCGATCGCCGCGATGAACCGCTCGGGCTTGACCTGCACCCCGAGGTCGATGACCTCGAAGCCGGCCCCCTCGAGCATGATGTTGACGAGGTTCTTCCCGATGTCGTGGACGTCGCCCTGGACGGTGCCCATGACGAACTTGCCGATCGTCTCGACGCCGGTGTCGGCCAGGAGCGGTCGGAGCACCTCCATCGAGCCGGCCATCGCCCGACCGGCGATGAGCATCTCGGGCACGAAGAAGTCGCCCCGCTCGAAGCGCGCGCCGACCTCCTCGAGCGCCGGGATGAGGGCATCGAAGAGCAGAGTGCCGGGCTCCATGTCGAGCGCCAGCGCCTCATGGGTCAGGGCGAGAACCTCGGGACCATTGCCGGCGAGGGTCTTGTCGTAGAGGCCTTGGAGGATCTCCTCAGGGGTCATGCTGCACCTTCCTTGCGATGGCGGCCCAGCGTCCTGGAGAGGGCACGCGCGTGGCGGGCGACGACCTGGCCGGTCGCCGCGAGGTTCTCGGTGAGTCTGCTGGTGGGGCCGGACAGACCGATGGCGGCGACGATGTCGCCGTGGAGGAAGACGGGGCTGGCGATGCCGGTCAGTCCCGGCTCGAGCTCGTCGATCGTTGTGGCACAACCCTGGTGGCGTATGCCGGGCAGTTGGCGAGCCAGATCGGCTCCGCTGCCGATGGTGAGACCGGTCAGCTGGTCGAGCCGACCGTCCGGGACGGGGAGAGCACCGTAGGCGTAGAACACCTTGCCGAGGGCACTCGTGTGGGCGGGCACCTCGACGCCGATCCAGTCACGGCTGCCCAGGAAATAGCTGGAATCGACCTGCGCGATCTGGACGACGGTGCCGGCACGTGCCACCGAGAGGTGGATGGTCTCGCCCGTGGCCTCGCCGAGGCTGGCCATGACCTCACCGCTGGCCTCGACGAGCCATTCGTCGTCATCGCGGCCCGCGGCATACACCTCGAAGAGGGAGCCGGGGACGAAGGCGCCACCTCGGTCCCTGGCGAGGAGATCGGCGCGCTCGAGAGCGGCGAGGAGTCGCGAGGTCGTGGAGCGGGCGAAGTCGGTGTCCTCGGCGAGTTCGGTGAAGGTGAGCGGACCGTCGGCCCGGACCACCCGAGCCACGAGGGCCGCGGCGCGGTCGACCGACTGAGTCCCGGAGGCAGCCGGAGCAGCGTCCTGCGACGACGTCGTCTTCGTGGGCAACTCTGACCTCCTCCCAGTCTCCAGAACGCGGGCCGATGAATGAGCCAGCGATCGGGTCCGATCCGGGTCTTGCCGCGAACCACACCCGAGCGCCATGATGTGGAACAGAAGTTCCACGAGACGAGGCTAGGATCTGGCCCGCTCACTCGTCAATGCCCCCGGAGGGAACATGTTCGTCAACACGATGCCCCGCTACGAGATCCTCTCGGCGGACGCCATGGACAAGATCGACCAGGCGTGGCGTCGTCTCGTCATCGAGATCGGCGTGGAGTTCATGAGCGACCGCGCCCTCGACCTCTTCCGAGAGGCCGGGCAGCGCGTGGAGGAGAACACCGTCTTCCTCGACCCAGAGTTCATCCTCGCCCAGGTGGCCAAGGCGCCCCGCGAGTTCGACGTGCAGGCCCGCAACCCCCAGAACTCCATCCACATCGGGGGCAGCCACATGGCCTTCGGTGCGGTCTACGGGCCACCCTTCGTCCGCGAGGGCGAAGTCCGACGCGACGGCACCTTCGAGGACTACAAGAACTTCCTGCGCCTCTCCCAGGTCGCCAAGGTCCTCGACTCCGCCGGTGGCGTCGTCTGCGAGCCCAACGACACCCCGCTCGACAGCCGTCACCTCGACATGAACCTCGCGCTCATGACGCTGACCGACAAGATCTACATGGGCAACGTCGTGACCGGCCCCAACGCCGCCGACACGATCCGCATGGGCGAGATCCTCTTCGGCGGCCGTGCGGCGATCGAGAAGACGCCGGTGTCGATCTCCCTCATCAACTGCAACAGCCCGCTGCGCTGGGACGACCGGATGCTCGACGCGCTCTTCGAATACTGCGCCGCGGCCCAACCCGTCGTGCTCACCCCGTTCATCCTCATGGGCGCGATGTCACCGGTGACGATCCCGGCCGCGCTCGTGCAGCAGATCGCCGAGGCCCTGTCGGGCATCGCCCTCGCCCAGCTCATCCGTCCTGGCTGCCCGGTCATCTTCGGATCCTTCCTCTCCAACATCGACATGCAGTCGGGCTCGCCGACCTTCGGCACCCCGGAGTCCGGCATCGGCCTGCTCTGCACCGGCCAGATCGCCCGCCACTTCGGCCTGCCCTTCCGCTCCGGCGGCGGCCTCTCCTCCTCGCAGACGGCCGACGCCCAGGCCGGCTACGAGTCGCTCATGACGCTCATGCCGACCTTCCTCGCCGGCACCAACTGGGTCATGCACACGGCTGGCTGGCTCGACGGAGGGCTCGTGGCCTCCTTCGAGAAGTTCGTCGTCGACTGCCAGATCGCGGAAATGCTGCAGCACGAGTTCACGCCGCTGGAGATCGATGAGGGCTCGCTCGGCTTCGACGCCCACCAGGAGGTGGGCCACGGCGGCCACTTCCTGGGGTCGATGCACACGATGGAGCGCTTCCGGACCTGCTTCTACCGTCCCTTCCTCTCCAGTTCAGACAACTACGAGAAGTGGATGCGCACCGGCGCCCTCGACGCCAACGCGCGCGCCGGCACCATCTGGCGCAAGTGGCTCGAGGACTACGAGCAGCCGCCACTCGATGACGCGATCCGCGCCGAACTCGAGGACTACGTCGCCCGCCGCCGCCACGAACTCGGCGACTGACTCCCCCATGACGCGTCCGGATTCCCAGATCGTGGAGAGCCGGCAACAAGCCAGTTCCCGGATCGCCGGGCGGCGCCACGGGTGACTTTGACCGTCGTGGAGGTATGCCGTGGCACGGCGTTGTGAGTATGGTCGCGCCATGCGCAACACCGGGGCACAGGACGAGACAGGCGGGACGGGCACCGTCCAGTCCGTTGACCGGGCCGTGTCCATCCTCGAATTCCTCGCTCAACACGGCACCCTCGGCGTGACGGCTCTCGCCAAGGAACTCGGAGTGCACAAGAGCACGGCCTCCCGACTGGTCGCCGCTCTGGAGCGTCGCGGTTTGGTCGAGCAGGTCGAGGAGCGCGGCCAGTATCGGATCGGTGTGGGCATTCTCCGTCTGGCCGGCGCGACCAGCGCCCGCCTCGACCTGGTGCAGCAGGCCCGACCGATCTGTCGCGAACTCGCAGCGGACACCGGCGACACCGTCAACCTGGTGACCCTCGATGGGTCCGCCGCTCTCTACATCGACCAGATCGCCGGCGCCTCGACCCTGTCCTCCTACAACTGGGTCGGCCAACGCATCCCCCTCCATGCCACGAGCAACGGCAAGATCCTCCTCTCGGAGTTGACCCCTGCGGAGGTGAGTCGACTCACGGGTGAGCTCACGGCATACACCGATCGCACCCTCACCTCGGCCGGGGCCTTCGGACGGGAACTCGACGAGGTCCGCAAGAACGGATTTGCCGTGGCACGGGATGAGCTCGACCTCGGGCTGACGGCGCTCGCGGCCCCCATCCGCAACGCTCACGGCGAGATCGTCGCCTCGGTCAGCGTGTCCGGTCCCACCTTCCGGATGAACGAGCGGCACCTGGCCGAGCTCGCCCCGCGCGTCCGCACAGCGGCGGCCGCGATCTCCATGCGGCTCGGATTGATGCCAACCTGAGAGGTGCCAACTGCTTGACCGCAGACCGCCTCGGGGCCATTGTGTTGCGTGACACACTGCGTAGTTGCGCAATGTGCAACGAGACGCGGAGGCGCCCGTGCCGGACCTGTTCCTCGACGGATCGTGGGTGTCCCCTGCCGAGGGCGGTACTCGTGTCATCACCTGCCCTGCCGACGGCACCGTCGTGGGGATCGTGGACGAGGCCACCGAAGCGGACACCGCTGCCGCCATCGGAGCCGCCCGGACCGCCTTCGACGACGGCACCTGGCCGGCCACCCCTTGGGCTGACCGTGCTGCTCTCCTCGGGCGCGTCGCCGATCTGCTGCTGAGGGACAAGGACGCCCTGGCCCGCGAGGAGTCCCTCGACACCGGCAAGCGACTGGTCGAGAGCGAATACGACATCGACGACGTGGCGAGCGTCTTTCGCCACTACGCCGGCCTGACCGAGCCAGCGGCCCACGACGTGACACTCGAGGGTCGAGCGGGCATCGAGAGCCGGGTGGTCCGTGAGCCGATCGGCGTCTGCGGGCTCATCACGCCGTGGAACTACCCACTCCTCCAGGCGAGTTGGAAGGTGGCTCCCTGCCTGCTGGCGGGCAACACCTTCGTGCTCAAACCGAGCGAGATCACCCCGCACACGACCATCCACCTCGTCCGACTCCTCGAGGAAGCGGGCCTTCCGGCGGGAGTCGCCAACCTCGTGTTGGGCACCGGGCCGGCCGCCGGCAACGCTCTCGCCACGGACCCGCGCGTCGACCTCGTCTCCTTCACCGGCTCGCTCGCCGTCGGCCGTCACCTGATGGCCGCTGCCGCCCCGACGGTCAAACGCGTCGCCCTCGAACTCGGAGGAAAGAACCCCAACATCGTCTTCGCCGATGCCGATCTCGATGCCGCCGTCGACATGGCCCTCACCGCGGTGTTCCTCCACTCGGGGCAGGTCTGCTCGGCGGGCGCCCGCCTCCTCGTCGAGCAGTCCATCGCTGCTGACTTCGTCGACCGAGTCGTCGAAGGCGCAGGACGGATTCGGCTCGGCGGCCCGTTCGACCCGGACGCCCAGACCGGCACCCTCACCAGTGCCGCCCACTTGGCCAAGGTCGAGGACTATGTCGCCCGTGGTGTCGCCGAGGGCGCGCGGCTGCGCTGCGGGGGCACCCGGGTGACGGGCGTGGGGGCGGACGGCACGGCATACGACAACGGTTTCTACTTCCAGCCCACGGTGCTCGACGAGTGCACGAGCGACATGTTCGTCGTCCAGGAGGAGTCCTTCGGGCCGGTCCTGACCGTCGAGACGTTCACCACCGAGCACGAGGCGATCGCCAAGGCCAACGCCACCATCTATGGGCTCGCGGGAGCGGTCTGGACCTCCGACGAGGCGCGCGCAGACCGGGTCGCTGCGGCGCTCAGGCTCGGCACCGTCTGGATCAACGACTACCACCCGTACGTGCCACAAGCGGAGTGGGGCGGCTACAAGCAGTCCGGCTCGGGCCGCGAACTCGGGCGAGTCGGACTCGAGGAATACCAAGAGGTCAAGCACATCTGGCGCAACCTCGCGCCCGCACCCCAAGGGTGGTTCGCATGAAACTCCCAGCCATCCCCGGTGTCCGGACCTTGGGGGCGATGCCCGACGAGGTGGACACGATCATCGTCGGGGGCGGCTCCGCGGGCTGCGTGCTGGCCAATCGCCTGTCGGCCGATGCCGCTCGGACGGTGCTGGTGCTCGAGGCCGGCCGTGCGGACTATGCGATCGACCCACTGATCCACATGCCGGCGGCCCTGCCCTTCCCGATCGGGAATCGACTCTACGACTGGAAATACGAGTCCGAGCCGGAGCCCTTCATGGGTGGTCGCCGCATCTATCACGCGCGAGGCAAGGTCCTCGGGGGATCGAGCTCGATCAACGGCATGATCTTCCAGCGCGGCAACCCGAGGGACTACGAGCGCTGGGCGGCGGACCCGGGGATGGCCGACTGGGACTACGCCCACTGCCTGCCCTACTTCAAGAAGATGGAGACCTGCCTGGCCGGCGCCGACGAGTGGCGCGGTGGTTCAGGACCCCTGGTCCTGGAGCGCGGCCCAGCCAAGAATCCCCTGTTCGCGGCCTTCTTCGAGGCAGCCCAACAGGCTGGTTATCCACTCACCGATGACGTCAACGGCTATCGCCAGGAAGGCTTCGCCCCGTTCGACCGCAATGTGCACCAGGGCAAGCGGCTCTCGGCGGCGAGGGCCTATCTCCACCCGGTCATGGGGCGCCCGAATCTCACCGTCCGCACCTATGCGCTCACCACCAAGGTCCTCTTCGAGGGCACCGCCGCCGCAGGAGTCGAGGTCGAACACCTCGGCGAGACCTACACGGTGCGCGCCCGGGAGGTGATCCTCTCCGGAGGCGCGATCAACACCCCTCAACTGCTTCAGTTGTCGGGCGTCGGCAACTCCGACGACCTGAAGGCGTTGGGCATCTCGACCGTTGCCCATCTTCCCGGGGTGGGCGAGCACCTGCAGGATCACCTCGAGGTCTACATCCAGTACTCCTCCAAGCTGCCGGTCTCGATCGCCGACGGCCTCAAGTGGCACCGACGTCCGGGTCTGGCCCTCAATTGGCAGTTCCGCCGCCAGGGCCTCGGCGCCACGAACCATTTCGAGGGCGGCGGCTTCTGTCGCAGCAATGAGGACGTCGACTACCCGAACCTCATGTTCCACTTCCTGCCGATCGCCATCCGCTACGACGGCTCGTCTCCCGTCGAGGGGCACGGCTACCAGGTCCACATCGGACCGATGTATTCCGACGCCCGAGGCACGATCAAGATCACCAGCCGCGACCCCAGGGTGAAGCCGGCGCTGCGCTTCAACTACCTCTCAACCGAGCAGGACCGGCGTGAGTGGGTCGAGGCGATCCGGGTCGCGCGCGACATCCTGACGCAGCACGCCTTCGACCCCTACAACGCCGGTGAGATCTCGCCCGGACCCGGCGTGCAGACCGACGAGGAGATCCTCGACTGGGTCGCCAAGGATGCCGAGACCGCCCTCCACCCCAGTTGCACGGCCCGGATGGGCCTCGACGAGATGTCCGTGCTCGACCCGGCCACGATGGGTGTCCACGGCGTCGAGGGACTCCGTGTCGTCGACGCGAGCGCCATGCCCTATGTCACCAACGGCAACATCTACGCCCCCGTCGTCATGCTGGCGGAGAAGGCTGCCGACCTCATTCTCGGCGCCGAACCACTGGCGCCCAGCACTGCACCGTGGTACGACCACCGCAGGGACATGCCGCTGTGGCCCCCCGGCGATGCGCGCAATCCTGCGGACGGCACGTCCGGAATCGCTGGCAACACCGAGGCAAGGGAGCCCCGATCATGACCACGAACCAGATGACGGACCAGCCCGCGCTGTCGGTGCAGAACCTCTGGAAGGTGTTCGGCCCGAAGGCCGAAAAGCTCATCGGCACACCGGATCTCGACCTGTCCCGCAAGGAGTTGCAGGCCAAGTCCGGCCACGTCATCGGTGTCAAGGACGTGAGCTTTGACGTGGCGCCGGGCGAGGTCTTCGTCGTCATGGGGCTCTCCGGCTCGGGGAAGTCGACCCTCGTGCGACTGATCACCCGCCTGATCGAGCCGACGGCCGGCAAGGTGTTGCTCAGTGGTGAGGACATCACGGCCCTCGCCGATGAGCAGTTGCGCGAGATCCGGCGCAAGCGCGTGTCCATGGTCTTCCAGCATTTCGGCCTGCTCCCCCATCGGCGGGTCCTCGACAATGTCGCCTTCGGCCTCGAGATCCGCGGTGAGGACAAGGCCACCCGCCGCAAGCGAGCCCAAGAGATGGTCGACCTGGTCGGCCTGTCCGGCAACGAGTTGAGCTATCCCGACCAACTCTCCGGTGGGATGCAGCAGCGCGTCGGGCTCGCCCGGGCACTGGCCGCCGACCCCGAGATCCTCATGTTCGACGAGCCCTTCTCGGCGCTCGACCCCCTCATTCGTCGCGACATGCAGAACGAGGTCATTCGGCTGCACCACGAGGTCGGCAAGACCATGGTCTTCATCACCCACGACCTCCAGGAAGCCCTCAAGCTCGGGGACCGGATCCTCATCATGCGGGACGGGGAGGTCGTGCAGATCGGGTCCCCCGACCAGGTCGTGGGGGCTCCAGCCGATGACTACGTCAAGGACTTCGTCTCCGAGGTCCCCCGCAGCCACGTCCTCACCCTCAAGTGGGTCATGCGACCGCCGGCCAGCGACACCGAGGGCGTGGGCTCCCCCACCCTCCGGGACACGGCGATCGTGCGCGAGGCGGCACGCGCCGTCCTCGCGCACCAGGGTCCGTGCCGGGTCGTGGACGCCGACGACAACTTCGTGGGGGTCGTCGACGATGACGACATCCTGCGCGTGGTCG
>DAOLRO010000003.1:0-15089 GCA_035418665.1 Phycicoccus sp.
AACCCCTGCAAATCAACTCCGAAAGCGAGTGACCCAGATGAGCACCTTCTCCCGCCGAGGCTTCCTCGGCCTGGCCGGCGTCGCCGGCACCACCATCGGCCTCAGCGCCTGCGCCGGCACCGGCGGCGGCACCACCACCGCCTCGAGCAGCGCCGCGCCGATCCCGAAGAACACCGGGCCCGCGACCGGCACCATCGAGTTCTGGTCCAACCACCCCGGCACGTCCAAGGACACCGAGGCCAAGATCATCGAGGCCTTCAAGGCCGAGAACCCCGGCGTCACGGTCAACCTGGTGGATGCCGGCAAGAACTACGAGGAGGTCGCCCAGAAGTTCAACGCCGCGCTCGCCGGTGGTCAGCTGCCCGACGTCGTCGTCGTCTCCGACGTCACGTGGTTCAACTTCGCCCTCAACAAGCAGCTCGCGCCGCTCGACGAGCTCGCCACGACCATCGACCTCGACACCACGGACTACGTCGACGCGCTCTACAACGACTACAAGTTCGAGAACGGCCACTACGCGCTGCCCTACTCCCGCTCGACCCCGCTCTTCTACTACAACAAGGACATGTGGAAGGCGGCCGGCCTCGAGGACCGCGGCCCCAAGGACTGGAACGAGATGAAGGAGTGGATGACCAAGCTCAAGGCGGTCGTCCCGGATGGCGGCGGTGTCATGGGCTCGGCCGACGGCTCCAACTACCTCGCCTGGGTCTTCCAGAACCTGCTCTGGGAGTTCGGCGGCGGCTACTCCAAGGAGTGGACCCCGACCTTCACCGACCCCAAGACCATCGAGGGTGTCACCTTCTTCCAGGACCTCGTCAAGGGCGGCTTCTACAAGTTCGGCAAGGCACCTGACGCCGACTTCGGCGCCGGTCTCACCGCCTGCGCGATCATGTCGACCGGCTCCCTCGGTGGCGTCACGAAGAACGCGAAGTTCCCCTTCGGCACGGCCTTCCTGCCGGGCAAGGACAACTGCCCGACCGGTGGTGCCGGCGTCGGCATCCCCGCCGGCCTGACCGATGAGCGCAAGGTCAACGCGCTCAAGTTCGCGGCCTTCCTCACCAACGCGCAGTCCACGGTGACCTTCACCCAGGCCACGGGCTACATGCCGGTCCGCAAGTCGGCCCTGCAGGAGGCGGCGGAGAAGGACTTCCTCGAGAAGAACCCCAACGCGCAGACCGCTGTCGAGCAGTTGCCGCACACCCGCAGCCAGGACAACGCCCGCGTGCTGGTCCCCGGCGGCGACGCCAAGATCGGCAAGGCCCTCGACCAGATCGTCGCCGGCGAGGACCCCAAGACGGTCATGGAGGCCCTCCAGAAGGACATCCAGACGGTCGTCGACAGCCAGATCACGCCCAAGCTGCCGAAGAGCTGATTTCCCGTATGCCGTGGGGCTGAGTCCGCGCCCAGCCGCCTGACCCAGCTCCACGGCATACACCCAAGTCCGGCTCCACCCGCGCTACGGCGCAGTATGTGCCGCCACAGCAGCACTTACTGCGCCGTAGGTCGAAGCAGAGAACAGCATTCAAGGAGAACCATGGCGACCGTCCTCTTCGATGAGGCCACCCGGCACTACCCGAAGACGCCGACGCCGGCCGTCGACAGGGTCACCCTCGAGATCCCGGACGGCGAGTTCCTCGTCCTCGTCGGACCCTCGGGCTGCGGCAAGTCGACGACCCTGCGGATGCTCGCCGGGCTCGAGCCGATCGACGGTGGGCGGATCCTCATCGACGGGCATGACCAGGCCGGGGTCCGGCCCCGAGATCGCGACATCGCGATGGTCTTCCAGAGTTATGCGCTCTATCCCAACATGAGCGCCTTCGAGAACATGGCCTTCGCCCTGCGCAACGCCAAGGTCGAGAAGTCCGAGGTCGACACCCGCGTGCGCGAGGCCGCCAAGATTCTCGAACTCGAAGACCTGCTCGGCAAGAAGCCCGGTCAGATGTCCGGAGGCCAGCGCCAGCGCGTGGCCATGGGGCGCGCCATCGTGCGCCAGCCCAAGGTCTTCTGCATGGACGAGCCGCTGTCCAACCTGGACGCGAAACTGCGCGTCTCGACCCGCTCCCAGATCGCCCAACTCCAGCGCCGCCTCGGCGTCACCACCGTCTATGTCACCCACGACCAGGTCGAGGCGATGACGATGGGCCACCGGGTCGCGGTGCTCAAGGACGGCAAGCTCCAGCAGTGCGACACCCCGGCCACCCTCTACGACCGACCGGTCAACACCTTCGTCGCCTCCTTCATCGGCTCCCCGGCCATCACCATGACCCGCTCGTCGGTCAAGGAGGGGACAGTGAGCATCCACGGCCTTGAGGTGCCGCTCGACCGCGCCACCCTCACCGAGGCCAAGGGAGATGTCGTCGTCGGCTTCCGCCCCGAGGCCTGGCGGGTCGTCGAGCCCGGCCAGCCCGGCATCGACATCGAGGTCGAGCTCGTCGAGTCGCTGGGCTCGGAGGCCTTTGTGCATGGCGAGCCGGTCCACAAGGTCGACTCCGACACCGTGGCGCTGGGTGATGATCGGATCACCTTCAAGGTCATCGGCAAGGCCTCGATGGACGTCGGCGACACCGTGCGCCTCGCCCCGATCGCCGATGCCGCCCACATCTTCGACGCCGAGACCGGCACCCGCCTGAACTGAGGTCTGAACAATGGCAACCTGGCCACACGTCCCCTTCGACCTGCAAGGACACCGCGGGGCCCGTGGCCTCGCACCTGAATCCACCGTGGCGAGTTTCGACGCGGCTCTGGCCGCGGGCATCACCGGCGTGGAGTTCGACGTCCGTCTGACCGGCGACGGCGAGGTCGTCGTGTGGCACGACCCGACGCTCGAGGGGGGCAAATGCGTCTTCGACGGCGACGACCTCACCAATGCTCGCGTGGCCGACCTGACGCTCGAGCAGTTGCGGACCGTGGACATCGGGGCGCTCACCTTGCCGGCCTTCCCTGAGCAGGTGGCGGCCCCCGGGTCACGCATCCTCACCCTCGCCGAGCTCTTTTCCCGGTATGCCGTGGCGCACCCCACGCTGTGGTGGACCGTCGAGCTGAAGGTCGACCCGACCGACCCGGACGAGGTGGCCACCCGCGAGGAACTGACCGGGAAGGTGGTCGAGGCGATCAAGGTCGCCGGCGTCGAGGGTCGCAGTTTCGTGCACTCCTTCGACTGGGCCGTGCTCGAGTTGGCGCGCGAGATCGACTCGTCGCTGATCCTGTCGGCCCTCACCATCCCGGGGCTGCCGCTCGAGGACGTGCGGCCCTGGACCGGGTCGCTCGACCCGGCCGATTTCCCTGATGAGGTGGCTGCGGCTGCCGCCCTGGGGGCATCGGTGTTCTCGCCCTATTGGACGTGGTGCACGCCGGCCAACGTCGAGCGGGCCCACGACCTCGGCCTCGCCGTCCTGCCGTGGACGGTCAACGAGCCGGCCGACATCGAGTCCGTGCGGGCGGCGGGCGTCGACGGCCTGGTCACCGATTACCCCGATCGAGTGACCTTGGCCTGAGTCTCAGCCGGGAACGACCGTCACGCGACGGTTCTTGGCCCGCCCTTCCGGGTTGTCCTCTCCGCCCTGCTCGTTGGGTTCGACCGGATCGGACTCGCCCTTGCCCACGACCGTCAGCCGCAGGTCACTGCGAGCAGCCGAGATCGCGTCCGCGACGGCCTGAGCGCGTTGCTGCGACAGGGTGAGGTTGGAGGCGTCGTCACCGATCGAGTCGGTATGGCCGGTCACAGTGGCGGCACCTCCCTGGGGCAGACCGGCAGTGAGGTCGGCGATCTTGGCCTTGGCGGTCGGCGTGAGGTCGGCCTTGCCGAATTCGAAGAGGATGTCGGCGTTGAGCGTGATCTCGGTGCCCTTGGTGACCGCGACGTCCTCCATCCTCGGGTCGAGGTCGGCGATCCGGGGCTCAAGGTCGAAGGTCGACGCGTCGAGCTCAGCCTGGCTGAAGGATCGAAGACTACCGACGGTCGGGTCCTCGGCCGCGGCGGACGGGGCCACCACCAGGGTCAGGGCGAGGGCCGCTCCGGCGGGCGCAAGCCGGCGGAGCATGAGAGCGCTCACTTGAGCGGGACGTCGGTGAAGGCCGCGCCACCCTCCACGGCGTTCACGGTCATGGTGGTGACGTCAGCCGGCGGAGCGGCGAAGGCGGCGAAGGCGAAGTAGGTCTGACCGGGCGCGAACTTCGAGCCTTGGTACGGCGTCATCACCTCGGTGCCTCCGCCCACCGGTCGCAGTACCTGGTGGAGCTTGAGGTTCTTGGTGTCCACGAGGGTCGGGTTCCAGATCTGGCGCCCCAAGTAGTCCCACAGCCACTCGTCATCAGTGCTCGTCGAGGTCACGACGAAGGAGTAGGTGGCGATGACCACCTTGTCCTGTCGCTTGAGCCCGAGCAGGTCCACCTTCATCGTGGCGGCAGGATCGTCCTTGACCACCGCCGGGACGGTGACACTCCCCAACGACGGCGGCAGGTTCTTGGGGTCGATGTTCACCGCCTCCGCATTGACCGCGCCGCCAGCCCCCGCCGACGCGGACTGCGATGAGCCCGCACCTGCGGACGTGGAGGCGGCCTGCCCGGTGGGCGAACCGGCGGGTTTTCCTGTCCCCTCGTCGCCACCCGAGCACCCGGCGAGCGTGAGAGCGGTGACCAGAGCGATGGTGGTCGCCAGACGGCGACCCGGCGGCACGGCATACGGCATGGTGGTGTCCTTCCCCCGAAGTGATCCGCCCATGCTAGGCACCTCCGAGCGCAAACGGAGGGTTGAGCCGTGCGTTCACGGCTCACGCCCTCGGGTCACGAGATGGTCACGCGATGAAAGGGGAGTGGCGCTCTGGTCACCTCTCGGGAACGATGGCGCGCATGTGGTGGCGGCGCGGGCTCTGGCTCCTCCTCGGCGTCGCTGTCGTCTGGGGTGTCTGGACCGTGCGCGAGCACACCCAGGCAGACCCCCAGTGCGATGTCGGCTTCACCTGCGCCAACGTGGACAAGGTCACCTGGACCGGCACGGACCCAGCCGTGGGCGGCTTGTGCGTCAAGGTGACGCTCAGCGGTGACGTGACGACGATGTTCAGCCAGACCGAGAAGTGGGGCTTCCGTCGGGCGAACAGTCAGCGGAGCACCTTCCAGCCCCAGTCGGCCAGCGTCCACATCACCAAGACCTGCACCGACCCCGAGCCGGGCGTCTTCAAGGACGCATGGCTGGACTACGTCATCGCCACGGACAAGAGTGCCCTCGAGAAGGGCAACACCGAGGCGGCGCGTGCCCTCGCCAGCCCGACCAAGGCCACGGTGGTCCGTGGCAAGGACCGCAACTGGCTCTTCACGGTCGTCAAGGTGCCCAGCGACACCGGCGTGGTCGACGACGCCTTCGGAAGCGAGTTCGCGCTGGCCACCCCGAAGCACTGGTCCCAAGAACTTGGCGAGCTGCGCCTGCCCTGTGTCTGGGTCTCGGCCCGCGGGTCGGTCATCGTCGAGGAGACGGCCCTTCCCTTCGAGCCGCGAGGCTCCGTGGGGCCCATCAAGGTCTGCCCGTCAGGCCACGAGGACATGTGGTACGACAAGGTGGACTCGTTCTTCCGCGACTGAGCACGCGGGGGCATCGAGGCGTCGTGCGGCACCGGCGCCACGGCATACGAGGTGTGAAACTCAGTCGTCGGCGGCGTGCCTGGCCGCTCGGGCGGCGTCGAAGTCGAAGCCGACGGCCTCGCGGATCCGATCCATCACCTCCAGCGTCTCGATCGTGCGGTTCATGGGCCGGATCGGCGAACCGGTCTCACCCGCCTGGATGCGCCGCGCCACCTCCGCTGCCTCGAAGTGCAACCCGGCGTGGTCGATGAGTGGCTCCTCCCATCGCAGGATTCCCCGCCCCGTGGCGTCCCGGAGCGTGAAGGGGCCGGGCCGGTAGAAGATGCGGTCGATCTCGAGCACTCCTTCCGAACCCGAGATCGCTGCAGTCGTGGGCGTTTCCCCGAGGATCGTGAAGTGCAGTTGGGCCAGCGCGTCCGGGGTCGAGAGCACCGCACCCACCTGACCGTTGATGCCGTTGGAGGCGGCCGTGCCCTTGGCCGTCACAGACAGCGGCGCACCCAGCACCCACGTGGCGAAGGTCGTCGGATAGGTCCCCAGGTCAAGGAGCGGCCCGCCGGCCAGAGCGGCATCGAAGATCCGGTGGCTGGACTCGAAACTCTCCCCCATGTCCGCCAGGACGGTGTGGACCGGGCCGAGCACCCCGTCGTCGAGCAGTTGGGCGATGACGTCGAACTTCGGCAGGAACAGGCTCCACATCGCCTCCATGCAGAAGACTCCGGCCGCCCTTGCCGCCGCGTCGATGGCGCGTGCCTCGCCCGCATCGAGCCCGACGGGCTTCTCGATGAGAACGTGCTTGCCCGCCTCGATCGCGAGCAGCGCATGCGGAAGGTGGAAGTTGTGGGGTGTGGCGACGTAGACGACGTCCACGGACGGGTCGGCGACCAGCCCGGCATACGAGTCGTATGCCGTGTGCGCACCGAAGGCGTCGGCGGCCCGTTCCGCTGAGGCCCGGCTTCGCGAACCGACGGCCTGGACCACCTGCTTGGTGGAGACATGGAGGGACTGGACGAAGCGATCGGCGATCCAGCCGGTGCCGAGGATCCCCCAGCGCAGGGTGGGCGCGTCCATGGACGAGGGGGTGCGTGGCGCAGGGAGGTGTCGGGGCAGCATGATTGAGTCTCACCGACAAATGTCAGGACAAACAAGAGGGGGTCGCATGGCGGTCATCGTGCTCATGACCATCGCGGCCCTCGTGATCGGCTACAGCAAGACCGCCCTCGGCGGGCTCGCGGTCATCGCCGTGGCGATCTTCGCCACGATCATGCCGGCCAAGGAGTCCACCGCGGCCATCCTCACTCTGCTCCTCGTCGGGGATGTGGTGGCGTGCTGGCACTACCGGCGGGATGCCGACTGGGCACTCATCCGGCGGCTCCTCCCCGCGGTGATCCCGGGGCTGGTCCTGGGGACGGCGTTCCTGCGCGTCGTCGACGACGGGGTGCTCAAGAAGTCCATCGGCGGCGTGCTCCTCGTGCTCGTGCTGCTCCAACTCTGGGTCAAGACGCGAGGTGCGGCGGTCTCGAGTGCGGCGCACGAGCATCGGGTCGCGGCCTGGGGTGCCGGCAGCGCCATGGGCTTCGCCACGATGACGGCCAACGCTGCGGGTGCGGTCATGACCCTCTACTTGTCGGCGTCGGGCATCGAGAAGCGGCGCTTCGTCGGGACGAATGCGTGGTTCTTCCTCATCGTCAACCTCACCAAGCTGCCCTTTTCGATCGGGCTCGGGCTCATGCACTGGTCGGATGCGAGCCGTGCGGTGATGCTCGCACCGGCGATCCTGGTCGGGGGCCTGCTCGGTTACGCCACGGTGCGCCGGATCAGTCAGGCACGCTTTGATGTGGCGGTCCTGATGGCGAGCGCAGTGGCTGCCCTGGCCCTCCTCATCCGCTGACGCCCGCCAGCGCAGAGGCTGCCTGATGGCGCAGGCATGGGTGCGCCACTGGACAGGGTCTGCGAACGACTTCGCAAAGGTTGCCTGATGGCGCAGGCATGGGTGCGCCATTGGTCAACTTGTGCCCAAGGAAGCGCGGACCTGCAGGCAGGCAGGAGTCACGCGCTGAGTCGGGGCGGGATGTTGTGCGGGGTGATGATCTCGACCGGTGCCGCGATCGACGTCGGCGCCCCGGGCAGCAGGCGATGGGCCCGAAGCAATTGGTGCACGGCCCGGCGGACGTCGGCCCGCAGGTCGTGATGGAGGACGGCGTGGAGCACCCCGCTGCGGAGGAGCGCGAGGTTGTCGGCATCGAGGTCATGCCCGAGGAACACCCGTGGCCGAACCCCGGCGGCAGCGAGTTCGGCGGCGATGCCCCGGTTGCCGCCGCCGATCGAATAGACCGCGGCGACGTCGTGGCGCTCGTCCAGCGCCTCCCTCACCAGTCCGGTCATGCCCTCGTCAAGTCCGTCGGCATCCGCCAGCACGATGACCTCCCGCCCCACCCCGCTGCTGTCGAGGGCGGCCCGGAAACCGTCGAGTCGCTCGCGTTCGCCGAAGAAGTCGCGTCGGCTCAGGGTGACGACGACGGGTCCGTGGTCACCGCGGCCCCATTGGTCCACGAGATAGGCAGCCGTGGCACCTGCCGCCGCATTGTCCGGTCCGACATAGGCCAGTCGGCGGCACCCCTGCACATCAGTGACCAGGGTGACCGTGGGAATGCCTCGACCGTGCAGACGATCGACGGCCGCCCCGACCTCTGGATCATCGGGGGCCTTCAGCAGCACGCCGTCGCTCATCCGCCCCCGGATGCCGATCCGGTCGAGTTGAGCGACCAGGTCCGCCACGCGACCGGTCTCCCTGAGGTGGAAGCGCGCACGCACCGTCGCCGGGCGCAGGCCCGGCAGTTCGGCTTCGAGCGCCGTGCGAACGGCATCCGAAAAGCGCTCGGGTGCCTGCATCACCAGATCGAGCACCAGACTCCGGCTTCCCAGTCGGAGTTGGGTCTGTTGGCGATCCAGCTCGAGTTGCGCCCGCTCGACCGCGCGGACGGCTCTGGCGCTCACGCCCGGGCGACCGTTGATGACCCGGTCGACCGTCGCCACACTCAGCCCCGCTTGGGAGGCGAGGTCGGCATGGCGATGGAGCCCGTGCGGCATACCCAAGAGTAAGGCGGCGACCACGGGAGATGAGGGGTTTCTGAGGGGTTCTGGGGCTGGTGATGGCCTTTGCGTCGGAGGACTCTTGAAGGGACACCACCGCTCGAGCGAAGGACTCGCCATGACGATCACGACCGCGACCCGCCACTGGCTGCGCGCGCAGGACTGCCACCTCGCCGACCTCCTGGCGATCCTCGACGCCGAGACGGTCCTGGCCGACTACCCGCATGCCACCGCCGTGGCGCAGGGCGTCGTCGTGTATGCCGCGGAGCAGGTCCGCGCAGCGCTCGCCGAGGGCGCGGGGCCGGCGATCGAGGCCGAGCTCTGTCACGCGTGGACCGAGGGCCCCGGGATCATCGTGTTCACGGGTGCCTTCGCGCGCGAGGTGCTCGACCCGGTGACTGCGGCCTATGACGCGATCGTGGCCGACGAGAAGGCCATCGGCGGTGCCCGCGGAGACCACTTCGGCAAGCCGGGCGCCAATGACCGGATCTGGAATGCGCTGGAGAAGCTCGCACTCAAGGACCCCGAGGCCTTTGTCGACTACTACGCCAACGACCTCGTGGCCCTCGGAGCGCGGGCCTGGCTCGGTCCGGGCTACCAGGTGACCGCACAGGCCAACATCGTGCGTCCCGGTGGCGCGGGTCAGACGGTCCACCGGGACTATCACCTGGGCTTCATGGATGCCGAGCAGGCGGCCCGCTATCCCGCGCACATCCACGCCATGTCGCCGCAGCTGACCTTGCAGGGTGCCGTCGCTCACGTGGACATGCCCGTCGAGTCCGGACCGACGCTCTATCTGCCCCACTCGCAGAAGTACGCCTTGGGCTACCTCGCCTACTGGCTGCCCGAGTTCCAGGACTACTTCGTGGCCAACCACGTCCAGTTGCCGCTCACCGCAGGCGATCTCGTGTGGTTCAACCCGGCCCTCTTCCACGCCGCGGGGACCAATGTGTCAAGCGACATCCAGCGGATGGCCAACCTGCTCCAGGTCAACTCGGCCTTCGGTCGGGCCATGGAGTCGGTCGACCGGGCACGGGTGGTCGAGGCGATCCACCCGGCCTTGGCTGCCCGGGTGGCGGCGGGGTGGTCCGACGACGCCGTGGCTCATGTCGTGGCCGCGAGTGCCGAGGGCTATCCCTTCCCCAGCAACCTCGATCGGGCGCAGCCGGTCGGTGGCATGGCACCACCATCCCAGGCCGATCTGGTCCACGCGGCGCTGGCCGAGGGCGCCTCGACTGAGGACCTCGCCGCTCGATTGGCCGAGCAAGCCAAGACCACCCGCAGTCACTGACGATCCTCGATGAGCCTGGCTCTGGTTGGCTGCGTCGATTTGCGATAATGTCCTGACATGGACTGAATCGCCCGCATCCCACCCGGTCGGGCGGGCAGTGTCGGGCACCACCGTCAGCGGCAGGGCTGCCACGACCGAACGTCCATGCGCTCACCGACCATCGCTCGAAAGGCATTGCACCCCATGCGAATCGGACTCATCGGCCTCGGCCGGATCGGCGCCTTCCACGCCGACACCCTCGCCGCGTTGACGGCCGTCGACGAGCTCGTCGTCACCGACCCGGTGGCTGCTGCCGTCGATGCCGTGACCGGGCGCATCGCCAAGGCTCGCGCGGTCGATTCACCGGAGGCCCTCCTCGACTCCGGCGTCGACGGGGTCGTCATCGCCGCCGCCACCAACGCCCACGCCGAGCTCCTCCTCGCCTCCGCCGGCCGCGGCATCCCCACCTTCTGCGAAAAGCCGATCGCGGGCACCGCTGACGAGGCCGTCCTCGTGCGTGACCGGCTGGCGGGGTCGGACGTGCCGGTCCAAATCGGCTACCCGCGCCGCTTCGACCCTGCGTTCGTGGCCGCGCGAAACGCTGTCCGCGACGGCAGCCTCGGTGCGGTCCAGACGGTGCGCTCCACCACCCTCGACCCGGCGCCTCCCCCGGCGACCTACCTAGCCGTCTCCGGCGGCATCTTCCGCGATTGCGCCATCCATGACTTCGACGCCGTGCGTTGGGTGACCGGCCAGGAAGTCGTCGAGGTGTATGCCGTGGGCTCGGTGGACCCCACCGCTCCCCCCGAGATGTATGCCGCGCACGGCGACTTCACGACGGTCTCGACGCTCCTCACCTTCGAGGACGGCACGATCGGGATCGTCTCCAACACGCGCACCAACGCCGCGGGCTATGACGTTCGGCTCGAAGTGCACGGTGCGCTCGACTCAGTGGCTGCCGGCTACGACGAGGGCCTTCCCATCCGCTCCACCCAGCCGGGCATCACGTGGCCCACTGGCCCAGCCCACACCTTCTTCATGGACCGTCTCGCCGAGGCCTTCCGGATCGAACTCGCGACCTTCTGTGAGGTGGCCGCCGACCGCACGCCCTCGCCCTGCACGATCGAGGACGCGATGGGCACCACGTGGGTGGCCGAAGCAGCCACCCTGTCCGCGCGCGAGCACCGGCCCGTGCGCATCGCCGAGGTCGCACGATGACCCTGCTCCACGGCATACACCCCGTCTGCGCCCACCCCGAAGGGAAGCAACAGTGACCGTCATCGTGGCCCACCAGGCCTCCAAGATCAGTGAGCGTGTCCTCGCGGAAGCCCTGCGCGAGGCCAAGATGCGCGAGACCGATCTCGTCGTCCTCAACATCACCGACTCCCTCGACCTCGACAAGCAGGAAGCCCTGCAGGTCGGGATAGGAGACGTGGTCACGAAGGTCGGCGAGGACTCCGGTGTCGACTGGACCGTCGAACTGGTGGCCGGAGCCTCGGATGTCGCTGAGCGGATCCTGGGCGCGGTCGACTCCCATCGCGCCGAGCTGCTCGTCATCGGAGCGCGTCACCGCTCACCAATGGGCAAGGCGCTGCTGGGGAGCATCACCCAGACATTGCTGCTCGAGGCGTCCGTGCCGGTGCTCGTCGTCAAGCGCTGACGAGGCCGCCTCGTCGACGGCCTCGTTCAGGGCCATCACGGGGTCCGATGCAAGGGGTCAGGGGACGGCGGGGCCGGTCGAGCTGCGGATCACGAGTCGTGGGTCGATCACGACATCCTTGGCGTTGGATCCGACGGCACGCTCGGAGGTGAGATCGAGGATGGCCTCGATCGCTGCCCGAGCGAGTGCTGTGGGGTCCTGACTCACGGTTGTGAGGTCGACGGTGCCGAGTCGAGCAGGTGGACTGTCGTCATAGCCGATGACCGAGATGTCGCGTGGCACCGAGACTCCGGCGCGCATGAGGGCATCCCGTGCGCCGATGGCCGAGCGATCGTTGTAGGCGATGAGTGCCGTGGGGCGTTCGTGGGCGGGGCGCTCCAGCAGTGAAGAGACTGCTGCGGCACCCCCGTCCTCGGTGAGCCCGCCGGGAATGATGTCCACGTCATCGGCCAGCCCGTGACGACGCATCGCGTGCTGATATCCGCGACGCCGGGCTGCGGCGATCGTCCCGGCGGGACCGTCCACGTGGGCGATCCGTCGATGTCCCAGGCCGACCAGATGGTCCACGGCCAGTGCGAGCCCGATCTCATCGGAGGCCAGGACGCCGCGAGTCGCGCCCGTGCCACGGCGCCCGACCACGGCCGTTGGGGAGCGGTCGCCCAGCGCGTCAAGGGCTGGCCTCTTGAGCGTGGGGCCCAGCAGGATCAGACCCTCGCACCGGGAGTCGAGCAGCAACTCTGCAGCGCTGGCTTCGTCCCGGCGGGGTGTGACGGTCGAGAGGACCAGGTCGAGGCCCCGAGCTCCGGCCGCCTCGTCGAGGGCGCTGACGAGTTCGGCGTGGAAGGGGCTCGTGACATCGAAGAGGACGCCGACCAGGTGGGTGCGACGACGCGCGAGGAGGCTCGCGGTGCGGTCCGGCCGATAGCCCAGCTCGGCAGCCGCGAGTCGAACGCGCTCGCGCGTCTCCTCACTCGGCCCCTCCTGATCACGCAGGACCAGCGAGGCGGTGGCTGTGGACACACCTGCTCGATCTGCGACGTCACTCAATCGTGCACGTGCCATGGGCTGCTCGATCCCTTCCAGTTCCTCGGCCCCGCATCCCTTTCGCGGCCTACGGCGCAGTAAGTGTTGCTGCAGCAACACTTACTGCGCCGTAGGTCGCGAGAAGAGTGATCCGGCCGACCCCATCAGCATCTCTTTGTCCTGACAATGCCTTGACAGCGACCCGGGGGTCGCGTCACCATTCTCTTAAAGCGCTTTAAGGAATGCAACCCCAGAAGGAGCCAACGATGTCCCAGCAGCCCATCGGAGTCGCCGTCATCGGCGCCGGCATGGCCGGGCGCGCGCACTGCGCGGGCTACCGGAGCGCACCAACGCTGTTCGATCCGCCGCTGCCGCCGATCCACTACGCCGCGGTCATCGATGCCGACGCTGGCGTGGCTGCGGATGCGGCGCAGCGTTACGGCTACGAGCGCTCGGGCACCAACTGGCGCGAGTTGCTCACTGCCGACGACGTCCAGGTCGTCAGTGTGGTCGTCGCCAACGCTCTTCACCGCGAGATCGTCGAGGCCCTGCTCGACGCCGGGAAGCACGTGCTCTGCGAGAAGCCCCTGGCCGACACCCTCGAGAACGCGCAGGCCATGGTCGACGCCGCTGCGGCCCACCCGGAGCTCGTGACCGGGACGGCCTTCGTCTACCGACGGCAACCGGCGGTCGCCGCGATCAAGGCGCTCGTCGAGGAGCAACTCGGGACCGTGTCGCACTTCAATGGTCGCTACTGGTGTGACTACGCCAACAGTCCACTGACCCCGATGGCCTGGCGCTACAAGGGCGGCCCGGGCACGGGAGCCCTCAACGACATCGGCAGCCACCTCATTGACGTGGCCGAATTCGTCTGCGGCCCAATGCTGTCGGTGTCCGGGGCGGCCTTCACGACCTTGATCAAGGAGCGTTTCGTGGCGGCCGGGACCACCTATGGGCACTCACGCGCTGAACTCACCGATGAGAAGCAGGCCGTCGAGAACGACGACGTCGCGACCTTCACGGCCCACTTCGCCTCGGGAGCGGTCGGGACGTTCTCCATCTCGCGCATCGCCCCGGGGCACGCCAACTCGCTCGCCTTTGATGTCTTCGGGCAGCACGGCGCAGCCAAGTGGGACATGGACCGGCCAGCGGAGTTCTCGGTGCTGCGCAACGCCGCCGATGATGGATCGGCCGCGATCAACGGCTACAACCAGGTGCTCGTCGGACCGGCTCACCCCTATCTCAAGGGGGGCGTGCCGATGGACTTCCCGGGCGTTTCGTTCGGGGTCGGTGACCTCTTCGGTTTCCAGGCCCGCGCCTTCCTGGAGCAGGTCGCGGGCATCACGAGCGACACCGTGGGCCTGCCACCCGTGGCCAGTTTCGCCGACGGGGTGCGCGACCTCACGATCATCGACGCCGTCACCCGCTCCGCCGCCAATGGCGGCGCCACCATCGACCTCCCCACCCACCACTGAACCCCAAGGACGGCAACCCATGTACATCGGTGTCTACAACGCCTGCCTCGGCGACAAACCACTCGGCGAGGCCCTTGACGTCATCAGGGATCTGGGCCTGAACTCGGTCGAGATCAACTCCGGCGGGTTCCTGCCGCCGATCCACTTGCCGGTTGCAGAACTCCGCGCGAGCGAGCAGGCGCGTCAGGACTACCTCGGTGAATTCTCCTCTCGCGGGCTGACGCTCACCGCGCTCAACTGCAACGGCAACCCGCTCTTCCCCAGAGACGACTTCCCGCACGCCCAGGACCTCATCGACTCGATCGAGCTCGCCGCGCTCCTCGGCGTCAAGCGCGTCGTCACGATGTCCGGCGCTCCCGCGGCCGAGTCCGGGGGCAGCCACATGGCCTGGAACGTCCTGCCCTGGTGGAGCCCACTCCTCGACGTGCGCGACCACCAGTGGGAGGTGGCGATCCCCTTCTGGAAGGACATCCAGGCTCGTGCAGCCGCCGCGGACGTCAAGGTCGCGATCGAGATGCACCCGGGCAACATCGTCTACAACCCAGCGACGATGCACCGCCTCGCCGAGCAGATCAATGCCACCCACGTCGGCGCCGAGATGGACCCGAGCCACCTCTTCTGGCAGGGCATCGACCCCGTCCTCGCGCTCAAGGACCTCGGCTCCCTCGTCTACTGCTCGGCCGCCAAGGACACCCGGATCAACGAGGCCGCCAAGATCAACGGCGTCCTCGACGACCGCTTCACGCGCGTCAACGAGGGTGAACCAGGCTTCCTCTCGCTCGGCGGTGGCACCTCGCTCTCGGGCTGGCCGAGCAACTCCTCGTGGGACTTCGTGGCCATCGGCAAGGGTCACGACGTCGCCTTCTGGACCGAGTTCCTCCGCACGCTCCAGGCGATCGACCCCGACCTGCCGTGCAACATCGAGCACGAGGACCAGGAGCTGGGTCAACTCGAGGGCCTGAAGTTCGCGGCCGACAACATGCTCGCTGCCGAG
>DAOLRO010000003.1:15189-49901 GCA_035418665.1 Phycicoccus sp.
GCTGGGTCAACTCGAGGGCCTGAAGTTCGCGGCCGACAACATGCTCGCTGCCGAGAACGCGCTCTGATGTCGGGCGGCACCGCGGAGTCTCGGCGGGAGCCCCTGCGCATCGGGCTGCTCGGTGCCGCTCGCATCGCCCCCCTCTCGATCGTCTCGCCCGCATCTGTGACCGGCGACCGTTTTATCGCCGTCGCGGCCCGCTCGCGCGATCGCGCAGAGGAATTTGCCGGCACCAATGGCGTTGAGCGAGTTGTTGATTCGTATGCCGTGCTGCTGGCTGATCCCGAGGTGGAGGCGGTCTACAACCCGCTGGCCAACGGCCTGCACGGCACGTGGAACATCGCCGCCGCACACGCCGGCAAGCACGTCTTGGCCGAGAAGCCGAGCGCTGCCAACGCCGACGAGGCCCGCGCGATGCAGGCGGCCGTCGACGCAGCAGGAATCGTGTTCATGGAGGCCTTCCACTATCCCTATCACCCGCTCTTCCAGCGGGCGGTCGAGTTGGCCGCCAGTGGGGCGATCGGCGAGGTCCGCCACATCGACGTGCCGCTGCTCATGCCGGATCCCGGTGCCGACGATCCGCGTTGGTCACTCGACCTGGCGGGCGGGTCCACGATGGACCTGGGCTGCTATTCGATCTCCTGTCTCAACCTTCTCGGTGAGGCCCTCTGCGGCGGTCCGCTGAAGATCACCTCCGCCGAGGCCAGCGAGCGTGATGGCCACCCGGGCGTCGACTCCCATCTGTGGGTGTCTGGCGAGTTCCCCTCCGGCGCAACAGGTTCGGGTGGATCAGACATGGACGCCGACGAATGGTCCTTCACCTTGGTCATCACCGGCAGCACGGGCGAGATCGTCGTCCCCAAGTTCCCGCTGCCGCACGAGGACGACCGGCTGATCCTGCGCAGGACCGCTTCCGCGCCGCGGGTCCGGCGACGCCCACAGGATGCGGCCGATCTCGTGGCTGAGCGGGAGGGCGACGTGGTCGAGCATCTGGGCACGCGTTCGAGTTACACCTACCAACTCGAGGCCTTCGGTAATGCTGTCCGAGACGGCGCACCGGTTGTCACGGACGCCGCGTTCGCGGTGCGCAATGCGGAAGCCATCGACACGGCATACACGCTCGCCGGTCTCCCCCTCAGGGAACCGAGCAAGTGATCGCTCCACGTCGCGTCGCCGTATCACGGGTGATACGGTTCATGCATGAGCACCGTCCCGATCCGAGACCTGCGAAACAACAGCGCGGATGTGATGGCGCGCGTCGCGCGCGGTGAGTCCTTGACGGTGACGCGTGACGGCGCACCCGTGGCCACTGTGAGCCCACTGCGCCGACGCAGTTCTGCCACAACAGAACTCATCAAGAGGCGACGCTCACTGCCGCCGGTTGATCCGGCTGACCTTCGCCGGGACCTTGACGCCGTCCTGGACTCCTCGTTGTGATCGAGGAGCCGACGCGCGGCCTTCTGGACACGTCCACGCTGCTCAATCTGGCGGCCCTCAAGGCCATGGACCTTCCCGAGCAGCTCGAGATCTGCACGATCACCCTGGCCGAACTCTCGGTGGGCCCACTGGTCGCAGCCACGGATCAGGACCGGGTGGCCCGCCAGTTGCACCTCCAACAAGCCGAAGCCGACTTCGACCCGGTCCCGTTCGATGCCGCCGCGGCTCGCGCGTTCGGCCTGGTTGCTGCATCTCTGCGACAAGCCGGGCGCAAGCCCGCCGCGAGAGCGTATGACGCACTGATCGCCGCGACCGCCATCGCCAACGACTTGCCTCTCTACACCTCGAATCCAAGCGACTTCGAAGGCATCATGGGCCTGGACGTCCGAGCTGTGACACCTCAGATCTGACCCAGGCGGGTCAGACCGTGAAGGCGTCGCGGAAGGCCGCCAGTGCGGCGTCCGATCCGGCCACTCCGTCTCCGCTCGCAAAGGCCTCCAGACCGATGACCCCTCGATACCCCATGTCCCGCAAAGCCTTTGCCACACCGCTGTAGTTGATCTCTCCGGTCCCAGGCTCGCACCGACCGGGCACATCCGCCACCTGGATCTCGCCGATCCACGGCAACGCGGCCCGGCAGAGCTCGATGAGGTTCCCCTCGCCGATCTGGGCGTGATAGAGGTCGAGATTGAGCCTGAGGTGCGGGCTGTCGATGCCGGACACGAGGTCGATGGTGTCCTCCGCGCGGGCGAAGGGCGTGCCCGGGTGATCGACCGGGAGGTTGAGATTCTCGAGGACGAAGGTGACTCCCTCCCGTTCGCCGAGATCGGCGATCCGACGCAGGCTATGCCGTGCCGCCTCCCACATCGCCGGCGTCACCACGTCGATGGGTCGGACCGGGAGTCCCTGGCCGTCGAGACCGGTGCCGTGGAGGTTCAGGGCCTTGGCACCGATCCGACGCCCCACGGCGATGGACTCGTGGGCGGTCGCGAGCAGGTCGTCGGCGCCCTCGGATGTGACGAGATCACCGGTGAGGTAGCCGGTCATCGACGTGAAGTTCACGCCGTCAGCTGCGAGCGCCTCCAAGGCGTCGATGTCGTGGTTGGCCCAGTTCCAGATCTCGGCGGCGAAGCCGGCCTCGTGGATGCGCCGGATCCGCTCGGCCATGGGCAGATCGCGGAAGACCATCTCCGCAGACACGGCCAGGGTGAACGGCGCTGCGTGGTCGGGCTGGGTCATGCGGAGTCTCCTTCTGGAGCGATCAGGCTCGGGCGAGGTCGAACTGGGCGAGGGTGGTGGCGACGACCTCGGGCAGGGACTCAGAGAGGGGCCGCGACCGATGGTGGTCGGAGAGGATCTCGACGCCCCAAGGGCCGTCGTAGCCGATGCCGTCGAGGAGGGTGATGGCTCGGGCGACCGGCCACACGCCATCGCCGGGGAGTAGACGGTGGCGGACCGTGTCGGTGAAGAGATCCCCGACGGGCTCGGCGTCGGCGTCGTTGAGCTCGACCCCTTTGACGAGGTCGACGGGCAGGTCGGCCAACTCCTCGAGTTGTCCCTCCGGGCCACGCATGACATGCCACAGGTCGATCAAGAGTCCACCGTTGGGGTGGCCAGCGGTCCGCACCAAGTCGACGGCCTGCGCCAGGGTGCTCACCGTCGAGAAGGGCAAGAACTCCAGCGCCACCACGGCGCCCACCTCGGCAAAGGCGACGCATGCGCGGTGGAAGCCCCCGGCATACGCCTCGAGGTCGTAGGCCGGGTCGATCACCCCCCGGGCGGGCACGGCATGGACGGGGCCGACGAGGGGCGGGCCGAGCTTGATGTCGCGTGCGCCCAGGGCTTGGGCTGCCGTGCGCAATTCGTCACGCACCCGTTCCGACTCGACGCGGCGTGGACCCTCCGGCACCCACCAGTCCTCGAGCAATTCGAGTTCCACCGTCGTCATGCCGTGGTCGTCGAGAAGCTGCTTGAGTTCGGCGAGGTCGTGGCCGACCAGATAGCGGCGAAGGTCGGCCAGGAGGATGCCGAAGCCCGTGAATCCAGCAGCCGCTGCGGCCGCGATCCGATCGGGCAGCGCCAGCGGGCTCTCCACGGGACCGAGGGGTGACGCCGGCCCGGACGTGGTCCAGCAGGTGGCGACCAGGTCGGGCCGGCGTCGGATCACGTTGTGGCTCAGGTGTTCTGGGGGAAGCCGAGGTTGATGCCTGCGTGGCTCGGGTCGAGCCAGCGCGAGGTGACGACCTTGCCGCGGGTGTAGAAGTGGACGCCCTCCATGCCGTAGGCGTGGGAGTCGCCGAAGAGCGAGGCCTTCCACCCTCCGAAGGAGAAGAAGGACACCGGGACGGGGATCGGCACGTTGATGCCTACCATGCCGACCTCGACCTCGTTCTGGAAGCGGCGGGCGGCGCCCCCGTCGTTGGTGAAGATGGCCGTGCCGTTGCCGTAGGGGTTGTCGTTGATGAGCTTGAGGCCCTCGTCATAGGAGCCGACGCGGACGACCGAGAGGACCGGACCGAAGATCTCGTCGTCATAGATCGGCATGCCGGGAGCGACCTTGTCGAAGAGGGTCGGGCGCAGGAAGAAGCCCTCGCCGTCGGCGTCGATGTCACCTTCGCGCCCATCGACGAGCAGGTCGGCGCCGGCCTCGACGCCCTTGTCGAGATAGGAGGCGACCTTGTCACGGTGGACCTTGGTGACGAGCGGACCCATGTCGGGGTTGCGCGTGCCGTCACCGGTGCGCAGCTTGGACATCCGGTCCTTGATCTTGTCGATCAGCTCGTCGGCGATGGGTTCGACGGCAATGAGGGCGGAGATGGCCATGCAGCGCTCACCGGCCGAGCCGAAACCGGCGTTGATGGCCGCGTCGGCGGCCAGGTCGAGGTCGGCGTCGGGGAGGACGAGCATGTGGTTCTTGGCGCCGCCGAGGGCCTGGACCCGCTTGCCGTTGGCGGTGGCGGTCTCGTAGACGTACTTCGCGATGGGGGTGGACCCGACGAAGGAGATCGCCTTGACGTCGTCGTGCGTCAGGAGGGCATCGACCGCCTCCTTGTCACCGTGGACGACGTTCATGACGCCCTCGGGGAGCCCGGCCTCCTCCCACAACTTGGCCACGGCGTTGACGGCCGACGGGTCCTTCTCGGACGGCTTGATGACCACGGCATTGCCGCAGGCGATGGCGATCGGCACGAACCAGAGCGGCACCATCGCGGGGAAGTTGAAGGGGCTGATGATCGCCACGACACCGAGCGGCTGTCGGATGGAGAAGACATCGACGCCGGTCGAGACATTCTCGGAGTAGCCGCCCTTGAGCAAGTGCGAGATGCCGCAGGCGAATTCGGCGACCTCGAGGCCACGCATGACCTCGCCAAGGGCGTCCGAGGTGACCTTGCCGTGCTCGGCGGTGATGAGCGCCGCGATCTCGTCCTTGCGCTCGTTGAGGAGCTCGCGGAACTTGAAGAGGATCTGGGTCCGCTTGGTCAGCGTCGAGTGCTGCCACGAGTTCTCCCACGCCACCTTGGCGCCCCGGACCACTTCGTCGACGAGGTCCTTGGAGGCCAGGTCGAGGACACCGGTCTGCTGGCCCGTGGCCGGGTTGTAGACCGGCGAGGTGCGCTCAGCCGTCCCGTCCCACTCGGCTCCGGCGATCAGGTGGGTGATGCGGGTCGGGCTCATGGCTGCACGCTTTCCTGGGTCGAGAGGACTTTGTTAGAACAAACTATCAGGAGACTGGACCTCGAGGGAAGTCGGTCAGCCGCCGGCGATGTCGGCCAGCGCCACCGGCTGGCCCGACTTGAGCGAACGGTCGCACGCCTCGGCGGTCCGGAAGGCCTGCAGGGCATCGGCCACCGAGCATGGTGAGGGGATGGCGCCCGCCGCCACCTGGGCGAAGGCGGTGAGTTCGGCCCGGTATGCCGGGAGGAAGCGCTCCATGAACGACCACTTCTGCGGGCCGGGCGGGAAGGTCACCCCCGGCTCGGCCGACCGGAAGGCGAACGAGTCGTCGAGACCGACAGCCAGCGAACCCTCCGACCCGTGGACCTCCATCCGCACGTCGTGCCCACCGCCGTTGTAGCGAGTGGCCGACACGATCACCAGGGTGTCGTCGTCCATGGTCAGCACTGCCGCCGCGGTGTCGACGTCTCCACCCTCGGTGAAGAACTTGTCGCCCTTGTTGGCGCCCACGGCATACACGCTCTTGACCTCCTGCCCGGTCACGAAACGGAGGATGTCGAAGTCGTGCACCGAGCAGTCCCGGAAGAGGCCCCCCGAGGTGGGGATGTAGGCGGCATGCGGCGGGCTCTGGTCGTGCGTCGCCGCGCGGATGGAGTGGACGAAGCCCAACTCCCCACCCTGCACGGCCTCACGCAGGCGGCGATAGCCGTTGTCGAAGCGCCGCTGGAAGCCGATGTGCACGGGCACCTCCGAGCCAGCAGCCAAGTGCGCCAACTCGATTGACCCGGCCAGGTCACCGGCAACGGGCTTCTCACAGAACGTGGGTACGCCGGCCGCCAACCCGGCCTTGAGCAGGTCGGCGTGCGTGTGGGTCCCGGTCGTGATGACGAAGCCGTCGAGTCCCGACGCCAGGAGTTCCTCGATGCTCGCCGCCGTGCTCGCCCCCACGTCCTCGGCCACCGCGGCGGCCGACTCGGCCACGACGTCGAAGAGCACGAGCTCGTCGACCTCGGGCAGCCCGACGAGGGTCTTGGCGTGGAAGGCGCCGATCCGGCCGGTGCCGGCGAGGCCGAGCTTCATGGGTGCTCCTTGAATGTCGTTGCGGGACAGGTGTTCTCAGACCAGACGAGGGTCGATCGCCTGATCGGCCCAGGTCTCACGGACCCAGGCATGCGTTGGGTCATCACAGATCAGCCAGGCCCGCTCGGGAGCGGGTCCGGCCATGACGTTGAGGTAATAGAGGTCGGCATCCGGGGCCGCCACCGCGGGTCCGTGCCAGCCGTGCGGCACGAGCACGACGTCGTCGGTGCGGACCTCGGCCAGCACATCGATCGGCCGACCATCCCCGCCGTAGACCCGTTGGTAGCCCATAGGATCCAGCCCCCGGCCATCGGTCGATCGGGTCTGGAAGTAGTAGATCTCCTCGAGCTCGGACTCCACTCCCGCGCGCTCGGTGTCGTGCTTGTGCGGCGGCCAGGAGCTCCAGTTGCCCGCAGGCGTGATGACCTCACACGCGATCATCCGGTTGGCCTCGAGCACCCCGGGCACGCCGAAGTTGCGCACCTGCCGCGACGCGATCCCGGCCCCACGCAACTCGACCGGCACCTGGTCGGCGCTCAGGTGACGGAACGGTGGGGGCTCCACACCGGTCTCGTCCGAAGCCAGGCACACCGCCACCCGCACCTCCCCAACACCGGCGCCGGTCAGCGTGAGCGTGCTGCCCGTCGGGACGTATGCCGTGTCGCTGGCACCGCTCCACACGGACTCCCGTCCGGCGAGGGTCGCGCGATCACGAACCCCGTCACGCTCGGACTCCACGGCCACAGCGCCCCCGCTCAGTGGCACCACGATCGCCTCACGGGCACCCAGGTCAAGAGTGCGACTCGTCCCCGGCGCGAGTGAGGCGACCAGCAACCCGGTGTGCTGCCAGCCCTCGATCCCGTCGACGAGATCGACATCCCAACCCTCACTCCCCGCCGAGCCGGCGAGGCGCACCCAGGTGTTGTTGTCGGCACCGACACTCATGAGCGACCTCCGTGGACGAGTCCTGCGGCGATGTCGACCGCGGTGGCCACGTCACCGTCCTGCGGGAAGAGCAGGGCCCTGCCGACGACCAGGCCAGCGGCAGCAGGACATTCGAGCGCACGGCCCCACCCGGCATACGTCTCATCGACGTCACCGACCGGGTCTCCGCCGAGGAGAAGGGTCGGCAGCGTCGTGGCGTCGAGCACCCGCTCCATCTCCTCGACGACCGGCAACTTGAGCCACGTGTGCGCACTCGTGGCTCCCAGACCAGACGCGATGTGGATCGACCGGATGACCGAGTCCGGATCGAGGAGGTTGTCGACGCGCGTCGGGCTCCGACGCACGCTGAGGAAGGGTTCGACCATCGCCATCAGGCCATGGTTGGCCAACGCGGTGACCGCCGCTCCGCTGGCCTCGAGGGTGTTGGCGGTCCCCGGGTCGTCCAGCGCGACGCGGGTCAGCATCTTGCCGCCGTCGAGCCCGAGGCGGGCGATGGTGTCGGCGTCATACGCCGTGAAGCGATCGTCGAACTCGAAGACCGCGCCCTGGAGCCCGCCGCGATTCATCGACCCGATGACCAGTTTGTCGTCGAGAACTCCGCTGAGGAGGAGGTCCTCGAGGATGTCGGGTGTGCCCAAGACGCCGTCGACACCGGGGCGGGAGAGGGCAACGGCCAGGCGCTCCAGGAGGTCACGTCGAGAGGCCATCGCCGAGCCGTCCCCACGCACTGCGAGCGCGCCGCGGGCCGGGTGGTCGGCGGCGATGAGGAGGAGGTGTCGGTCGTCGGGGAGGTGCCCGGGACGGCGTGACTGCCACGCCCGCAGGACCGCTCCGGGGTCGGTGACCCGAGTCCGTGTGAGGGACGCGCTGTCGATCGACGGCGCCACGTCGAGTTGCTCGCTCATCACGCCTCCCTCGTGGAGTCCATGAGGGCCCGGACCTCGGCCTCATCGGGCATCGCGGTCGCGCATTCGAGCCGAGCGGCCACGACGGCACCAGCCGCGCTGGCGAAGGCGATGGTGTCGGCGAGGGACCAGCCGGCGAGCAGTCCGTGGCAGACCGCCCCACCGAAGGCATCCCCGGCACCCAACCCGTTGACCACCTCGACCGGGGTCGGCGGACACTCGACGCGCTCGGCACGGGTCATGGCCAACACACCCTTGGGTCCCTGCTTGACGATGGCCAGGTCGACGCCGCGGTCCAGCAGGGCCCGAGCAGCCCGCTCGGGCTCGGTCTCCCCCACGGCGACTCGGCACTCCTCGCGGTTGCCGATGGCCACGGTGCTCGACGCCAGTGCGGTCTCGGCCGCCCGCGTCGCATCGGACTCGTGCCGCCAGAACATCGGCCGATAGTCCAGGTCGATGACCGACAGGCCAGCCTCTCTGGGCCGCAACGCCCAGGCCGCCTCGTGCGCTGTCCGGCTCGGCTCGGCGGACAGCCCGGTCAGGGTGGTCCAGAGCAGCCGGCTCTCGGCGACCGCCACCGGCGGGATCTCACCGATCCCGATGCGGAGGTCGGGTGCCATGGGGAAGCGATAGAAGTAGAGCGGGAAGTCGTCGGGGGGATAGAGCTCGCAGAAGGTCACCGGAGTCGGGAGGGACACGTCGGTGCCGACATACCGCGCGTCGACGCCGAGCTCGCCGAGACTCCGCTTCACGAAGCGCCCGAAGGGGTCGTCCCCCGTCCGCGAGATGAGCGCCGCCGAATGGCCATAGCGGGCGGCTGCCACGGCGACATTGCCCGCGCTCCCCCCGAGGAACTTGCCGAACGAGCGCACGTCCTCGAGCCCGACCCCACTGTCCATCGGATAGAGGTCGACACCCACGCGTCCGATGGAGAGCACGTCGAAGGCCGAGAGAGTGGCGGCACCGGTGGTCACGACGCCAGCGTGGCCCGTCGTCGCGGGCCGTGTCAACATTTGTCAGAACATTTGGACTTGTGCGGACATGGGAAAGGCAACAAGCACAAATGTCAGGTCAAACGTCCTAGAGTGCGGACTGTGACCACGATCCCCGTCATCATCGACCGCTCGAGCCCGGTGCCGCTCTATCACCAGCTCGCGGAGCAGCTCACCGCCGTGATCGAGAACGGCACCCTCAAGCCCGGCGACGCCTTCGAAAACGAACTCGCCCTGGCCGATCGGCTCGACCTCTCCCGCCCGACCGTGCGCCGCGCCATCGCCGAACTCGTGGGCCGCGGCCTCCTCGTGCGCCGCCGCGGAGTGGGAACCACCGTGGCCAACCAGGTGATCCACCGCAGGGACGAACTCACCAGCCTCTATGACGACCTCGACCGCCGCGGATCGAAGCCGACGACCACGATCCTCGCCTTCGACCCCGCCCGGGTCGATGCCCGCGCGGCCGCCGCCATGGGCCTGCCCGCCGACACCCCGCTCGTCTACATCGAGCGCCTCCGCCTCGCCGATGACATCCCGACGGCACTCATGCACAACTACCTCCCCCCAGCGTTCGATGACCTCACCGAGGCAGACCTCACCGGCACCAGCCTGTATGCCGTGCTGCGGGCTCGCGGGGTCCGTCCCGTCATCGCCCACCAGACGATCGGCGCACGGCGCCCCGAGCCACGCGAGCGCAAGTTGCTCGAACTGGCCTCCGGCGATCCGTTGCTCACGATGAACCGTCGCGCCTTCGATGCCTCCGGAGGACCCGTCGAGTTCGGCGATCACTGCTATCGCTACGACCAATACACCTTCGACCTGACCGTCCACGAACGCTGAGCGCGAGCCGTTGGCGCCGCCCACGCGTGGGGCGCGTCCTGTCCCTTGGCCTTGGTCCGCGCCCTTCCCAAGGGCCTCCATAGGTGCTAATGTCCTGACATTCTCTCGATCCCCTCGGAGCTGGAGGGCTCACCGTGAAGATCGCCCAGGACCCCACGCCGTTTCATCACGACCTGGCACTCCTCGACTTCCCCGGGCACATCGCCGATCTCGGCTACGAGTGGATCCAACTCACCCCCCACCGCGACCTCATCCCCTTCTTCGGGCACCCCCGGGCCGACGACGCGCTGGTCCGCCAGCTCAAGCAGGCTTGCGACACCGCCGGCGTCGGCATCGCCTCGGTGCTCCCCGTGCAGCGCTGGTCCGGCCCGGACGAGTGGGCCCGTGAGGCCGCGGTCCGCAACTGGAAGCGGATCATCGAGATCACCGTCGACCTGGGCTGCACCACGATCGGCACCGAGTTCTCCGGCCGCCCGGAGCGCGCCGAGGAGTCCGAGGCGGCCTTCTATCGCTCGATGGAGGAGATCCTTCCGATCATCGAGCGCGAAGGTCTCGACCTGCTCGTCGACCCGCACCCCGACGACTTCGTCGAGGACGGGCTCGAGGCCGTCCGGGTGCTGCGCGGACTCAACTCCCCCAATGTCGGCATGGTCTTCGTCGCCTGCCACAGCTTCCACATGGGTCACCCGATGCGCGAGATCATGCGCTCCGCGGGCGACATGCTCCGACTCGTCCACGTGGCCGACACGATGAATCACCATGCCTCGCACGGGTTGCGCTACATCTCCAACCCACCCGGCAACGCCGCTCGCGTCCACCAGCATCTGCGCATCGGCGCTGGCGACGTCGACTTCGACGACTTCTTCGGCGGACTGGCCGAGATCGGCTTCCTCGACCGCGAGGACTCGATCATGTGCAACTCGGTCTTCGCCGAGGACGAGAACGCCGACAGCATGGCGCGCTACCAACTCAAGGCGATGGAGGACCACATCGCCCAGGCCCGACTCCTCTCAGCCACCTCGACCGGAGACCACTCATGAGCCCTTCACCCCTGGAGCGGATGACCAACGCGGGCGTCAGCGCCCTCTGGAACGACTCGGCCGATCCCAAGGAGTTGGCCCAGTCGATCGCCTGGGGCGGGGTCGGCGCGACCTGCAATCCAGTCATCGCCGTCACGTGCATCAAGAACGACCTCCCCCGCTGGCAGGGCCGCATCCGCGAACTCGCCGATGAACTGCCCACGGCCGGTGAGTCCGAGATCGGCTGGAAGGTCGTCGAGGAGATCTCGCTCGAAGCCGCCGATCTCCTGCACCCCACCTTCGAGGCGCACAAGGGTCGCAACGGGCGGCTCTCCATGCAGACCGACCCCCGCCTGCATCGCGACGCCAAGGCGCTCGCCGACCAGGCGGAGTACTTCTCCGGCCTCGCCGACAACATCATCGTCAAGATCCCGGCGACCAAGACCGGCATCCAGGCGATCGAGGATGCCGTCTCCCGCGGAGTGAGCATCAACGTCACGGTGTCCTTCACCGTCCCGCAGGCCGTCGCCGCAGCCGAGGCCATCGAGCGTGGCATGCGCACCCGCGAAGCCGCCGGTCACGATGTGTCGCGTATGGGCAATGTCGTCACGATCATGGTCGGCCGGCTCGACGACTGGCTCAAGGAGGTTGTCGCCCGCGACGGTCTCGAGGTCGACCCGGCCGCCCTCGAATGGGCTGGGGTGGCGGCCTTCAAGCGGGCGTATGCCGTGTTCGGCGAGCGTCGTTTCCGCTCCCGTCTGCTCTCGGCCGCCTTCCGCAACACCCTCCAGTGGAGCGAGCTCGTCGGTGGCGACATCGTCATCTCCCCACCGTTTGCGTGGCAGCAGAAGATCCAGGACGCCGGCTCTGTCGCCGATGCCGATGCCATGTCCCGACCGGTCGACCCGGCGATCCTTGATGTGCTGCTCTCCATCCCCGAGTTCCGGCGGGCCTACGAGCCGGACGGGATGACCCCCGAGGACTTCGACACCTTCGGGGCCACGCGCAAGACGTTGCGTCAGTTCCTCGGCGCCGATGAGGAGTTGGACCAGATCGTCCGGGACATCCTCATCCCCGCTCCCTGACGGCGTCGAGCCAGCCGCTCGCTGACCACACCGATACAGCGGCTGCCTGACGGCCCAGAACCGGGAGGAGCCCCACCCGCGAGCGGCCGGTCGAAACGAACCTCAGGAGCGGGTGACGGGGTCGACCAGGGTGACGGCAACGGGCTCACCCGACGCCAGCGAGGCCATACCGGCCTCACAAACGGCCGTCGCGGCATACCCGTCCCATGCGTTGGCGCCCACGACGCCACCAGAGCGGGAAGCGTTCACCCAGGCCTGCACCTCCAGGTCATAGGCACGGCCGAAGCGCTGACGGAAGTCGTCGTGCACCATGCCACCCCAGTAGCCCTCTGGGGTCGAGCCGCCACTGGAAACCGTTGAGTAGAGCCCGGTTTGGGGTCGGCCGGCGATCGCCGTGCCGCGCTCGCAGACAGCCTCGGCGCGGACCTCGTAACCGACCTGACAATTGACGAAGACCTCGTTGGTGACGACCACGCCGCCCGCCATCCGGAAGATGGCAATCTGTGGATCGGCGACGCCCTCGAACGCCTTCGAGGTCGCGCGCGGCGCAATGACCTGGACCTCGGCGATCTCGTCACCGACGAAGAAACGCGCGCAGTCGACCTCGTGGACGAGGGAGTCGCGCACGATCATCTCGGAGCGGAACTCGGGATTGGGCACCGAGCGGTTGCGGTGGGTCTGGTGCATCACGAGCAACGGACCGAAGGCCTCACCGGCGAGCATCCGTTGCAATTGGGCATATTCGGGATCGAAGCGACGCATGAAACCCACCGACAGCAGGGGGTGGTCGAGCGCGCCCTCGGCCTCGACGATCCGCAGCGAGGACTCGATGTCCATGGTCATCGGCTTCTCGCACAGCACCGGCTTGCCCGCCGCGAAGCAGGCGAGCACCTGCTCCTCGTGGACGAAGCCGGGCGACGCGAGGAGAACGGCATCGACCTCAGCTGAGGCGATCAGGTCGAGCGGGTCACCGAAGGCCGTGGCCCCCAGCCGGCCAGCCAGTTCCTGGGCCCGCCCCAGGTCTGGGTCGGCGACCGCCGTCAGGACCGCACCGGCGGTCCTGACGGCGAGCCGTTCGGCGTGGTCGGCGCCCATCATGCCGACACCGACCACACCCACACGCAGTGCTGCACTCATGCCTTGCCGTCCTCCTCGACCTGGATGTCGGCGCGGGCCAGGCCCGCGTCGATCTCGTCCAGCGCCGCATCCTCTTCATCGGTGCTGTCGGCCCCGCGCAACTCGTGCGAGAGGTCGGCCAACTCCTTGCCGCCGGCCATCTCGGCCGTCAACTGGTCAAGCGTGAGCTCGTCGCGGTGCGCGTCGAGCACGAGCTTGCCGAGCTTGAGGATGACGAAGTGGTTGCCCACGAGGAAGGCGTGGTGCGGGTTGTGCGTGATGAAGATGACGCCGAGCCCTGCATCGCGCATCTTCATGATGTATTTCAGGACCACCCCGGACTGCTTGACGCCCAGGGCGGCCGTCGGCTCGTCGAGGATGACCACCTTGGCGCCGAAATAGACGGCGCGCGCGATGGCGATGACCTGCCGCTGGCCGCCCGAGAGGGCGCCCACCGGACGGTCCATGTCCGGGATGACGATCCCCATCTTCTGGAGTTCCTCACCCGCAATCCGCTTCATCGAGGCGACATCGAGACCGACGCCCTTCTTGATCTCGTTGCCGAGGAAGAAGTTGCGCCAGACCGACATCAGCGGGGCGAGCGCCAGGTCCTGGTAGACCGTGGCGATGCCCAGCCCCTGGGCCACGCGCGGCGAGGAGAAGCGGGTCTCCTCGCCCTGGAACTTCATCGTGCCCTCGGTGTAGTCGTGCAGGCCCGCGATGATCTTGATCAGCGTGGACTTGCCGGCACCGTTGTCACCGAGGACGCAGGTGACCTCGCCGGGATAGACCTTGATGTTGACCCCGCGGAGAGCATGGACGTTGCCATAACTCTTGCCGACCTGGTCGAGCTCGAGGATCGGGTCGCTGCCCAGGTCCACGTGCGTGTCTTCGAGGGCACTCATCACGCATCCGCCTTCTTCTTGACCCACTGGTTCACGAGGACGGCACCGATCAACATGATGCCGAGGAAGGTCTTGAGCCAGTCGACATCCCACCCGGCATACGAGATGCCGAGCGAGACCATGCCGTAGATGAGCGCCCCGATCGAGGCACCCACGACCGACCCGTAACCACCGGTGAGCAGACAGCCGCCGATGACGGCCGCGATGATGTAGATGAACTCATAGCCCACACCGACACCGGACTGGATGGTGTTGTACTCGAACAGGTTGTGCATCCCGACGAGCCAGGCACCAAAGCCCGTGCCCATGAAGAGTCCGATCTTGACGGCGACCACCGGCACACCGACGGCGCGCGCGGCCTTGTCGTCACCACCGGTGGCGAGGATCCAGTTGCCCACCTTGGTGCGCAACAGAACCCACGACAACAGGATGGTCAGCAGGATCCAGTAGACGACCGGGATCTTGATGTTGATCGAGCCGATGTTGAACTGGGAGGCGAAGACCGCCTTCGCACTGTTGAAGCCATCCATGTCGTTGATCCGGTTCGAGGAGACACCGCCGGCGATGAGCCGGGTCATGGCCAGATTGGCTCCGGCCAGGACGAAGAACGACCCCAGCGTGACGAGGAAGCTCGGCAGCCCTGTCTTGTGCAACAGGAAGCCGTTGAAGGCACCGATGGCCAACGAGAAGAGCAGCGCCAGCAGCACGCCCACCCAAACGTTGAGCCCGAGATACCAGGACGCGTGCGCCGCGGTCAGGCCGGAGGTGGTGACCGCCACACCGGTGGAGAGGTCGAACTCTCCACCGATCATGAGGAGCGCGACGAAGACCGCCATGATCCCGATGACCGAGCAGGTGTAGAGGATCGTGCCGATGTTGGCGATGTTGCGGAAGGCCGGCGCCACGGCGAGGAAGAGCACAGCGATCGCGATGGCGCCGATGAGGGCACCGATGGCCGGCATCCCGAAGAGGGTGGAGAGGGATGACCGGGCCTTGACCCGGTCATCCGTCGCCGTGGGGGTGACCACAGTCATGAGGTCACCGGGTGCCGTTCGCGGCAAAGCCTGCGACCGCCTCGACGTTCTTGTCGTCGATGAAGGCCGGGCCGGTCGGGACGTTCTGCCCACCACCGATGACGTTGCCGTTGGTCTTGTAGAGCCACAGGGACTCGACGGCGAGGTAACCCTGGAGGTAGGGCTGCTGGTCGATGGCCCAGGTGACCTTCTTGTCCTTGATCGCGGTCACGAGGTCCTTGCTCGTGTCGAAGGTGCCGAGCTTGGCCTTGCTGCCCGCGGCCTCGATCGCCTTGGAGGCGTTGAGGGCGAAGGGGGCGCCGAGGGTCACGACGTAGTCGATGGTCGGGTCCTGGGTGAACTTCGCCTGGAGGGTGGTGACCTGCGCGGCGTCGTTGCGGCCATCGACGTAGATGCGCTCGACCTTGACGCTGCCGGCGCCCTTGGCGACGCCCTCGCAGCGGTCCTCGAGCTGCTGCTGGCCCTGCTCCTGGATGACGCAGATCGCGTTCTTGGCACCGTCGGCGACGAGGCGCTTGCCCACGGCGAGACCGGCGTCGGACTCGGCCTGGCCGAAGTAGCCGATCGCGCCCAGGCCCATGGCGTCGGGGCCACCCGCGTTGAACATCGAGACGGGGATGCCGGCGGCGACGGCCTTCTTGATCGAGTCACCGAGAGCGCCGGTGTTGGGGTCGGTGACCGCGATGCCGTCGACCTTCTTGTCGATTGCGGCCTGGACGAGCTGGGCCTGCTTCGTGGCGTCCGGGTCGTTGGTGTATTCGAGGGTCACGCCGGTGTTCTTGGCGGCGGCCTCGGCACCCTTGCGGATGATGTCCCAGAAGGTGTCGCCGGGCGCCTGGTGGGTGATCATGACGACCTTCATGTTGGCGCTGCCCGCGGCGTTGCCCCCACCGGCCGCACCTGAGGAGGTGTCTGCGGCCTTGCCGCCGCCGGAGGAGCAGGCCGTCATGGCGAGCGCGGCCGAGGCCGCCACAGCGAGGGCAGTGAACTTGGTCTTGCGGATCATCGTGCTTTCCTTTCGATGGTCACCGCCCGTGGGCGCGTGAGGAAGGGGGTGCGGGAGTTGTTGCGTCATGGAGTTGTGGGCCGTGATGTGCGGAGTTGCCGGATCAACGGCGCCTCCCACCACCCCTTCGCTGAGCTGGCCCTCGGGTGGGAGTGACCAGCGCCTGCTGTGTCTTCTTGTGTTCGAGATAGGTCTTGTATGCCGTCTTGGTCGACCTCAGGTCGCTCACCTCGCTGACGGGGACGTCCCACCAGCTGTCGCTGTCGGGCGCGTGGATGAACGGCGTGGTCTCGACGTGGATGACGACCGGGCCGCCGTCCTGGGGCCAGGCACGAGCCTCGGCGATCGCCGCCTCGAGCTCGTCCTGGGTGTGCACCTCGATGACGTGGCAACCCAACGAGCGTGCGTTGGCGGCGAGGTCGAGGGGGAGGAACTCGCCGTCGAGGCGGTGCGAGGACTGCCCGCGCATCCGATAGCGGGTGCCGAAACGCTGGCTGCCCAGGCTCTCCGACAGTGAGCCGATCGAGTGGAAGCCGTGGTTCTGGACGAGGACGACGATGACCTTGATCCGCTCCTGGACGGCCGTCACGAGCTCGGTCGGCATCATCAGGTAGCCGCCGTCGCCGAGCATCGCGAAGACCTCGCGGGTCGGGTCGGCGAGCTTGATCCCGAGCGAGGCCGGGACCTCATAACCCATGCAGGAGTAGCCGTATTCGACGTGATAGGCCTTGCGGTCACGCACCCGCCAGAGCTTGTGCAGATCCCCGGGCATCGAGCCGGCCGCACAGAGGACGACATCGCGCGGGTCGGTCAGTTCGTTGACCGCACCGAGGACCGCGCCCTGGGTGAGCAGCCCCTTCGCCTTCTTGGTGACGTCCGCGGACGGGTGGTAAGCAGCCTCGACGTCGGCGTCCCACGCCTTCCACAGGCGAGCCTGCAATTTCGTGTATGCCGTGGGCACGGTCCAGCCTGCGAGCTCGGCTCCCAGCGCGGTGAGGGCTTCGCGGGCGTCCGCCTGCACGGCATACCCACTGTGTTTGCCGGCATCGAAATGGGCCACGTTGATGCTCGCGAAGCGCACGCCCTCCCGCTGGAAGGCGGTGCGTGAGGCCGTGGTGAAGTCGGCCCACCGAGTGCCGATGCCGATGACCAGATCCGCTTCTCGTGCAATGGCATTCGCTGCGGTGGTGCCGGTGGAGCCGACGGCCCCCATGAGTTGCGGGTGGCCATGGGGGAGTGAGCCCTTGCCGGCCTGGCTCTCGCCGACAGGGATGCCGGTCGCCTCGCAGAAGGCGGCGAGTGCGGCCTCGGCCCCGGAGTAGTGCACGCCACCACCGGCGACGATCATCGGCCGCTTCGCCGTGCGGATCAGCGCGGCGAGACCGGCGACGCGGGAGGCCTCGGCCGGGGGGCGGGCGATGTGCCAGATGCGCTCGTCGAAGAGACCCTCGGGCCAGTCGAAGGCTTCGGCCTGGACGTCCTGCGGGAGCGAGATCGTGACCGCGCCCGTGGCGGCCGGGTCGGTGAGCACCCCCATGGCACGGATCAGCGCCGAGGGGAGTTGCTCGGGACGGTTGACCTCGTCGAAGAAGGCGGACAGCGGACGGAAGGCGTCATTGACGGTGAGGTCACCGGCATACGGCGTCTCGAGTTCCTGGAGGACCGGCGCCGAGACCCGCGTCGCAAAGGTGCCCGAGGGCAGCAGCAGGACGGGGATCCGGTTGATGGTGGCCAGGGCCGCGCCGGTCAGCATGTTGGTCGAGCCGGGGCCGACCGAGGCCGTGCAGGCCCACGTCTGGAGGCGGTCCTTCTGCTTGGCGTAGGCGACCGAGGTGTGGACCATCGACTGCTCGTTGCGGGCCAGCACGTAGGGCAGCTCGGGCGTACGTCCGGCGGCGGTGGCCGCCAACTCGTGCTGGAGCAGGGCCTGCCCGACACCGGCGACATTGCCGTGACCGAAGATGCCGAAGACACCCTCGATCAGGCGCTGGCGCTCGCCGTCGCGCTCGCTCCACTGGTTGGCCAGGAAGCGAACCACGGCCTGTGCCACGGTGAGCCGGACGGTCCCCTTCACCACGAGTCTCCTTCGACTGCTGTCCAGTGTTGCGTCGTTGTCTTGCCTGCGCGTCGTGCTCGGACCGAGCCTGCCGCTCAGTCGATTGGTCTGTCAACCATTTGTTCTAACATTTGGATATCAGCCGGTCAGGGCAGACCGAGACCCTGGGACGCGAGGTATCGGCGGGTGCCGACGGCGATCGGAAGCGGGGCGTCCTTGGGGCAGCCGTACATGTCCTGCTCGCAGACCACGTAGAGCTCCTTGTCGAGGTCGGCGAGGGCCTCGATGAGCAGGCCCATGTCGGGCTCACCCTCGGGCGGCGCGACCGAGCACCCGGCGTGGACGGCCTTGACGAAGGGCCAGTCCTCCTCGTGCGCCTGCTTGACGAGGATCGGGTCCATCGCCTTGATGTGGACGTAGGAGATGCGCTCTGGGTACTTTCGGCACAACTCCATCGGGTCACCGTTGCCGTAAACGATGTGTCCGGTGTCGAGGCAGAAGCCGACGTATTCGGGGTCGGTCGACTGGAAGATCCGGTCGATGTCCTCGGGGGTCTCGATGTGTGAGTCGCCGTGGGGGTGGAGGACCATCGTCAGCCCGTAGTCCTGCTTCATGATCCGTCCGAGGCGGTCGGCGTTCTTGATGTAGAGGTTCCACGCCTCCGTGGTGAGGACACGGTCGTCGGTGTAGGCGCCGGTCTTCTCGTCGCGGAACATCGGCGGCAGGTGGACGACGTATTCGGCACCCACGGCCGCATGCGTCTCACCGATCTGACGGAAGAAGCGCTCTGTCTCGTCCCACGCCTCGGCCTTGTGCAGGATGCCCCATCCGGTGCCGGCGACGACCCGGAAGCCGTGCTCGTCCATGACGTCCTTGAGCTGGATCGGGTCGGTCGGGAAGTAGCCGAAAGGACCGGTCTCCATGACCGAGAAGCCGGCCGTCTGCATCTCGGACAGCGCTGTGCGCCAATCGATCTGCTTCTCGTCCTCGGGGAACCACACTCCCCACTGGTCGGGGCAGACCCCGATGGTCAGCTTGGAGTAGCGCTCGTTGTCGGTGTTGCGGGACTTGTCGCTCACTTGGCGCCTCCTGCGGCGAGAACGAAGTCGATGGAGGACCGCACGTCGTCGCGGGGGTCCGCGCCGGTCTCCTCCGGCGGTCCGGTGAGGATCGAGTCCTGCTCCATGACGTACCAGCCCTGGTAGCCGTTGCCCTCGAGCTGGGCGACGATGCCCGCGATGTCGACATCCCCGGCGCCGAGGGGGACGTACATCCCCTGACTCACGGCATCGGTGTAGGTCAGGTCGCCGGACTGCACCTTGGCAGCGAGGTCCTGACGGACATCCTTGAGGTGCATGTGGCCGATGCGGTCGGGGTGCTGCTGCACGACCGCTGCAGGGTCACCGCCCCCGATGAGCAGGTGGCCGGTGTCGAGGCAGAGTTTGATGCCCGAGCCTGCAAGGACGCGATCGGCCTCATCGCCACTCTCGATTATGGTGCCGACGTGCGGGTGGACGGTTGCGGTGAGGCCGGCCCCGGCGGCTCGCGCGTCGATCCGGTCGAGGTTGTCGAGCAGGGTCGCCCACTGGTCGTCGTCGAGGACCGGGCGGCTGTCATAGCCGTCGACGCCGGTCGACGCCGCGATGACGACGACGGTCGCCCGAGCGGCGAGCAGGCCCTCGATCGCCTGGTCGACGGTCGGCATCGGGTCGACGTCGGCGTCGTGCAGGACGACGGGCACGAACTGACCAACTGCCTTGAGCCCGTAGCCCTCAAGGAGTTCGGCCTTGGCGCTCGGGTCGTCGGGCAGGAAGCCGTCCGGGCCGTATTCGGTGGCCGAGATCCCCACCTCGCGCATCTGGGTCAGCACGGTGTCGGCGTCGAGTTGGTGGCCCCAGCCGGGCACCTCGCAGACACCCCAGGAAATGGGCGCGCCGGCAATGCGTTCGGTGATCGGGGTGGTCATGGCCCCAAGGTTGCCGGGCCCTGTCAGCACTGTCAATGCTTTGTCAGGACATTCTTACTAAACCCTTGCCCGGCGTTGTTTCCCGATGCCGCGATTGTTTGTGGGAGGGCGGCGCGCCGACTCAGAACGGATCGTCGACGACGTGCCGCAGATAGCGACGCGGCTCTCCGAGGAAGCGCCGGTAGTGGTCGACGAGCTCGAGGTCCTCCCACTCGGTGGGCCGGATGCCGTGGGGGCCGAGCTCGAGGAGGTGCGCACCCGGGATCGAGGCGATGACCGGCGAGTGGGTCGCGATGAGGACCTGGGCCTTGGGCCGACGCGCCATCTCGGCGAGTTCGGCGACGAGGTGGAGTTGGGCCTCGAAGGAGAGACCTGCCTCGGGCTCGTCCATCACGAAGAAGCCGTCCTTGCCGAAGCGGCTGGAGCCCAGGAGGGCGACGAAGGACTCCCCGTGCGAGAGCGCGTGGAACTCCGGGTCCCTCGTCCATGGACTATCGGACCGGGTCGCCGAGAGATAGGTGAAGAGGCCGTGCATGGTCTCGGCCCGCACGAAGTAACCCCACTTGCTCGACCCAGCACCGCGGGTCAGGCGCAACCATTCGTGAAGGGGTGACTCCGTGGCCTGGGTCCGGTGTTGGGCACCGGTCGAGCCGCCCTCCGGATTGAGCCCGTATGCCGTCGCGATCGCCTCGATGATGGTGGACTTCCCGGAACCGTTGGGTCCGACGAGGATCGTGCAGTCGCTGAGCTCAAGACCTTCGGCGACGAGCTGGGCGACGGCCGGGATGGTGAGTGGCCACTGAGGTGGGCCGACCGCGGGAGTCGGCACCACGGCCCCGGGAGGCGACCCCACGGCATACGCGTCGCTGTTGTCGGGCCTTGGGTCCGCGGGCAAGGGCGGCACCGCATCCACCCGACGCACCGGAAGCCGACTGATCTCCACCCACGCAACCTAACGCCAGCCCACGACACCCCATTCACGCGAGGGTCGAACGTGCCACGAGAACGGTTGGCGGGCGGCGGCTCGGGGCGCCACTTCGGGTGTGGGCACCGGGCGCCACCTCCGCTATGGATGCCGACGAACGTGTGCATTGCTGCGCCCTGTTGCAGCAATGCAGAGTCAGGCTGGCGGTTGATCTGCATTGCTGCGCCCTGTTGCAGCAATGCAGAGTCAGGCTGGCGGTTGATCTGCGTTGCTGCGCCGAGACGCAGCAATGCACACGTGCTCACGATGCCCATCCGGTCGGAGAGCTGAATTCTCGTCGACACTGATTGCACCCCGGTTCGCCCCGATGCCTCCTGGCCTGAGCCGATGCCTCCCTGTGCGCACTGCCACCCGAGCCCGACACCTCCCGGGTCCCATTTTCAGCTCGGTTGCTCGTCCGCTTGGGCCGGACTGGCGGGCGCGCTGACGGGCCTCTCCGTCGGCTCGCCAAGCGCACGCAGCCGTCGGTCGTCCTTGTCGAGTTCACGCACGAACTGCATGCCGTTGGCCAGGGGACTGGGTTCGCCGCGGTGGCGACACCAGTTGTACGTGCTCATGGCGTGCTCCGGAATGACCTTGAGATGGGCCGGGAACCGGCGCTCGCCGCGGTCGCGGATGTGTTCCATGATCTCCACCTCGCCCTCCGTCAGCCGCTCTTCCATTTCCCGCATCGGGACAACCAGGATCCTGTAACCCATGGCCCGCAACAGTCCATCGATCCGGGCCACGATCGGCGGGAGATCCCCGGTCTCCCACCGCGCCACTTTGGACCGATCCCACCCGAGGTTGTCAGCCAATCGTCGTTGGGAGAGTCCCTCCAAGCGCCGGTAGAGCCGGAAGGCGTGACCGATGGCGTCGAGGAGGTCCAGTTCCGGGTCGTCCAACACCATCTGCATCCCCACCGATGCGTCCTCACGCCGATTCATCCCTCGATGCTCACGGTGGCCACTCGGAGACTCAACCGCGACAGCCATCCTGTGGACGACACACCTTCATGACCGTGCGTGTGGGCAAAGGACTGCGTGCAGGAGGCTCCCAGCGAGCATCCAGCGGGCCCGCCTAGGCTTGAGCCGTGACCGACGTTTCCGCCGTGCCCGCAACCCCTGTCGAGGCCGCCGAACCCAACGAGCCCTCTGTCCCGGAGCAGATGCGCATTCGCCGCGACAAGCGGGACCGGTTGATGGCGGCCGGCACCCCGGCATACGCCATCGATGTCCACCGGACCCACACGTTGGGTGACGTGCGCGAAAAGTGGGGACACCTCGAGACGGGTGAGGAGACCCAGGACGTCGTGACCGTGGCCGGTCGAGTGGTCTTTGTGCGCAACACCGGCAAGCTCGCCTTCGCGACTCTGCAGGAGGGCATTGGGACCCGGTTGCAAGTGATGCTCAGCCTGGCCGAGGTCGGTGAGGAGGCCCTTGCTGCGTGGAAGACCGACGTCGACCTCGGTGACCACGTCGCGGTGACGGGGCGAGTGATCTCCAGCCGCCGCGGCGAGTTGTCCGTCATGGCGACGAGTTGGGTCATGGCGAGCAAGGCCTTGCGCCCGATGCCGGTGCTGCACAAGGAACTCTCCGAGGAGAGTCGGGTCCGGCAGCGTTACGCCGACCTCATCGTGCGTCAGGAGGCGCGCGACATGGTGCGCACCAAGGCCAAGATCCTCGCCGCCATGCGCCACGAGCTGGAGGGTCAGGACTACATCGAGGTCGAGACCCCGATCCTCCAACTCATCCACGGCGGGGCCGCCGCGCGTCCGTTCAAGACGCACATGAATGCCTTCGACCAGGAGATGACCCTGCGCATCGCGCTGGAGCTCAACCTCAAGAAGGCGATCGTCGGCGGCGTCGACCGGGTCTATGAGATGGGCAGGATCTTCCGCAACGAGGGCGTCGATGCGACCCACTCGCCGGAGTTCACGATGCTCGAGGCCTACCAGGCCTACGGCGACCAGACGACGATCGCGGCCCTCATCCGCGACCTCTACCTCGCCGCGGCCGACGCGGTGGGCTCGCGCCAGATCGAGACCGCCCACGGCACCATCGATCTCGACGCCGAGTGGACCTGGCTTTCGGTCTATCCCGCGGTGAGCGCCAAGGTCGGCGAAACGATCACGGTGGAGACGCCGGTCGAGCGGCTGCGCGAGTTGGCCGCCGCTCACGAGGTCGCGATCGATCCGGCGTGGGACAAGGACAAGGTCTTCATGGAGCTCGTGTCCGAGCTCGTCGAGCCGGACTGCATCCAGCCGACCTTCCTCTGCGACTACCCCGCGATGGCCCAACCACTCGCCCGCGCCCACCGCTCCGAGCCGGGCCTCATCGAGGCCTGGGACTTGATGATCGGCGGGGTCGAGCGGGGCACCGGCTTCACCGAACTCATCGACCCGGTCGTCCAGCGCGATGTGCTCACTGCGCAGTCGGTCAAGGCGGCCGGTGGCGACCCCGAGGCGATGCAACTCGACGAGGACTTCCTGCGCGCCCTCGAATACGGCGCTCCCCCGATGGGCGGTCTGGGCCTGGGTGTCGACCGACTCTTCATGCTCTTCACCGGCGCCAACATCCGCGAGACCATCCTCTTTCCCCACCTGAAGGCCGAGGTCTGAGCCATGCCCGACTGGTGGAATGCCGTCTGGCCCTATCTGGCCGCAATCATCCCGACGATCTTCGTCGCGATCCTCTTCTATTTCCTCATCAAGGCGATCATCGAGAGCGACCGCCGCGAGCGCCTCGCCCAGAGCAAATGGGAAGCCGAGCAGAAGTCCTCGGGCGAATCTCGAAGCTGACCCCAATTCGGTCCAGCCATTGTTCGTGCAAGAATGTCGGACGTTCCGAACAATTCCGGCAAACGAAAGGCAGGACCCATGGCCAAGAAGGTGACGATCTCCCTCGTCGATGACATCGACAAGAGCGACGCAGCCGAAACCGTGTCCTTCTCCTTGGACGGCGTCAATTACGAGATCGACCTCTCCAGCGACAATGCGGGCAAACTGCGCGACGCCATGGCCCTCTACATCGCCCACGCCGAGCGGGTCGGTGGCCGCAAGTCCACGCGCTCCGCGGGCGGCGGCAATGGACGCTCAAACGACAAGGCCGCGGTCCGTGAGTGGGCGCGCAGCGCGGGCCACCAGGTCTCCGAGCGTGGGCGTATTCCCGCCGACGTGCAGGCCGCCTATGACAAGGCCCATTCCTGAGCCTTTTGCGCAATTCGGCAACGCCTGATTCGGCGACGAGTCCCGACCGCGGGCTCGTCGCCGCACTGCTCTCCCGCGCCCACCCTTTTCTCGTCTTCAGCGGTGACGGGCCGCCATTGCCGCATTCCTTGGGCGATGATCCGATCCCGTGGCAGCGCCGCCTCCACACCCAGAACCAATCGTGGTATCCGGGCTCCGATGCACCCCAAGTGGCCGCCGCATTCGTCCTCCAATACCTCCTGCAGGTGCCCGCACAAACCATGGCGTATGCCGTGTCGCTGGGTTTGCCGATGCCCTCCCCTGCCGAATTGACCTTCGATCTCGGACCGGGCGGGTCACCCTCTCGCATTCACCTCGGTGCACTCCTGTCGGTGACGGGGCGTGGCCGCCGAGCGGGAGTTTCGGGCGATCGCGGGGCCGCTCGCCACGGCATACCCATCGATTGCCTCCATCGGACCACGGGCCCGAGCCGCCCTCGTGACCGACATGTGGGCTCAGGCCGTGGCCGGCGGTCGTCCGGTCGACCGCGAGTCGTGCTGCTTCCTCTATGCCCTGCCGGGCTGCCACGAATGTGCCGGCTGCCCGAGACTGAGGACATGAGCATCGACTGGACGCATGAAATTGCCGAACAGTTGGACTGGTATTGGACCAATCTCGCGCGGCCGCGGCTCGTCGGCCTGACCGACGAGGAATACCTCTGGGAGCCCGTCCCCGACTGCTGGACGATCCGGATCGACGCCGAGCCGCCGACCATCGACTGGGAGTTCCCGGCGCCCGAGCCGGCACCGGTGACGACGATCGCGTGGCGGTTGGGGCATGTCATCGTCGGGGTGTTCGCGATGCGCAACGCCGGGCACTTCGGTGGGCCGCCGGCTGACTACGCGAGTTGGCCGTGGGCCCGGAGCGCGAAGGAGGCCTTGGCGCAATTGGACGAGGCGTATGCCGGGTGGTTGGCCGGGGTGCGCTCGCTGGATTCGGCGGCCCTGGCCGAGCCGTGCGGGCCTGCGGAGGGGCCCTATGCGGCGATGCCGATGGCCACGTTGGTCCTGCACATCAACCGCGAGGTCTTCCACCACCTGGCCGAGGTCGCCCTGCTCCGCGACCTCTGGGCGCACGGCGCCGGCCACTGACCTGATGCGTCAAGGGAGGTCGGCGAGGAGTTGTCCGCCCTCGTCGATGCCGCCCGAGCCGATGCGCTCGAGCATGTCGTCGATCATGACCTGCTCGATGCCGCCCCTCTTGGCGGCTCCCGCCTCGACCTCGTCCCAGGTGCGAGGCGCTGCGGCACAAGGGAGTTCGCGACCTCGCAGGGAATAGGGGCTGATCGTGGTCTTGGCAGCGACGTTCTGGCTCCAGTCGAAGAAGACCTTGTCCGGTCGGAGTGACTTGGTCATCTTCCAGAGCACCAACTCGGGGAACTTCTTCGTCATCTCCTGCGCCAGTTGCTGCGCGAGGTCGCGCACTTGGTCCGAGGTGAGGTCCCCGCCGAGAGCGGCATAGAGCTGCATGCCCTTGCTGCCCGAGGTCACCGGGAAAAGCGTGAGGCCAAGCGCGTCGAGTCGCTCCCGCAGGTGCAGGGCGACCTGGCAGCACTCGTGCAGGTCGGCGGGCTTGCCGGGGTCGAGGTCGATGACGAGCCGGTTGGGGTTCTCCCGCAACGGTTTCCCGTCTGCGCCATCCGCCACCGTCCACTGGGGGACGTGGAACTCCAGCGAGTTGAGGTTGACGAGATAGGTGAGCGTCGCCATGTCCGGCACGAGCGGATAGGTCACGTCATCGATCCGGACGCGCTCCAACCAACTGGGGGCGCCGGAGGGGAGGTTCTTCTCGAAGAAGCTGTCGCCGATCACGCCGTGCGGCCAACGGACGCGCGTCACCGGGCGAGCAGCCATGTGCTCCAACAGGATTGGCGCGACGGTCGCGTAGTAGTTGAGGACCTCGCCCTTGGTCGTCTCGGTCGCGGGATAGAGCAGTTTGTCGAGGCTGGTGAGTTTGAGGGTCCGGCCCTCGACCTCGACCCGCGTGATCGTCGGCCGGTAATCAGGCATCGCTCACCTGCGGCGAGTCGGTCAGATCACTGAGATCTTGAGGGTCGAGGTCCGCACGGATGCCGAGGTATGCCGGTTGGCGCAGTCGCGCTCCCCCCGAACCTCCCCCCCACCCCAGACTCTTCACCTCGATCACGATTCGCGGCCTGACCCAGGTGGTGCCGTCGGAGTCCTCACGAGGGACCTCGGTGGAGAAGGGGGAAGCGTTGGCGTGCAAGGGTTCCAGCACCTTGGCCAGCCGTGCACCTGCGGTGCCGACCAGGCCTGAGCCCACCCGTCCGGCATACGCCCAGCCGCCCTCACCATCGGGGACGCCGACCAACACGGCGCCCAGACGTGATGCCGAGCCGACCTCGCGACGCCAGCCACCGACGACGACCGACAGGGAGGTGCGATGCGCGGACTTCCGCCAATCCGGGGAACGACGCCCCACGGCATACGGGGAAGTTCGCCGTTTGGAGACGATGCCCTCCAGCCCCTGGTCGGCCGTCGCGGCCAGTAGCCCCGGGCCGTCGTCGTGCACGGGAGGCACCTGCCACGAGGGGCCGGACAGGTCGAGTTTCTCGAGCAACTCGCGGCGGGCCGACCATGGTTGGGACGTGAGGTCCTGCCCGAAGAGGCGGAGCAGGTCGAAGACCATGAAGGTGACGGGCCGGACCGCAGCCAATTGGGCTGCCTTGCGCGGGCTGCTCACGTGCATGCGCTCGGCGAGTGCCGCGAAGGAGGGACGACCGCCCTCGAGGGCCACGACCTCGCCATCGAGGAGCATGTCGTCGTAGTGCTCGCCCAGCCCGGCCAACTCGGGATAACTCACCGAGACGTCGCGGCCGCTGCGCGAGGTCAGGAGCACCTGGCCGTCGCGCACATCGGCGAGGATGCGCATGCCGTCCCACTTGACCTCGTGCACCCAATCCGGACCGTCGGGCACGCGCTCGGCCACGGTGGCGAGCATGGGCTTCAGGGTCGGCACGAGGACAGTTTGACCCACCGGAGCGTGTCGTTCGACGACACGCTGGCGTTGACCCGGCCGGGGCTGAGCACGGATGACCCCGGACCAGGGTCGAGCGTGTCGTCGACCTGACACACTTTCGCCGTGACCAAGCCCGCTCCCGCAGTGAGCCGCCCCCACGGCCGACGTCCGATGCTGGGTCGACGCACCGACGAGGCGCACCGGGCCGCCACCCCACTTGAGTTGCTCTACGACCTGACGATCGTCGTCGCCTTCTCGATCTCGGGCTCGCAGGCCGCCCATGCCCTGGCAGCAGGACATGTGGCCTCGGCGATCGTGGCCTTCCTCTTCTCGGTCTTCGCGATCGTGTGGGCGTGGATCAACTTCACGTGGTTCGCCTCGGCGTTCGACAACGACGACTGGGTCATGCGGCTGGCCACACTCGTCCAGATGGTCGGCGTCATCGTGCTCTCGCTCGGGCTGGCCAACCTCTACCACGGCTTCGAGACCTGGCACCTGCACAACGAGGTCATGGTCGCGGGCTATGTCGTGATGCGGGCGTCGATGGTCTTCCTGTGGCTGCGGGCAGCACGCCACAACCCCGACCAGGCTCCCCAGCTCCGGCTCTTCGCGATCTTCATCGCGATCGCCCAGTGCGGCTGGATCCTCACCGCCGGCTCGACCCTCCCCTGGCCGGCGCTGCTGCCGATCCTCGTCGTGCTCTATGCCGTGGAGATGGGCGGCGTGGTCTTCGCGGAGCGTCGATCGGGCGGCACGCCGTGGCATCCGGAACATGTCGCCGAGCGCTACAGCCTGCTCGTCATCATCTCCCTGGGCGAGATCATCCTCGGCACGACGATCGCCGTCGAGGCGCTCATCGACCGCACCGACTGGTCGGTGGATGCGGCCCTGATCGCCGCGGCCGGGATCTCGCTGGCCTTCGGGATGTGGTGGACCTACTTCGCGATGCCCTTCGCGGAGGTGCTGCAGAAGCGGCCCGAACGTGGTTTCGGATTCGGCTATGGGCACCTGCCGCTCTATGGCGCGATCGCCGCGGTCGGCACCGGCCTGCACGTCGCCGCCTACTACATCGAGGGTGAGTCCACGCTCTCCGAGCCGGCTGTCATGCTCTCGATGGCCCTACCGGTCACGGCCTTCATCCTCATCTTCTTCGCCATCGCTCGCTGGATGCTCCCGGGTCGCGACCGCTTCCATGGCGTCCTCATCGCCGCCAGCCTGACCGTCATCGTGGCGGCCGTCGTGCTCGCCTGGACGTCGGTCCCCCTCGGAGTCAGTCTCACGATGCTCATGCTGGCACCGTGGATCACAGTGCTGGGTTATGAACTCCGCGGGCACCGCCACGTCGACGAGGTCCTCGCCCACCTCTGATGGTCCTGGCGGCTCCTGAGCCGGCCCTGCGTGGCCCACTCCCAGCATCCAAGGCCCTCTGCCCGGATCCAGTGATCATTCAAACGGTCAAAGGGATGGACGGACCGGCGAGCCATGGCGTGTCTCGCGTAACACGCCGTCAACAGCCGGTGCGCGCAACGGTTTGACCGTTTGGCTGTTCGCCTCGTCCGGGCATCGCGCGGCGCCGGGTCGGGGGCGGCCGAGCCTTGGAGTGGTGGGGCCTGAGGTGAGTTGGGCGCGCATCGGTTTGACCGTTTGACTGTTCGCCTCGTCCGGGCATCGCACGGCGCCGGGTCGGCGCGGGGGCTTGAGTTGAGTCCGGCGCCCGGGTGAGGTGGGCGTCCGGGTGGGCGAGCGGGCGTCACGCTGCCAGGCGCGGCGGGCTCGGCACCGCGAGACCGCCGTCCTGGGCCAGCCACGCTCCCAGCGCCCACCGGGTCCAGTCCTGCTCGAACATCACGTCCTCATGGGAGAAGCGCAGCACCGACCACTTGAGGATCGCGAACTCGGTGTAGCGGCGACAGTCTCGCCGCAGACCCTGCCGCTGCCCGTGATGCGCAAAACTGTCGGCCTCCAGCACCACCCGCCGCACCGGATCGCCCAGATCGACCACGGCAAAGATGCCCGTGTCGGCAATCTGGAGTTGGGGCACGAGCCCCTCGAAACCCACCTCGATGGCCAGGGCCCGCAGGACCGATTCGAAGGGATTCGCCGCGCGAGCATCAGCGGCCCCGATCACTCGCCGCACGCGCACGGCACCCGGGCCGCGCACCTCGGCAGCGGCCTTGGTGAGAGCAGCCAGCGACACCCCGCCCCGCAGCGCCGAGTCCGCGACCGCCAGCGCGGCATCAAAGCTCAAGGAACGAGCGCAGTCCACGACTGTCCGGACCTTCGTCGTCACCCCACTCTTGTGATCACTGGGGCCCAGATCAGCGAAGTGGATGTCCGCTCTCGCGCGCAGCTCCTTGGACATCTTGCGGTGCCGGGGGACCGTGACCTGGGGCAGGTCCGGTGCTGCCTTGACCTTCCACCCGTGGTGCTGGGCGGCGCTCAGATGCGACACCGTGGCCGTGAACGCATGGGCCACGACGCGATGCTCCGCCACCTCGGGCCCGTGGTAGCGGCCCCGGGCGCCCTTGACCAGGACCCCCTCGCGCAGGGCTCGGCGAAGGGCACGCGCCGACTGGTGCTCGCGCAGCTCCGCCCAGGTCGCCACCCCGCCGAGGCGCGCGAGCGTCTGCGGCGGCGAGGTGTCCATGCGCCCAACCTTGCTCCACCGGGAACTGCTCTGCCGGTTGTCCACAGGCGGCTTGCGCGGGGCCGATCAGTCAAACGGTCAAAGGACCGCCGGACCCGCCGAGCGTCGGCGTGTCAGGTCCAACACGCCGCGCCGCTAGGAGCTTTGACCGTCTGACTGTCCGCCCCCGGCCCGACGCGAAGGTGCGGCGGCCAACAGCGGCGACCGCACGGCATACCGAGTGGGCCGATCACGCGGGGGTATGCCGTGGGGTCACCTTTTGGGGGAGACTTGCGGCATGCGTGCGATCTGGAAGGGCTCGGTCTCCTTCGGCTTGGTCAATGTGCCGATCCGTCTCTACTCGGCGACCGAGAACCATGACGTGCAGTTCCGGCAGGTGCACCGCGAGGACGGCGGACGCATCAAGTACAAGCGGACCTGCTCGATCGACGGCGAGGAGGTGGCCTACGACGACATCGCCAAGGGCTACGAGACCGAGGACGGCGAGATGGTCATCCTCGACGACTCCGACTTCGCCGACCTGCCGAGCAGGACGTCCAAGGAGATCGGGGTCGTGAAGTTCGTCCCCGCCGACCAGATCGACCCGATGTGGCTCGACAAGTCCTACTACCTCGAGCCCGACAAGGCCGCGACCAAGCCCTACATCCTGCTGCGCGATGCCCTCGAGTCCGAGAAGCGCGTCGCCATCGTCACCGTCTCGATCCGCACCCGGATGACGATGGCCGTGCTGCGCGTGCGCGACGGCGTCATCGTCATGCAGACGATGATCTGGCCCGACGAGATCCGCAAGCCCGACTTCGCCGTGCTCGACGACGACGCATCGGCCACGGCCCAGGAACTCAAGATGGCGCACATGCTCATCGACCAGCTCGCCGGTGACTTCGAGCCCGACGACTACGAGGACGACTACGCCATCGCCCTCAAGGAACTCGTCCGCGCCAAGGTCGAAGGCGGCGAGGTCCGCGCCCCTGCCGCGGCCGCCGAGGAGTCCGGCGAGGTCGTGGATCTGCTTGCGGCACTGGCGAAGTCGGTCGAGAAGGCCAAGGCCGCTCGCGGCGAGGCGCCTGCTCCGGCCACCAAGAAGACCGCAACAGCCAAGAAGGCACCCGCGAAGAAGGCGGCGAAGAAGGCCGGCTGACATGGGTGGTCGGCACAGACGTGCGTATGCCGTGCCGCTGGCTGTCGCTGTCGCCGGACTTCTCGTCGTGTCCGGGTGTTCGGGCAGCTCCGAGTCGGGCTCGAGCTCTTCCGAGCTGGCGAGCGCAAACGCTTCTGCCGCAACGAGTTCCGGTCCGTCAGGCTCGAGTGCGGGGTCGCGCGAGCCCATCACGCACCGCGAGGGGGTGCCCCAGCAACCCTTCGACCTCCAAGCCCACCGCGGCGGGATGGGCCTGACGACCGAGGAGCAGCCGGCCGCCTATGCCAAGGCCCTGCGCCTCGGGGTCACCACCCTCGAACTCGACACCCAGGTGTCCGCGGACGGTCACGTCCTCGTCAACCACGACCGCGTGATCGACGGGCGCAAGTGCCGCGACACCGGCCCAGTGTCGGTGGGCGACACGGCATACCCCTATGTGGGAAAGGCCATCTCCACGCTGACGATCACCCAATTGCGAAGTCTCGACTGCGGTTTCCAGCGGTTCCCGGGTTTCGACGAGCAGGAGGTCGTGACGGGTGCCCACCTGCCGGAGCTCACGCACGTGGTCGCCGAGTGGAGGGCGGCGGGGGCCAAGGACGTGTGGTTCGACATCGAGATCAAGTTCGATCCGGCCAAGCCCCAGGAGTCGGTGGGGCGGGAGGAGTTCACCCAGCGGGTCGTCGACGAGATCGTGGCGCTGGGCATCGGTGAGCGCACGATGATCCAGTCCTTCGACTGGCTCACCCTCACCGAGGTGCATCGGCTCCAGCCGACCTGGCCGCTCGTGGCGCTGACGAGTTCCGATGAGTTCGGGCCGACGCTGGCAGCGGGGGTGGCTGGGGTCGCGGTCTATTCACCGCGCGAAACGATCGTCACCCGCGGGATGGTCGAGGAGGCACACCGGCTGGGGCTGCGCGTGATCCCGTGGACCGTCGACGATCCGTCGCGGATGGACACCCTGATCGCGCTCGGAGTCGATGGCCTGATCACGAACTATCCGGATCGTGCCCGGACGGTGATGGCCAAGGCCGGTATGCCGTTGCCTCCTCCCGCAGGCTGATTCCCCCGACGAAACCGGTTCGCGGCTGTCGGTGCGGGCGCTTAGCCTTTCTCCCCATGGAGCCGCACCCGACCACGCCCGACGACACCGGGATGGTCGATGCTGCCGCTGACGCTACCGACCCGGTTGCTCCAGAGCAGGACGACCCGACCGCTCCGCACCATGAGGCCCACCTCCCGCCCGGCATGACGCGCGGACCGGCGACGGTGCGGTCCTTCCGGATGGTCCTGCTCAACACGCTCGTGGCCAATGTGACGACGAGCTATCTGTGGTTCGCGCTGACCTTCTGGGCCTATCTCGAGACGCGTTCGGTGATGGCGACGGCGATCATCGGTGGTGCTTTCATGCTCTTCATCGCCATCTCGGGGATGTACTTCGGCACCCTTGTCGATAGACATCGCAAGAAGCCGATCATGGTCGTCTCGAGCATCGTCACCTTCGGGGCGTTCGTGCTGGCGGGCATCGTGGCGTGGCTCTTCCCGGACAGTGCCCTGATCGACTGGACCGGGCCGATCTTCTGGGTCTTCGTCCTCATCATCCTGGCCGGTGCCGTCATCGAGAGCCTGCGCAACATCGCCCTCTCGACGACCGTGACCCTGCTCATCCCGGCCGACGACCGCGACAAGGCCAATGGGCTCGTCGGCACGGTCCAAGGCGTCGCCTTCATGGTGACGAGCGTCTTCTCGGGCCTGTCAATCGGCTTCCTCGGGATGCACTGGACGCTCGTCGTGGCGATCGTTCTCACCGGTCTGTCCCTGGTCCACCTGCTCACCATCCCGATCCCTGAGCGCGAGCCCGAGATTGCCGAGGACGAGAAGCGCCCGATCTTCGACTTCGCCGGAGCGATGGCCGTCATCCGCCAGGTGCCGGGACTGCTCGCGCTGATCTTCTTCGCCTGTTTCAACAACCTCGTCGGTGGCGTCTACATGGCGCTCATGGACCCCTATGGCCTCGAACTCTTCTCGGTCCAGTCCTGGGGCGTCGTGCTGGGTGTTACGAGCATCGGCTTCATCGTGGGCGGCGCGCTCGTGGCGAAGTTCGGCCTGGGGGCCAAACCGCTCAAGACCTTGCTCATGGTCAACGTCCTCGTCGCGGTCGTCGGTGGCTTCTTCACGATCCGCGAGCTCTGGTGGGTCTATGCGGTCGGCATCTTCGTCTACATGTGCTTCATCCCGGTGGCCGAGGCCGCCGAGCAGACGATCCTCCAGCGGGTTGTGCCCTTCCGCAGCCAGGGGCGGGTCTTCGGTTTCGCCCAGAGCATCGAGGCCGGGGCCGCTCCCATCTCGGCCTTCCTCATCGGCCCGATCGCGCAGTACTGGCTGATCCCCTACATGGCCACCGACGCCGGCAAGGACCGCTTCGGTTGGTTGCTCGGTGAGGGTTCGGCGCGCGGCATCGCCCTGGTCTTCCTGCTCGCGAGCATCGTCATGCTCGTGGTGGTCCTGCTCGCCTTCGCCTCGCGCCCGTACCGCCAACTCACCAAGGCCTACGAGGACGCCGCACCCGTCTCCTGACCAGCGCGCACGGCACCTGACCTTCCCGTGCCGCCCAGCGGTGCCGGCATCGCGAAAGAGCCGCGTCCTCTCGTGACAGCCCAGTAGAGTGCACGCAGCGCCCCCAGGGCAGCGCCCAACTGACCTGATCGACGCGTCAGCGCGACGTCAGCGGCCCTTCCGACACTGGGGCTCTGAGCTCGAAGTCTGGAGGCACTCATGACTCGTCCAGGTCAACAGCGTTGGATCATCATCGCCGCTGTGGGGCTCGCCCTCGCCACGGCTGGCTGTGGCTCCTCTGCCCAGGACAGCCCCACGACCAGTGCGTCGTCTTCATCGGGTGCTGGAGGGAACAGCACGAGCCCCTCAGGCTCGACGCAAGCGTCGTCCTCCCAGTCACCGACACCAACTCCGGTCAAGCTGATGACTGAGGATGAGTTCTGTGACTCCATCACGCCCGAGGAGGTCGGGGCCGTGATCGGAAACACCGTCACCCGCGATGCATCGGAGAAGTGCTCGTTCTCGGAAACCCAGAACGGCGACTACTCGGTCCTCGTCGGCCTCGCAAGCGACGAAGCCAAGAAGTGGTATGACATGGACTTGGACATGCGCAAGCAAGAGCTCGCTGTCTTGGAGCCGGTCCCGGGAATGGACCCCTCCTATCTCGCCTACGACAGCAAGAATCTGGACAACGGCATGGAGTCCTTCTCGGGCCTCGCTGGAGCCATCGTCGGCCCCTACTACATCACGGCCCGCACCTTCCAAGGAGTGGCCGATCCGATCGTCTCCTTCGAGGCTGGCAAGCCCAAACTCCTGGCGCTGATGAGCCTCGTCGCCGCCAAGCTCCCCAAGTCCTGACGGCCTGATCGTTCTCACTCGAGCGAGAACGATGAGGCGCTTCAGGACGGAGTAGGCCACGGCATACGCTCTCGTCCATGCCCGAAGGCCACACCCTGCATCGACTCGCGCTCACGCTCGACCGCGCCTTCGCTGGCGGACGGGTCCGGGTCAGCTCACCGCAAGGGCGCTTCGCCGAGGGTGCCGCCCTCCTCGACGGCCTCGTGCTCGAGCGCGCGGAGGCGTGGGGCAAGCACCTCTTCGTCACCTTCGAGGGCGAACGCAT
>DAOLRO010000003.1:50001-51366 GCA_035418665.1 Phycicoccus sp.
TCCTCTGGCGGGGGCGCTGACTCACGCGGCACACTGAGCGCATGAGCGGGGGCCAGCCACCAGAGACGTCGGGGACGGGCACCCCCTACCCCACGGAGCCCGAGGGAGGCTGGCGTACGGTCGCGCAGCCCCCGCCAGTCCCTGCCCCACCACCCGGAGTGATCCACTACCCCGAGCAGCACATGGCGCCGAGCTCCGGCACCGTGGCCGCTCTGGTCCCGATCCGCAACACGGCGCGGGCCTCACTGGCCGTCGGCGCGGTCTACACGGGCCTGGTCATCGTCGGTGCCGTCATGAGCTGGCGTGGCACCGAGACCACAGGTGTCGGCCGCGCGATGTGGCAACTGAACGTGCTCTTGGATTGGCCCTGGGCGGGGGCGGCCTTCGTCGTCTCGCTGGCCCTCTGGATCATCACCTGCTCCTGGCTCTCCACCGCCCGGCGGAACTCGGAACTCCTCTCGATCACCACCCCGCATGCCCGAGCGGGCCAATGGGTCTGGCTCGGTTGGATCGTGCCGATCGTGCAGTTCTGGTTCCCCTACCAGGTGGTCCGCGACATCCTCAAGGCCAGTCACCGCGGGATCGTGCCGGCCGGCCTCCAGTTGCCGATCTGGTGGGCCTGCTGGTTGGCCCCCATGTTCATCCCGGCGGCCAGCACGCACACGAGGATGACCGACGGTGTCGTCACCGAGTTCAGCATCGCCAACCCCTACACGAGCACCCTCAACGCCCTGATCACCGTTGCCGCCTTCGTGCTCTGGTGGCGGATCGTCCACGCGATCATCGCCGCCCAGGACGGCGCACTCAGCGAGGCCGCCTCGCTGAGGTGAGCGGACGGCATACACGGCTGTTTCGTGTATGCCGTGAGCGCACGCGAGCGCCCACCTCACCTCCCGCGGAACACGAGGCGCGGGGGTGGCGTTGGGGTCGATGACACGTCGCGTGCGCCTGGTCGGCTGGCCCCGGGGGAAACAACCTGAGCGCTGACAGCATGCGCGGCTAGCATTGAAGGACTAACGAAGGTCAGGAGCCAATGTCCATGTTCGAACGGTTCACCGATCGCGCCCGTCGAGTGGTGGTGCTCGCGCAGGAAGAAGCGCGCATGCTCAACCACAACTACATCGGGACCGAGCACATCCTCCTCGGCCTGATCCACGAGGGCGAAGGCGTCGCCAGCAAGGCGCTCGAGCAGCTCGGCATCTCGCTCGAGAACGTCCGTGAGCAGGTCCAGGAGATCATCGGTCAGGGCCAGCAGGCGCCGACCGGCCACATCCCCTTCACCCCGCGGGCCAAGAAGGTCCTCGAGCTGTCCCTGCGCGAGGCGCTGCAGCTCGGCCACAACTACATCGGCACCGAGCACATCCT
>DAOLRO010000004.1:0-43726 GCA_035418665.1 Phycicoccus sp.
CGCCGCGTGAGAAGGGCGAGATCATCAAGGACGAGGGCGACGGCGGCACCAAGCTTGCCGAGTTCCTCGCCAACCGCAAGTTCCTCTGACCGGCCCTGACAGCAGAAAGTAGGCAATCCCTCATGGGCGAAGTTCTCATCCTCGTCGACCACGTCGACGGCAAGCTGCGCAAGGCCACCGCAGAGCTCCTCACGATCGCGCGTCGCCTCGGCGAGCCCTCGGCCGTGCACATCGGCCCGGGCGCCGAGGCCGCCAAGGTCACCCTCGCGAAGTACGGCGCGCACAAGGTCTATGTCTTCGAGGACGAGGCTGCGCTGAGCCACCTTGTCGCCCCGCAGGCCGAGGTCCTCGCGGCTGTCGTCGCCAAGACCAACCCGGTGGCCGTGCTCATCCCGAGCAACACCGCTGGCAAGGAGATCGCTGCGCGCCTGGCGATCAAGGCGGAGTCCGGCCTGATCACCGACGCCATCGACGTCCAGGCAGGGGAGGGTGGCCCCGTCACGACCCAGTCCGCCTTCGCCGGCGGCTTCACCGTGAAGTCCCAGGTCACCAAGGGTGCCGCGATCATCACGGTCAAGCCGAACTCTGCCGCGATCGAGCCCGCGCCGGCCGACCTCGCCGCCGAGACCGTGGACCTCACCCTGTCCGACCTGGCCACGTCGTCGACCATCACCGAGCGCAAGCCCAAGGAGAAGTCGGGTCGCCCCGAACTCACGGACGCGCAGATCGTCGTCTCCGGTGGTCGCGGGACCGGCGGAGACTTCTCGCCGGTCGAGGAGTTCGCCGACAGCCTGGGAGCTGCCGTCGGTGCCTCGCGTGCCGCCGTCGACGCCGGTTGGTATCCCCACGGCAACCAGGTCGGCCAGACCGGCAAGCAGGTCTCGCCGCAGCTCTATGTCGCTGCGGGCATCTCGGGCGCCATCCAGCACCGCGCCGGCATGCAGACGTCCAAGACGATCGTCGCGATCAACAAGGACGAGGAGGCCCCGATCTTCGAGCTCGTCGACTTCGGTGTCGTCGGAGACCTCTTCAACGTCCTTCCGCAGGCGACCGCCGAGGTCAAGAAGCGCAAGGGCTGACCCCGGCCCGTGGCCCGAACGGCTCCCGACCCCTGTGGTCCGGGAGCCGTTCGCGTATGCCGGCCGATTGGGAATCCTTCGTAGGATGGTGAAGTGAGCGCCTACCTCGACCATGCGGCGACCACGCCCATGGTCCCCGCGGCCATCGAGGCGTATGCCGGGGCGCTGGCTCGCGTGGGCAACCCGAGTTCGCTGCATTCCTCGGGACGGGCGGCCCGTGCCTTGGTCGAGGAATCTCGCGAGCAGATCGCCGAACTCCTCGGTGCCCGACCCTCCGAGGTCATCTTCACCAGTGGTGGGACCGAAGCGGACAACCTCGCCATCAAGGGGACCTTGGCTGCCCGGGCCGGGGCTGACCCCGCCAGGCGTCGGCTCGTCGTCAGTGCGATCGAGCACCATGCGGTCCTCGACCCGGTTGAGTACCTGATCACGACCGGTGCTGCGGACGTCACCTGGCTGGAACCGGATGCCTGTGGACTCGTGTCGGTGGACGGCTTGACCGGGGTGCTCGAGGCTGCCGCATCCGATGTGGCGCTCGTGTCGGTCATGTGGGCCAACAACGAGGTCGGCAGCGTCCAGCCGATCGGCTCACTGGCTGAGGTCGCGCGCGCCCGCTCAGTGCCGATGCATTCGGATGCCGTGCAGGCCGTGGGGCACCTCCCCGTGGATTTCGCGGCCAGCGGTCTCGACCTGATGACCGTGACGGCACACAAGCTCGGTGGCCCGGTGGGGATTGGGGCCCTCCTCGCGCGGCGCGATGCCACCCTTGTGCCGCTCTCCCACGGTGGTGGCCAGGAGCGGCAGGTCCGCAGCGGGACCCTCGACGCGGCGGCAGCCCATGCCTTCGCCGTGGCTCTGGACGTCGCCGTGAGCAGCCGCGCCGCTGAGGCCGCGCGTCTGGTGGCGATGCGGGACCGCGTGATCACCGAGGCCATGGCACTGGGACTGGGGATCACCGTGTCCGGTTGCTGGGCCGAGGGCGATGTCCAGAGCCGCCTGCCCGGCAACGCCCACCTGGTCATCCCCGATGCCGAAGGTGACTCGCTCCTCTATCTGCTCGATGCCGCGGGCGTTGAGGTGAGCACGGGGTCTGCCTGTCAGGCGGGTGTGCCGCAGCCCAGCCACGTTCTGCTCGCGATGGGGGTGCCTGAGGCGCGAGCCCGTGGTGCCCTGCGGATCTCGTTGGGCCGCACGAGCACCGACGCCGATGTCGATGCCCTCCTCGCCGCCTTGCCCGGTGTCGTCGAGCGCGCCCGGCGGGCGAGCAGCCGAGCCAGGTGAGTTCGGTGATTCCGGTGAGCCAGGTGGGTCGTCGATGAGGGTCGTGGCCGCCATGAGCGGTGGCGTGGACTCCGCCGTCGCTGCCGCGCGCATGCTCGACGCAGGGCACGAGGTGGTGGGCGTGCACCTCGCGCTGTCCCGTTCGGCCGCGACCCTGCGCGAGTCGGCCCGTGGCTGCTGCACGATCGAGGACGCGGGCGACGCCCGGCGGGTCGCCGACCGGCTCGGCATCCCGTTCTACGTCTGGGACATGGCCGAGCGCTTCCAGCAGGACGTCATGGCCGACTTCGTCGCCGAATACCGAGCCGGCCGGACGCCGAACCCGTGCCTGCGCTGCAACGAGAAGATCAAGTTCTCGGCTCTGCTCGACAAGGCGTTGGCCCTCGGCTTCGACGCCGTCGCGACCGGGCACTACGCGCAGATCCGCGAGGTCACCAACGGCGACGGGTCGGTGCGGCGCGAGCTCCACCGCGCAGTCGACATGGCCAAGGACCAGTCCTACGTCCTCGGGGTCCTCGATGCGGACCAACTCGCGCACGCCTTCTTCCCGCTCGGTGACACGATCAAGCCCGACATCCGGCGTGAGGCGGCCGAGCGCGGCTTCTCGATCGCCAAGAAGCCCGACAGTCATGACATCTGCTTCATCCCCGACGGCGACACCCGTGGCTTCCTGGCCCGGCAACTCGGAGAGTCTCCCGGCGACCTGGTGACGCCGGACGGCGAGGTGGTCGGACGGCATCCCGGGTCGTATGGCTTCACCATTGGCCAGCGGCGCGGCCTCGGGCTCGACCGGAGCAGCCTCGACGGTGAGCCGCGCTACGTCGTGGGCGTGGACGCCCCGACCAACCGCGTCGTCATCGGCACGGCCGACCTGCTCGGCGTGGACGAGATCATCGGGGACCACGCACGGTGGTGTGGCCCGGCGCCGGAGGGCGCCACGGACTTCGGCGCCCAGATCCGGGCCCACGGCGAAGAGGTGCCGTGCACGGCATACGCCTCCGGGGACGGGACGGTGTCGGTGAGTCTGGACGAGCGGGTGAGGGGAGTGGCGCCCGGTCAGTCGGTCGTGCTCTACGAGGGCACCCGCGTCGTCGGCTCCGCCACGATCGCGAGCACCGGGACCCGGTGAGTTGGGTGCGTTGGGATGGATCAGGACCCATCCCAACGCACCCAACTCGGAAGGGTTGCGGAATAGTTTCAATTTCAACTATGTTGGGTGCGGATGAGTACCAGCCAACTCACCGAGAGGACCAGCCGTGCCCGCCATCACCGCCGCCAACATCTTCGACCTGCCGCGCGTCGAGGCGCCGGCGATCGAGCAGAAGCCGCGCCCCGTCCGATCGATCACGACCGCGCCGTCCGGCTTTGAGGGTGAGGGTTTCCCCGTGCGACGCGCCTTCGCGGGTGTCGACCTGAGCGACCTCGACCCCTTCATCCACATGGACCAGATGGGCGAGGTCGAATACGCCCCGGGCGAGCCCAAGGGGACCCCGTGGCACCCGCACCGTGGCTTTGAGACGGTCACCTACATCATGGACGGCATCTTCATCCACCAGGACAGCCACGGCGGTGGCGGCGTCATCAGCGACGGTGACACCCAGTGGATGACCGCCGGCGCGGGCCTGTTGCACATCGAGGCTCCACCCGAGGAACTCGTCATGAGCGGCGGGCTCTTCCACGGCATGCAGCTCTGGGTCAACCTTCCGGCTGCCCAGAAGATGGCCCAGCCGCGCTATCAGGACATCCGCGGTGGTGAGGTCAAACTGCTCTCCTCCCACGACGGTGGCGCGCTCATCCGCATCATCGCCGGCGAGGTCGCGGGGCACGAGGGTCCGGGCATCACACACACGCCGATCGCCTTGGCGCACGCCACTGTCGCTCCCGGGGCTCGGATGGCCCTGCCCTGGCGTCAGGACTTCAACGCCCTCGTCTATGTAATGGCGGGGTCGGGCTTCGTCGGTGTCGACCGGCGTCCCATCCGCACCGGTCAACTCGTCGTCATGGGGCGCGGCGATCTCATCGAGGTGACCGCGGCCGAGAGCCAGGAGAGCCGCAGCCCGAGTCTGGAGCTCTACATCCTCGGTGGCCAGCCGATCCGCGAGCCTGTCGCGGCCTATGGCCCGTTCGTCATGAACACCCGCGCCGAACTCGTCCAGGCCTTCGAGGACTTCCAAGCTGGTCGGCTCGGGGTCATGCCCGCCAACCCGCACGCCTTCCTGCCTCGCGACAACGAACCCGGTCACCAGGTCCTCTGACGTCAGTCCGACGCTCAGGCGGCTCCCGCTGCACGCAGGATGGGCGCCATCGCCCGGGCGCAGGCATCGGCCTGGGTCTCGGGCAAGGTGGCGTAGCAGAGGACGAGTCCGGGCTGTGTGCTCTCGATTCCGTATGCGGTGAGCGGATTCGCGAGGATCCCCGCACCGTCCAGCGTGGTCACGAGGTCGTGGTCGTCGGTGCTATCGGGTAGTCGGAGCACCAGATGGAGCCCGGCATCGATGCCGGCGAGGTCCACGCCGGGAAGGTATCTGCGGAGCGCTGCGACGAGCGCGGCGCGCCGGGCGGCGTAGGTGCGGGCGCATCGGGCATGGTGGGCGATCCAGGCGCCGCCGTCGAGAAGGTGGGCGAGGGCGCGTCCGGTCATCTCGGGGACGTGGAGGCCGCGTCGCTCGAGCTCCAGATCCAGAGGCGCTCGCAGGTGGGTGGGTGCGATGATCCAGGCGACCCGCAAGGTCGGCGCCCAGAGTTTGCTCGCCGTCCCGATGTAGACCACGCGAGGGCCGCCGCCCACGAGTGAACGCAGGGCAGGCATGGGGGCCACGTCGTAGCGGAACTCGCCGTCGTAGTCGTCCTCGACGATGAGCCCGTCCACTCGCTCCGCCCACTCGACCAGCGCGGCCCTGCGAGCGACGGGCATGCGGGCGCCGAGTGGGTACTGGTGGGCCGGAGTCACGTAGACGGTTCGCGTCGACCGAGGAAGCAGGGCAGGGTCGAGTCCCTCGTCGTCGACGGGCACGGGCTGGACTTGCGCACCGGCACCCGTCAGTGCGGTCCACGCCTCGGCGTAGCCGGGATCCTCCATCGCCCACGGACCATGGCCGATGGCGGCGGGGAGGGCATGGAGCAGGGCGCCGACACCTGGTGCGAAGAGCAGGTCGTCCGGCTCGACCAGCAGCCCTCGGTGACGGCGCAGGTGAGCGGCGAGGGCCACCCGAAGCTCCCCGTGTCGGGGTGCATGGTCGGCATCGTTGCCCGGCGGCGCAGCGGCTGCATGGCGCCAAGCACGTCGCCAGGCCACGCCGTCGATGAGTGAGGTGTCGGGCCGCCCCGGACGCAGGTCCCATCGCGCCGCACGATGGGATGTCGTTGGGGGAGAGGGGTGTTCGATTGATCGCTCGGTCACGTGGCTCGCCGCGCCCGCCCGGGCAGCATCATCGGCTCCCGCTGCGATCACCGTGCCCGAGCCCTGCCGGCTCACGATGAACCCGGCAGCGGCGAGTTCGTCGAAGGCCGCAACGACCGGCCCCCGCGACACCGCGAGGCGAGCGGCCAAGGCGCGAGTCGAGGGCAGTGCGTCGCCCGGAGCAAGCAGCCCGTCGTGGATGGCCGCGATGATCGCATCGGTCACGCGCGACGGCAGGGAACCCCCCTCGGGCCCGAGCGCCAGAGGAAGGTCGACGGCTCCGGCTCGACGCGGCATGCGGGAACGATAGTGGACTTCAAGAGTGTCCGATAGTGGTTCTGTCCACAGGACCACTATCACGATTGACTGATCCCATGACAGCACGCCTGCCTGACCTGACCCGTGTCCACCGCCATGCTGAGCGCGGCTCTCAGGAGCGCACTCGGCTCGATGCACTTCTCGACGATGAACTGGTGGGCACCCTGTCGACGGTCGTCGATGGTCAGCCCTGGGCCGTGCCTCTCCTCTTTGCCCGTGACGGTGACCGGCTCTTGCTCCACGGCTCCACCGGGGCCGGCGCGCTGCGGCACGTGGTGGCCGGCGCCTCGGTGGCCTTCTCGGTGACGGCCATCGACGCGATCGTCGTGGCGCACTCGACCTTCGACTCCTCCGCCAATTACCGCTCGGCCGTTCTGCGTGGGACGGTGCACAACCTTCGAGGTCCGGAGCAGGCCGCTGCTCTGGATGCGCTCTCGGACCGGGTCCTCCCCGGCCGCACCCGTGAGGTGCGAGGGAGCACTCCCAAGGAGTGGGCGGCCACCTTGGCCATGGAGTTGCCGATCAATGAGGGCTCGTGGACCTACAAGGAGCGCACCGGGGGACCGAGCGCGCCCGACGAAGAGGTCGATGTGTGGTGCGGCGTCATCCCGTTGCGGCGGGTGGCCGCCGTGCCCGAGCCGGCAGCCTGGTCGGTCGGCCCGGTGCCGGCCTCGGTCCTCGCCGTGACCCGCGGTCGAGAGTGATCGTGGTCCGGATTTCGGAAGCGCAGAGGTGCAGCCGAGCGGCCACGGTCGCCTGTCCTCGAGGGGCCCGAACGTCGGGGATGATTGGCCGGTGACGCGCGCCACCGGAATCGGTTCCCTCCCGGGCACCCACTCGCGCGAGGCGATCATCAGCGTCCGTGACATCCTCCTCGACGCTGACGGCCTCGGCATCCCCTACCTCCCCGAACTCCCTTCTCGTGGGCCCGGATCCGACATCATCGGTCGCGCGGCCGGCCTCCTGGTGGACATGCCGGTCGACCTCCAGCCCAGTGGCTGGCGACTCGTCGATCACCCCGGGCGGGACGCCCGGCGGACGGCCTCCCTGTGGACCGAGGACCTCGACGAGGCAGCAGCGGCCTACGACGGCTACGTCGGCGAGCTCAAGGTCCAGGTCGCCGGACCGTGGACGCTCGCCTCGAGCCTTGAACTCAATCGGGGCGAGCGCGTCCTCACCGACGAAGGCGCGACCAGAGACCTCGTCGACTCGCTGGCTGAAGGGGTCAAGCGGCACCTGGCCACCGTGCACCGACTCATCCCCGGCGCCACGCTGATCCTCCAGGTGGACGAGCCGTCCCTGCCCGCCGTCCTCGAGGGCAGCCTCCCCACCGCCTCCGGCTACGGCCGTGTTCGCGCGGTCGACCGTCAGGTCGTCGCAGGTGGCCTGAGGGCGGTGCTCGACGTCGCAGCGGGCCCCACAGTCGTCCACTGCTGTCACGACCGGGTGCCGATCCCGTTGCTGCGCAACGTTGCTCCCGGTGCCATCGCCCTCGACGTCACCTCCGCGTCACCCGCGCGCTGGGAGTCGCTCGCCACTGCTCTGGAGGCCGGCATCGGCGTGTATGCCGGGTGCCTCCCGACCGCACCCGGCTCCCCACCCGCAACCGCCGGGTCGGTGCGGAAGGTGGCCCACGGCATACGCGATGGGTTGGAGCGGGCCGGGCTGGGAGCGGACTCGCTCGCCCAATTGACCATCACCCCTGCGTGCGGATTGGCCGCACTCACACCGAAGGGGGCCCACGACGTTCACCGGATGGCGATCGACGTCGCCCGAGAACTCAGCGAGGAAGCACAGCGATGACATCCGAGTCGACAATCCCATGGCAGGTGAAGTTCATTGCCCTGGCCCTCATCTGGGGGTCGAGTTTCCTGCTCATGAAGTACGGCCTGCGCGGGCTGGAGCCCGTGCAGATTGCCGGCCTGCGCATCGCGAGCGGCGCGGTCATCCTGCTCGTGCTCCTGCGCGTCACCGGCGGCCGGCTTCCGCGAGGCGGCCGGACGTGGCTGCACCTCTTCACGGCCGCGATCTTCCTCACGTCCGTGCCCTTCACGCTGTTCGCGCTCGGCGAGACCCGGGTCTCGTCGGCTCTCGCGGGGATCGGCAACTCGATCACGCCGGTATCGATGGTCATCTTCGGGCTGCTGCTCCTGCCCAGTGAGAAGGTGACCCGGACCAAGTTGCTCGCCGTCGCTCTCGGTTTCATCGGGGTGATCGTCATCTCCGAGCCCTGGAACACGATCGGACGGCCCGACCCGGTCGGCTTCGGGATCGTGCTGTTGGCCGGTGCGTGTTATGGACTGGGCTGGCCCTACGTCCGCAGGACGTTGGCCCATGCCGACCTCGGGGGGCTCTCGCAGCCAACGGCCCTCTTGGTGTGCGGCACGGTGCAGATGGTCGTCGTCGAGCTCGTGTGGTGGCTGCTGCACCGGGGGCAGATGCGCCTGCCCTGGTCGGTGCACGACTCGGCGACCACGCACGATGCCTGGGTGGCGCTGGGGACCACTCTCGTGCTGGGCGTCGTCGGCACGGGGTTGGCCTACATGCTGCAGTTCGACGTGGTGCGGGATGCCGGAACGGTCGTGAGCTCGACCGTGACCTACCTGATCCCGGTGGTCTCGGTGCTCCTGGGCGTCCTGGTCCTCGGTGAGCACATCGGGCTCTTCCAGCTGGGTGGCTTCGTCCTGGTGCTGGCCGCGGCGCTCATCGTCGGTCGGCCCGCTTCCGGCTGGGCGTCCCTCCGTGCACGGACGCGCGCCGCCTGAGCCGGGTCAGGGCTGGTGACGGTTCACGCTGGGGCGTGCACCTCCCGGCGCAGGATCTTGCCCGTGGGCCCCTTCGGCAGTTCCTCCACGATCCACACCGTGCGCGGGTATTTGTACGCGGCGATCCGCTCCTTGGCCCAGGCGACGATCTCCTCCGGCGTGGCCGTGGCTCCCGGTCGGAGAGCGACCGCGGCACCCACTTGCTCGCCCAGGAGCTCGTCCGGCATGCCGACAACGGCGGCCTCGAGGATGTCGGGGTGGGTGTAGAGCAACTCCTCGACCTCGCGCGGATAGACGTTCATGCCGCCCCTGAGGATCATGTCCTTCTTCCGATCCACGATCGTGAAGAAGCCCTCGTCGTCCATCGTGGCCAGATCTCCGGTGCGGAACCAGCCGTCCGGGATGGCCTCCTCCGTCGCCTCGGGCTTGCGCCAGTAACCCTTCATGACGTTGTCGCCCCGGATCGCGATCTCGCCCACCTCGCCGATCGGCACTTCGTTTCCCTCGAGGTCCACGCAGCGCATCTCGCAGCCGGGGATGGCGACACCGATCGTGCCCGGCTTGCGTTCGCGATCGGGCATGTTGAAGGAGGCGACCGGGCTGGTCTCGGACAGGCCGTAGCCCTCGAGGATCACGCAGCCGAACTTCTCCTCGAAGCCGCGCATGACCTCCAGTGGCATCGCTGAACCACCGCTGGCGCACGTCCGCAGGGACGAGGTGTCCATGGTCGCGTTGTCGGGATGATTGAGGATCGCGGCATACATGGTCGGTACCCCGAGCATGATGCTCACCTTCTCGCCCGAGATCAGGTCCATGGCCGGCTTGGGTTCGAAGCGGGGGATGATCGCCAGGGCTGCTCCGACTCGCGTCGCCGACACCAGGCCCACGACGAGACCGAAGACATGGAAGAGGGGGAGACCACCGAAGACCACATCCTCGGAGTTGAGGTCGAGGATGACGGTGGACGAACGCTCGGCATTGAGGCGGAGGTTCTTGTGGGTGAGTTCGGCGCCCTTGGGTCGGCCGGTCGTGCCGGAGGTGTAGAGGATGACTGCGGTGTCCTCGTCGGCGCGCGCAACAGGCTCGGTGATGGGGGTCCCGTCCGTCAGCTTCCCCTCCACGGGACCGAGCGGACCGCATTCGATCACCACCGTGCCGGACGTTGCGGCGCCCTTGACTGCCTCCGCGACGAAATCCGGCCAGACGAAGGCGATCTTGGCCCCGGAGTCGGTGAAGAAGTAGTCGATCTCGCCAGCCTTGAGCAGCGGATTCATCGGCACCACGGTCCCGCCGGCGAGCAGGACACCCCAGAACACGACGGGAAACGCGGGCACGTTCGGCAGAATGATCGCCACGCGATCTCCCGGCTGAACACCGTTCTCCCGCAACGCCCCCGCGACCTTGGCTGCCATGCCGGCCAGCCCGGCATACGAAATGTCGTTGCCCATGAACTTCAGTGCCGGGCGTGTGCTGTGGTCAGTTGCGGCATCGGTGAGGAAGGTGGCGAGATTGGTCACGACAGTTGCTCCCGTGTGGCGTTGGTGGGGTCACCCACCATCCAACCCGTATGCCGTGGGCTTGGCTAGGCCCCATCCCCCCAAGGCCTGCGACTATTCGTCGCGCATGTCCTTGATCGGGTTGCGTCTGATGTTGCGCAGGAGCGGAGGAGTGATCGCGACGAGGGTCATGGCCACGATGCCGCCGAGGATGCCCCACAGCACAGGGCTGCGCAGCCCGATGAAGGTGAAGGTCGGATCGTCGGTGAAGACGCCATAGGCGAGTCTGGCGATGGTGGTGGCCCGATCGGCATACAAGACCTCGATGGCGATCGCGATGGCGGCACCGATGAGTGCGGCGAAGGCGACGATCCGCAGGGCGACCCACAGTGAGTAGGTGAGGTAGACCGCGACGATGTCGGAGCGCTTTGCCCCGATGGCTCGGAAGACCGCGGTCTCCCGTCGGGAGTCGGCGATGACCCGGCCCATCATCGCCCAGATGATGATCGTCGCGATGGTGAAGGTGATGATGAGCAAGGTGATGATCACCGGCCGTAACTGGGTGGTGATGTCGTCGACGGCGAGGTAGTTGGAGCCGTAGGTCGCGAGTTGGAAGGGCATCGTCTCGCAGACTGGCGACCAGTTCATCGTGCAGGAGTTCGCCCGGACGGCCGACCGTGCCTTGTCCACGGTCGGGAAGGCTGCGAGGTGGGTGTCACCCTGGTTGCCGCCCCACATCACTGACGTGGGGTCCACTTGCGCCGGTTTGGCGAAGAGGGCCTCATGACGCAACTCGGTCGGCAGAGACTGCCAGAGCTGCTCGGGGATCACGGCACCGAACCCGAAGTTGGTCGACAGCATGCTCGCGAGCACCGAGTCGACTCCGGACAGGGTCGGGGAGGTCGAGGGGAGCAGCCCGACGATCTGAAAGGTCACCGGCTCCGCGAGGGGTTCCTCCTGGGGGGTGAACTCGCGATCAAAGGCGAGGCGGCTGGCCTCGGAATACCTCTCGATGTTCGTTCGGACGTCGCGAGCCACGGTGACCATCCCGCACGGTGAGGTGGGCAGCGCCAGTTCGAGGCTGGGGCGCACCCAGTCCCGATTGTTCTTGTTCGCCTCCTTCTCGTTGGCCTGGACGCGGGCTTGCTCCACTCGACCTTGCTCAGCCGCATTGCGGTAGCAGCTGATGAAGGTGGCGCCGTTGACCTTGTCGCGCACCGAGGTGAACCACTGGATCTGCTCCTTGGGGCTGGTGGGCCGCTTGGGGAGCGACAGGGATTTCTCGTAGACGGCCAACGCGTCCTCGACGGTGACGAGGACCGGCACGCCCTGGGTTGCCTCTCGTGCCGCGTTGGGAGCGACGAGATAGTTCTGGACGAGTTGGTCGTCGACGACGGTGAAGCTCCCATTCCCCAACGCGGTCTGCATGACCTTGTCCTGGGCTGTGGGTTCGGCCGTTGGCCCCGCAGCCATCGAGTTGGTCACCTTGGTCAGGTCCTCCTTGCCGTCGACGAGCAGTCGGAGCTGCAGGTGGGCAAGGTTGCGTGCTTCGTAGACCCGCGTCGCGCCATAGGGCGCCACCAAGGTCTGGAAGGCGACGGCGTCGGCTGCTTCGACCGGCATCTCGGCCAGCTTTGCCTTGAGCCATCGTCCGTAGGCCACCGACGAATGATTGACGGTCCGCCGGTATTCGGCGGGCACCCCTGGGTTCGGGTCGTCGACCACCGGAGGGATCTCGCTGCGCTCGTCGTAGTCGGTGATGCCCAGGCGTTTGGCCGCTGCCTTGCGCTCGGCGACGTAGGTCGCGTGGATCGCCTGGACCTCGGCGATCAGCGTCGGGTCGTTCGGGGCCATCGTCATCGGGCCCGACGTGTACATGCGCGCGGGATTCTGCGCGCCCTGCACGAGATATTGGCCCTTGAGGTTCTGGCGCCCGAAGGCGGTCAGGCTCGAGGCCATTCCGTCGAACAGAACGGTGGCCCCGCCATCACACCGAAGACGAGCGCCGACACGACAGTCGTGATGAGCAGGCGCAGCCGCTTGGAGCGAATCTTGGTGCGCGCCAAGGTGATCGCATCGAGTGGCCCGATCATGCGACGACCTCGCCCTCACCCGCAGGTGCGGTGACCCCGCCCGGTGAAGTCGTGCCCCCGATCTCTCCGATCGGGTCCGGGACGATCAGCCCGTCCCTGAGCCGGATCAGCCGGTCGGCTCGAGCAGCCATGTCCTCGTCGTGGGTGACCATGACGATCGTGGTGCCGCGCTCGTCGCGGATCCGTTCGAAGAGGTCGATGATGCTGGCCCCGGTGGCGCTGTCGAGATTGCCGGTCGGTTCGTCGGCCAGGAGAAGTTTCGGCTGGTTGAGCAGGGCTCGAGCGATGGCTGCTCGCTGCATCTGGCCACCACTCATCTCCCGCGGTCGGTGCCGGGCCCGGTCACTGAGCCCGACCTGGTCGATGAGCCCGAGAGCCCGTTGGCGGCGGTTCGCGCGGCGCTCGTGGGCGAACATCCCGGGGACCTCGGTGTTGGTAACGAGTTGGAGAAAGGGCTGGAGGTAGAAGAACTGGAAGACGAATCCGATCGTCTTGTTGCGGAAGGTCGAGAGGCGGCCGTCGCGCATTCGCCCGATGTCGGCACCATCGATGACGATGCGACCCTTGGTCGGCTTGTCGAGGCCACCCATGAGTTGGAGCAACGTCGACTTTCCACTACCACTCGCGCCGACCAGGGCCACGAACTCGCCCTCGTCGATCGTCAGGGACACGCCGTCGAGGGCCTGGACCCGCTGCCTGCCGATGGAGTACGTCTTGCGGAGGTCGGTCACCTCGACGATGACCCTGCCCGTGCGCGGTCGTGCCGGTTTCGTTGGGCGAGGAGCGGGCGTGGCGTATGCCGTCCGCTCGCCTTCCGTGGTGACGGCACGTTGGCGCAGGGCGGCGACAGCGGCATCGACGTCTCCATCGAAGGCGGCGAGCACGCGGGCGACGGACTCATCGCGCGAGGACGGATGATCGGACATGGTGGCAACCCCCTGCTCGGTCCTGTGGGTCGGACACTACTGCACAATGCGTAATAGTGGAAGGACGCCACGCCAGACCATCGCGGGTGTCAGTGGCGTGCGGCAGGATGAGCCAGTGAGTTCGACTGCTGCCGATGACCCAGCCACCACCCGGGCCGACTCGGGGGACCCGATCCCGGACGTGATCCGCCACGAGTGGGCCGAGTTGGCCGAGCAGGCCGGCACTCATCAGTTCGCCTACCACGTCAAGGACGCACCCACGGTCAGTGACGGCGAGTACGACACCCTGATGCGGCGCCTCAACGCGCTCGAGGAAGCACATCCGGGCTTGCGCACACCTGACTCCCCGACGCAGCAGGTCGGCGGAGCGGTGTTCTCGACCGACTTCGTCTCCGTCGACCACCTCGAGCGCATGCTCAGTCTCGACAATGCCTTCAGCCCTGAGGAGATGAGCGCTTGGGCAGCCCGCGTCGCCCGGGAAGCCGGCGGCACGGCATACCACTTCTTGTGTGAACTCAAGATCGACGGCCTGGCCGTCAACCTGCTCTACGAAGGTGGCCGTCTGGTCCGCGCGCTGACCCGGGGCGACGGACGCACGGGTGAGGACGTGACCCTCAACCTGCGCACTGTGGCCGGTGTCCCGGAGGTGTTGGCGGGCGAGGATGTGCCGGAGTTGGTCGAGATCCGTGGCGAGGTCTTCTTTCCCATCGAGGCCTTCGCCGAACTCAACGCCGCGCAGGTCGAGGCGGGCAAGGCGCCCTATGCCAACCCACGCAATGCCGCTGCGGGTTCCCTGCGCCAGAAGGATCCGAGGGTCACGGCGAGCCGGCCCCTGCGGATGCTCGTCCACGGAATCGGCAAGCGGGTCGGCTTCGACCTGACGCGGCAGTCGCAGGCCTATGAGTTGATGCAGTCCTGGGGACTGCCGACGTCGAGCCACTACGCCGTCCTCGGCACGATCGAGGAGGTGCTCTCCTTCATCAGGCGCACGGGCGAGCACCGGCACGACGTCGAGCACGAGATCGACGGAGTCGTCGTCAAGGTCGACGAGATCGCGGTCCAACGGCAACTGGGCGCGACCTCGAGAGCCCCGCGCTGGGCGATCGCTTACAAGTTCCCGCCCGAGGAGGTCAACACCAAACTCCTCGACATCCAGGTGGGTGTCGGGCGCACGGGCCGGGTCACGCCCTTCGGGGTGATGGCGCCGGTCGTGGTGGCCGGCTCGACGGTCGAGCGCGCCACCTTGCACAACGCCGACGAGGTGCGGCGAAAGGGAGTACTCATCGGCGACACGGTGGTGCTGCGCAAGGCCGGTGACGTCATCCCCGAGATCCTGGGGCCGGTCGTGGAGTTGCGTGACGGCAGCGAGCGCGAGTTCGTCATGCCCACCCATTGCCCGTCCTGTGGCACAGCGCTACGGCCCGAGAAGGAGGGCGACAAGGACATCCGTTGCCCCAACTCGCGCTCGTGTCCGCAGCAACTGCGTGAGCGGTTGAGCAGTCTGGCAGGTCGCGGGGCCTTCGACATCGAGGCGCTCGGCTGGGAGGGAGCGGGTGCCCTGCTCGAGGCCGGGGTGCTCGAGGATGAGAGTCGCCTCTTCGGCCTCACCGACGCCGACTTGGCTCGCGTCCCGCTCTTCACCCGGGCGGCCAAGAAGACCGATCCTGCCGACGGTGTGGTCGACGGTCGGGTGCTGTCCGCCATCGGGACCAAGCTCGTGGCCAACCTTGAGTCGGCACGCCACCAGCCGCTGTGGCGGGTGTTGGTCGCCCTCTCGATCCGGCATGTCGGGCCGACGGCCGCGCGCGCGCTGGCCCAGCACTTCGGCTCGATGCAGGCGATCCGAGATGCCTCTGTCGAGCAGCTCTCGGTGGTCGACGGGGTGGGCGGTGTCATCGCCGAGGCGGTGCGGCAGTGGTTCGATGCCGATGACGCCGACTGGCATCGGACGATCGTGGACCAGTGGGCTGCCGACGGAGTCCGCATGGTCGACGAGGTCGATGAGTCGATCGACCAGACCCTCACGGGGAAGACCGTCGTCGTGACGGGGTCGCTCGAGGGCTTCAGTCGGGACGGGGCCAAGGAGGCAATCCTGATGCGTGGCGGCAAGGCTGCCGGCTCGGTCTCCAAGAACACCGATTTCGTCGTCGTGGGTCCCGGGGCGGGGTCGAAGGAGACCAAGGCCCGAGAGTTGGGGCTGGCGATCCTCGACGAGGCGGGTTTCCTCCGCCTCCTCGCGACCGGCGAGGCCTGACTCAGGCGAGGATGAGCGTGACCGACTCCACCGCGCGGTCACCCAGCTCGATGATCAGCGCTCCGGTGCCCTCGTCGGCGAACCGCCAGTCGTTGCCGTCATGCTCGATGGCGTAATAGGTCGATGGCGCACCGATGTGGTGGACCGAGCCTTCAAGGGACTGGAAGGCCTGATGCGTGTGGCCGGTCAGGAGCACGAGGGGTCGGTGGGTCGCTGCCACATCGGCGACCGCGGCAGCAAGACGCTCGACCTCGTTGAGCACGAACCACTCGTGCGTGCTGTTCGACCGAAGCGGGTGGTGCTGCAGCATGAGCAGCGGCTCGTCGCCGCCCTCGGCCAAAGCTGTGGCGAGGGCTTCCGCCGGCGGCCCGGCCTCACCCTCGGTCTGCCCGAGCACGTTGGTGCTGACCGGGATCACGTGCCAGCCACCCACGCGCACCGGAGCGGGGTCGAAGGTGGCTTCAACCACCTCCGTCCGATCGTGGTTGCCGGGGACAGCGATCACCCGAACGCCGGGGTATGCCTTGGCGAGCCGGTCGCGGACACCGTCGGCTCCGTAGGTCGAACCGTCGTCACACACGTCACCGGTGAGCATGATGGCGTCGAAGGGTGCGTAGGGGCGTACGGCCTCGAGCACCAGGTCGAGTCGAGCCGCAGGGTCGATCTCGGGGTGAAAGGTGACCGCATCGAGCTCGTGCAGATGAGTGTCGGAGAGATGGAGCAGCCGCATGTTCACCGACGCTACTGCTCAGGTGCGACGTCAGGGAGCGGCAAGGGGCGTGGCCTGCGCCACTGTTTGAGGGGTCTCGACACGCAGGCCGTGATCGACGATCCCCTGCGTGTCGAGATCCCTCAAACATGAGGGCGTACCGGTCGGCCGCTCATCCGTGCTCGCGTCCCGCGTCGGCAGGAAGACCGCGGTGCGCTGCAACAGGAAACTCGCCGTGAAGAGCGTCAGTTCCGTGAGCACCTTGGCGGCGACGAGTGAGCCCAGGATCAGGTTCAGCGACTCCATGAGGAGGACGTTGGCGGTGAGCACGGACCCGGCCAGCACGGCATACCGGAAGGCGGCCCGGGCCAACGGGACCTCTCGGCCGCGCGTGAAGACGAAGCGACGATTGAGCGAGAAGTTGAGTGTGGCGCTCACCAGCCGGGCGCCGATGACGGCGGCGAGCAGGCTGCCGGTGAGGGGGTAGATCACGGCGAGTAGCGCGAGGTCGACCGCGAACCCGATGAGGGAGGAGCCGGTGAAGGCGAGCAACTGTCCCCAGACCGCGAGGGAATCGCGGATCGGACGGAAGTGGCTCGAGGCGTTGTGCTCGAGATAGATGGTCTCGATCTTGATCTCCTCCATGCGCATCCCGGAGTGGGCGGCGGCGAGCAGGACCCGGAGCTCGTATTCGAAGCGATCGCCCCGGATGTCGAGCAGCCAGGGGAGGGTGGCGGCCGCATGGCCGCGCAGGCCCGTCTGGGTGTCGTGGACCCGTCGCCCTGTGGCCAGGGCGAAGGCGTGGCGGGTGGCCGCGTTGCCGAAGCGGCTGCGCACGGGAACGTCGCCGGTGAAGCGTCGACCGCCCAGGACCAGCTGGGCGCCACTGGTCCGCAGGTGCTCGCTGACCCGCCCGATGTCGACGATGCTGTGCTGTCCGTCGCTGTCGGCGCACACGACATCGGCTCCAGGATGTGCGGCCAGCGCGTGCGCGAAGCCGGTCTTGAGCGCCGCGCCCTTGCCTCGGTTGACCTCATGGGTGAGCACGGTGGCACCGACGGCCGCGACGGCTGCGAAGAGGTGCGCGTAGGCCGGGCCGCTCCCGTCGTCGACGACGACCACGTGGCCCAACCGTGCGCCGTGGAGGTCCTCGACCAGGCGAAGCAGGGTGGCGCCCGGCTCGTAGGCCGGGATGAGGACGACCGGGGTGGCCGGCTTGTTGTCGACGTCCATGGCGGTGCCCGGTCAGCCCGCGATGTAGATGATGTCGGAGGTGCCCCGCTCCTGGCCCTTGCCGAGCGGGTTGTTGACGAGCGTGTCGTTGAAGACCATCGTCGTCGAGCCGCCCCCATCGAGGTTGTAGGCGACCTGGGCGCCGAGGCCGGCGAAGATCTGCGCGAACTCGGTCATCGTCACCCCTTTGCTGTAGCCGGAGCTCCGGCCATCAGCGGCGACGAAGACCAGATGGTTGGTGTCGATGAGGCCGATGCCCGTGCGTGGCTGGTTGCCCTGCACCGAGTGGTTGCCGACGTTGGTGTCGATCTCCACCGAGTCGATCCCGGCGATGACCTTGCCACCCTCGACGATGCCCGGACCGAAGGACCAGGTCTGCCAAACCCCTTCTGCAAGAAGGGCGTTGGCGTTGGTCGTGGTCTCGTCATAGAGCTTCATGGAGCCATCGGCATAGAACGCCAGACCCTGGCGAGCACCGGCATCGCGGAAGGCCACGCCATTGCGGATGACGATGCCGGTGTCTCTGAAGCCGTAGTAGTCGCCGTTGATGGCGAGAACCGCGCCGACCTGTGCGGCGATGACCGAGGGGTTGGCAATGATGTTCTCGCCGAACTGGTCATTGGCCAAGGCCGAGCGCAGGATCGTCGCATCGGTGATCCTCACGTCGGCGACGTAGTAGGTGACGGTGCTCGACCCGCTGCCCGTGGTCACCGTCGAGATGGAGATGGACGCGGTGTCACTGTCGTAGGTGGTGGCGGTCGAGGCACCCGATGAGCTCGCGGCCACGGCTTGGACAGTGCCTGAGGAGACGGTGGAGGCGTTCGACACCTCGACGTGGTCGATCACGAAGCGGTTGAGGGCCCAACCGCTCCCGGCTCCGATCGTGAGCAGTCCGGCCAGGCCGCCGCCCAGGAGGGCGCGACGGGTCGTGAGTCGGGGGGTCGTGGCCGGCGGCATTGCCGCGGCCGGGGCGGGGGAGGTGGTCTGCTGGGGCGGGGTCATGGTCGTCATGAGAAGAGTCAAGGGCCCGACCTTGTGGTCCTCCTGTGGACGATCCGTGCATCAGAAATGTGTCGGAAACCGTTGTGGCACAGGTTCATTGAACGACTGGGAAGGCCTGAAAACGCCGGTATGCCGTGGGCTCACCTTTCGTGCGAAAGGTGAGCCCACGGCATACCCACGTCTTGTGTGGTCGTGTCCTCGCGAGCGCCCGCTACGGCGCAGTAAGTGTCGCTGGGGCGACACTTACTGCGCCGTAGCGGGCGTCGAGGTCGGGGTCAGGGGCGGCGACCACCACCCATGCCGCCACGGGTGGCCTGGCCCGCGGTGACGGTGGCCGCCGTCGATCCGTTGACCGTGATGTCGTAGCTCTGGCCGGAGGCGATCTTGTCGCTCGCGACGACGATGTTCGCCACGGCCTTGGCGGTCTTGTAGGTCGCGACGACCGTGCCGCCGGAAACGACCTCGATCGTGGCGCCAGCAGCCGCGCTGACATTGGACTGGACGTAGTTGCCCGAGTCGGGTGCCTCGGCCATGCCGGCACTACCGGCGGCGATCAGGGTGCCACCGGTGTAGGTGATGCCGCCGTTGGAGTCCAGCGATCCGTTGCCATTGCCCGTCGGACCGGCGACGGTCGTCGTCCCGCCCGAGATCGTCATCGTGCCGTTGCTGTCGAGGCCGTCACCGCCAGCATTCACATCAAGGGTGCCGCCGCTGATGACCAGTGACGAGCCGTCGTTGGACATCCCGCCACCGCCTTGCTGGCCGCCGCCGGTGCTGCCGCTGCCGGAGGAGGCGTTGACGCCGTCGTCGGAGCTGGTCACCGAAGTGGTCCCGCCAGCGATCGTGATGGTGCTGCCCTCGAGGCCTTCGTTGGACTTGGCCACGGTCACGGTGCCGCCGGTGATGGCGAGATCACCCTCGGCGTGGATCCCGTCATCTCCGGCGGAGATCTTCACGGTGCCCTGGCTGATGACGACGTCGCCGAGGTCGGCGTCGGTCTCGTTGTTGGACTTCAGTCCGTCCTGGGCGGCGGTCACGTCGAGGGTGCCGCCCTGGATGACGAGGTAGTCCTTGCCGCGGATGCCGTCATCGGCCGCCTTGACCGTGATGTTGGCGCCGAGGATGACGAGTCCGTCCTTCGAGGCGATGCCATCGCCGGTGTTGCCGGTCACGGTCAGCTTGCCGGTGCCCCCGATCGTCAGGTCGGCCATAGAGAAGAGGGCCGCGTCGGCTGCGTCCTCGGCGGAGGTGTCATAGCCCTTGCCGTCGGTCAGGGAGTTGGTCGTGCCGTCGGCGAGGACGACGACGACCTCGTCGGCCGCGCGGACGTCGATGGCCGCACCATCGGAGTTGGTGATGCTCGCGTTGGAGAGGACGATGCGGACCTTGCCCTCAGCGGCGCTGTCCACGACCACCTGACCGTTGGCGAGGGTGCCCGACAGGACATAGGTGCCGGGTTCGGTGATTGTCACGTCGCCGCTGCCCAAGGTGATGGTCTTGGCGGTGCTGGCGTCGTAGTCGACGTCGTCGGCCTGGGCGTGCGTCTCGTAACTCGCGGTGGTGGCCGAGGCCTGTGAGGTGCCGGCCGTGGCGGAGGTCGATGTGCCAGAGGTTGAGGCGCTCGAGTTCGAGGTGCTCGTGCTGCTGGGCTCGGCAGCCATGCTCGTGCCACAGGCGGTCAGGGCGAGGGCGGCGGTCAGGGCGACGAAGCCCTTGGCGAGGCGGTTGGTCTTCATGGTGATCAGTCCTTCGGTTCTTGTGTCTGTGAAATGCCTGGGTCGTGGTGTTTGGGCGGGGAGGGAGCTCAACTCGCGGCAGCGAGCAGGGGGTTGACGAGGGTGCGGTGCCACTTCAGGTGGGGCAGGTCCGGGTGGGTGGCCGCGAGGCCGGCGCCGTATTTGCTCAGCCGCACGGGCCGGTGTCCGCGTCGCCAGAGAGTGCGGTCGACACCCGTGGGTGTGGATCCGGCCTTGGTCTCGAAGACCGCCAAGCCGGGGAGTTCGATAGCGGAACCACCGGTGTGCCACGTCAGGTCGGTGTCGATGGTGGTCCGGGAGCCGTCCGAGAGGAAGGCCAGGGTGCGACGGGTGTAGGTGACCGTGAGCGTGGGAAGGAGTTGAGCCGCGTCGACACCGACGATGCCGTGATCCGTGAGGGTGTGTGAGACGAAGGCGATCTCCGCTGGGCCCAGGGCTCCGGTGATCGGGCCGGTCATGGCGCAACGCGTCTTGACCGTGGTGCCCCGTGCTCCGCGCGTCTTGACCTCGAGGAAGTGGGCCCCCGTGTCGAGATAGGACCGGGTGCGCACCTTGAAGCGGCGCCGGCGGGATCGACCCCCGTCGTGGAAGCTGCGGAGGTCCTCGCTGTCGAAGTAGGTCGAGGAGTAGCGGAATGAGCGTCGGCCCTCGATCTCGAGAGCGACCGCGTCAGGCCGCACTGCCGCCAGCACCTCTGGCGCGTCCTCGACCGGGACGACGTACTTGCGGTCCACCCGGGTCAGTCGCTCGGCGTGCTCGGCCAGGGCCTCCAAGGAGATGGACGGGAGGTCGGTGAGGGCGTCGAAGGGAGTCGTGCCGGCCAAGGGGGCGGTGGTGTGGTGGTGTGCACTGGGATGGGGTGCATCGTTGGCGGGTGCCGGCTCGTTCAGGGAAGGGGCCATCGGCTCGACGAGGGTCAGGGTGTTCACCGGGTCACCTCGGTCGTGGCGAGGTTGGCGGTGGAGGCCGGACGAGGGCTCGTCGACTGAGTCGCCAAGGCAGCCGGGGACCGGGCGATGGTCGTGACCGTGATGAGCGTTGTGTCGTTGACGAGGTCGGTCCGGCGCACCGTCAGGTCGGAGACTTCGGTGCCGAGGATGCGCTCCACGTGGGCGCGGAGGGCCACCCGGTCGGTGTGGGCCCGGTCAAGGAGCAGGTCCTGGCGTTCCGTCCGCTTGGACATGCGCGGGTGGTCTCCGACGAAGACGGCGGCCAAGACCATGAGCATCAGGCCGATGGCCCACAGCGGCTGGGTGCCGCCAAGGCCGCCGATCAGGCCCAGCGCCAGGGCGGCGAAGTAGTGGGCGATCTCGGTCTGGTTCAGCTCCTCGGAGCGCAACCGGATGATGGACAGGACTCCGAAGAGTCCGAGCCCGAGGCCGATCGAGGCGCTCATCGTCGACAGAGCCGCCGAGACGGCCAGTACGCCGATGTTGACGCCGAGGAAGGCCACGACCAGGTCGCGGCGCGAGTGCCGACTGAGGAAGAGCACGACGAGCGCGGCGATCGCGACGAGGTCGGCTGCCATGAGGATGAGGGACATGTGGTGCTCCTTGAGGTGCTGGCCGGAGATCCGAGGAGATCCGGGCCGGGTGGATTGCCGTTGTGAGACCCATTGAGTCGGTCGCGCTTGTCCGGAACTGGTGGTGATCCTTTGCGTTCCCTGTGCGTCCCGGAAGTGGCGGTGACGACGCGCCAGAGCTGTTGCCTGACGGCCACAGCGACGGCAGCGCTGCTTCAGCGGCCCACCTGTCGGCGAAGGCGGCGCGGCTCACGACCTAGACTTCGACCCATGGCTGAACTCACTCGCGAGGACGTCCGGCACCTCGCCGGACTGGCCCGCATCGAACTCTCGGACGCCGAGCAGGACCGCATGGTCGGCGAACTCGGCGTCATCCTCGAATCGGTGGCGACGGTCCAGCAGTCGCCCATCGAGGGGGTCGAGCCCATGTCGCACCCGATGCCGATCGTCAACGTCACGCGCCCGGATGTCGTCCGGCCATCGCTGACGCCCGAGGCGGCGCTGGCCGGAGCCCCCGAGGTCGACCAACAGCGGTTCTCGGTGCCCCGCATCCTCGATCAGGAGTGATCGGCGCAGGCCCGGCCACAGCGGACGGGCCCGCCGACGACGACCCAAGCCCACGGCATACCCAAGGAAAAAAGTGACCAACGAACTCACCCGGGCCAGCGCGGCCGACCTCGCCCACCTGCTGGCCACCCGCGAGGTCTCGGCGGTCGAGGTCACGCAGGCGCACCTCGACCGGACGGACGCCGTCGATGGTGCCGTGCACGCGTATCTCCACGTCGATGGACAGGGTGCCCTGGCCCAAGCCGCCGAGGTCGATCGTCGTCGCCGCGACGGCGAAGACCTCCACGAGCTCGCCGGCGTGCCGATCGCGGTCAAGGACGTCATGGCGACCGAGGGTCTGCCGACGACGGCCGGGTCGCGGATGTTGCAGGGCTGGATCCCGCCCTACGACGCGACCGTCGTCGCGCGCCTGCGGGCGGCCGGGATGCCGATCCTGGGCAAGACCAACATGGACGAGTTCGCGATGGGCTCCTCGACGGAGCACTCGGCCTACGGCCCGAGCCACAACCCGTGGGACCTCGACCGGATCCCCGGCGGCTCCGGTGGCGGGTCGAGCGCCGTCCTCGCCTCATTCCAGGCGCCGCTCGCGACCGGCACTGACACGGGTGGCTCCATCCGCCAACCCGCGGCGGTCACCGGGACGGTCGGCACCAAGCCCACCTATGGCGGGGTGTCCCGCTATGGGCTCATCGCCCTGGCCTCCAGCCTCGACCAGGCCGGGCCGTGCGCTCGCACCGTGCTCGACACGGCCCTCCTCCACGCGGTCATGGCCGGGCATGACCCGATGGACTCGACCTCGATCAATGCCGTCGTGCCTGATGTCGTGGGCGCGGCCCGCCGTGCCGAGGTCAAGGGCATGCGCATCGGCATCGTCCGTGAACTCACGGGCGAGGGCTTCCAGGACGGGGTGCAGGCTCGTTTCGACGAGTCGGTGCAGCACCTGGTCGACGCCGGGGCCGAGGTCGTCGAGGTCTCCTGCCCCAACTTCACCGCAGCGCTCGCGGCCTACTACCTGATCCTGCCGAGTGAGGCCTCGAGCAACCTCGCCAAGTTCGACGCCATGCGTTACGGCCTGCGGGTGCTGCCCGAGGGCATCGACGAGCCGAGCGCGGAGCAGGTCATGGCGGCGACCCGCGAGGCGGGCTTCGGTGACGAGGTGAAGCGGCGGATCATCCTGGGCACCTATGCGCTCTCGTCGGGCTATTACGACGCCTACTACGGCTCGGCCCAGAAGGTGCGCCGGCTCATCTTCGACGACTTCGCCCGTGCCTTCGAGGCCGCCGACGTGCTCGTAAGCCCGACGGCACCGACCACGGCGTTCAAACTCGGCGACAAGCTCGACGACCCAATGGCCATGTATCTCAACGACATTGCCACCATTCCGGCCAACCTCGCCGGTGTCCCGGGCATGTCCCTCCCCAGCGGACTGGCCGACGAGGACGGACTTCCGACCGGCTTCCAGATCCTCGCCCCGGCGATGAAGGACGACCGGTTGTATGCCGTGGGCGCCGCTCTCGAGCAACGTCTCGTCGCGTCGTGGGGCGGGCCATTGCTCGACCGCGCGCCATCCCTCGCCACGGGCGCACCGACCACCACGAAGGAGGCCTGACATGGTGACCGAAACGATGGACGGGACCATGGCGTGGGACGACGTCCTGGCCGCGTATGACCCGGTCATGGGGCTCGAGGTCCACGTGGAGCTGGGCACGGCCACCAAGATGTTCTGCGGCTGCGCGACCGAGTTCGGTGCCGAGCCCAACACCCAGACCTGCCCGGTCTGCCTCGGTCTGCCCGGCGCGCTGCCCGTGGTCAACGAGAAGGGTGTCGAGTCGGCGATCCGGATTGGACTGGCCCTCAACTGCGAGATCGCCGACTGGTGCCGGTTTGCCCGGAAGAACTACTTCTATCCGGACATGCCCAAGAACTTCCAGACCTCGCAATACGACGAGCCGATCGCCTTCAACGGCCACCTCGACGTCGAGCTCTCGGACGGCACGACCTATCGGGTCGAGATCGAGCGGGCCCACATGGAGGAGGACACCGGCAAGTCACTTCACGTCGGTGGCGCCACGGGTCGCATCCATGGCGCAACCCACTCACTCGTCGACTACAACCGCGCCGGCATCCCTCTCATCGAGATCGTCACCAAGCCGATGACCGGTGCGGGGGAGCGGGCGCCCGAGATCGCCAAGGCCTATGTCGCCACCCTGCGTGACCTGCTCAAGGCCCTCGACGTCTCCGACGTCAAGATGGAGCAGGGCTCGATGCGCTGCGACGTCAACCTCTCGCTCATGGCGAAGGGCGCGGAGAAGTTCGGCACCCGCTCCGAGACCAAGAACGTCAACTCGCTCCGCTCGGTGGAGCGGGCCGTCCGTTACGAGATGTGCCGCCACGGCGCCGTGCTCGCCTCGGGTGGCACGGTCGTCCAGGAGACGCGCCACTGGCACGAGGACACCGGTATCACGACCTCGGGTCGCGAGAAGTCCGACGCCGAGGACTACCGCTACTTCCCCGAGCCCGACCTCGTGCCGATCGCACCCTCGCGGGCGTGGGTCGAGGAGCTCCGGGCGACCCTGCCCGAGCCACCGGCCCAGCGCCGCAAGCGACTCCAATCGGCCTACGGCTATTCGGATCTCGAGATGCGCGACGTCCTCAATGCCGGGCTGCTCGACCTCATCGAGGAGACCGTGGCCGCCGGAGCCACACCGGCTGGCGCCCGCAAGTGGTGGTCCGGTGAGATCGCTCGTCGCGCCAACGCGGCTGGCGAGGACGTGCCGTCGTATGCCGTGGGGCTGGGTGTCACTCCGGCTTCGGTTGTCGAGTTGGAGAGCCTCGTCACGGGCGGACGGCTCAACGACGCCATGGCCCGCCAGGTCTGGGACGGAGTGCTCGACGGAGAGGGGTCGCCCACAGCGGTCGCCGACGCGCGCGGGCTCGAACTCGTCCAGGACACGGGGCAGCTCGAGGCCGCGGTCGACAAGGTCATCGCCGCCAACCCCGACGTTGCTGACAAGGTCCGGGAGGGCAAGGTCCAGGCGGCCGGCGCCCTCATCGGTCAGGTGATGAAGGAGCTCAAGGGCCAGGGCGACGCCGCCGCCGCCCGCGCCTTGATCATGAGCAAGCTCGGCCAGGGCTGACCGATATGAAGGCGATCGAGGTCCTGACCAATCTGCACACCGATGATGTCGAGCGGGCCCGGGAGTTCTTCGGGATCCTCGGGCTCACCGAGGACACGATGAACCAGGGCTGGGTGGCGCGCTTCAGTTCCCCGGAGACGGGTGCCTGTGTGCAGGTCGTGACCAAGGACGCGAGCGCGCCCGAGGACTCGGCCCTCACGATCAAGGTCGACGACCTCCAGGGTGCTCACGACGAGATGGTGCGACGTGGGTTCGAGATCGTGCACCCGATCACCGATGAGCCGTGGGGGATCCGGCGCTTCTTCGTCCGGACCCCGGATGGTCAGGTCGTCAACGTCGCACAGCACAACGGCTGACGAGCCCGCCCGGGAAAGCCGGCCCACGGCATACGGGATGGTCATCACTCGCCCACCGCGCGACCGGGCGCTAGCGTGAGCACCGAAGCCCGGCTTCGCCCATGACCCCTTGGATGAGGAGCACTCCACGATGAAGGCACTGCGTTTCTACGCCCCCGGTGATGTCCGCGTCGAGGACGTTCCTGAGCCCGAATGTGGGCCCAAGGAGGTCAAGATCAAGGTCAAGAACTGCTCGACCTGCGGCACTGACGTCAAGATCCTGAACAACGGGCACGTCAACATCACCCGCGTCACGACGATGGGCCACGAGGTTGCTGGCGAGGTCGTCGAGGTGGGCGCCGACGCCAAGGGTGGCTTCCAGGTGGGGGACCGGGTGCAGTGCATCGCGGCCGTCCCGTGCGGTGAGTGCCACGAGTGCCAGAAGGGCTGGATGGAGGTCTGCCAGAACCAGACCAGCGTCGGCTACCAGTACGACGGCGGCTTCGCCGAATACATGATCGTGCCCGAGCAGGTGCTCAAGGTCGACGGCCTCAACCGGATCCCCGACAACGTGGGCTACGACGAGGCCTCTGCCGCAGAGCCGTTCGCGTGTGCGATCAACGCCCAGGAGCAGCTCGGCATCGAGGAGGGCGACTTCACGGTCGTCTTCGGCGCCGGCCCGATCGGCTGCATGCACATCCGCATCGCCCGCGGCGTCCACAAGGTCGGCCCGGTCGTGCTCGTCGACGTCAACGCCGAGCGCCTCCAGATGTCGGCGGACGCCGTGCAGCCGGACCACATCATCAACGCCGCCGAGGTCGATGTCGTCGAGGAGGTCATGCGTCTCACTGGTGGTCGCGGCGCCGATGTCATCATCACGGCCACGCCGGCCAATGTCACCCAGGAACAGGCGATCTCGATGGCCGCGCGTCAGGGCCGGATCTCGTTCTTCGGCGGCCTGCCCAAGACCGACCCGTTCATCAAGTGCGACAGCAATCTGGTCCACTACCGCCAGCTCCACATCCACGGCGCCAACGGCTCCTCGCCGGACCACAACAAGCGTGCCTTGGAATACATCTCAACCGGACAGGTCCCGGTCAAGGACCTCATCACCAAGCACATCAGCCTCGATGACGTGCTCGACGCCTTCGACATCGTCAAGAAGGGTGAGGCGATCAAGGTCACCGTCGAACCCTGACGTCCGCCGCCGGTGGTCACCACCGGGTATGCCGTCGAGGCGCCTCCCGATCGGGAGGCGCCTCTCGCGTCGTGCGGCCATCCCCGTCAGCACCGGTGACATGTCCGAATGTTGGGACATTGACGAAACCAGATCTCTGCACCCCTCGCGTAAAAACGCTTTCACCCCTATGCTCCTGCTCACATTCGCAAGGAGGCGGATGTGAGCACTGACCGGCTGGCCCCGTCCTCACGGTGAGCCGCGGTCCTTTGAGAAGGGGTACGCGTGTCCACGACATCAGCGTCCGCGGGCGGAGCCCGAGTTCATGTGCAGAAGTTCGGCACCTTCCTGTCGAACATGGTCATGCCGAACATCGGCGCCTTCATCGCCTGGGGCTTCATCACCTCGCTCTTCATCAAGGTCGGCTGGCTGCCCTTGATGGGTATCGGCACCGCCGACGACAGCTGGGTCGCCAAGATCGGTGGCTGGGGCGTCAACGCCGCCAGCTGTGTCGACACGGTCATGGGCCCTGACGGCAAGGAGGTCGCCCTCCAGGGCATCCAGTCGTGCAGTTCCTATGGCGGCATCGTCGGCTCGATGATCACCTACCTGCTGCCCCTGCTCATCGGCTTCACGGGTGGCTACAACATCTACAAGACGCGTGGTGGCGTCGTGGGCGCGATCGCGACCATGGGTGTCATCGCCGGTACGAGCATCCCGATGTTCATGGGCGCCATGATCATGGGCCCGCTCGGTGGCTGGTCCATGAAGAGGATCGACGCCATCTGGGACGGCAAGATCAAGCCGGGCTTCGAGATGCTCGTCAACAATTTCTCGGCGGGCATCTGGGGCATGATCCTGGCCATCGCTGGCTTCTTCATCATGAGCCCGATCGTCACCTTCATCGCTGACCAGCTCGAGAAGGTCATCCACTTCCTGGTGACCAACCACATCCTCCCGGTGACCTCGATCATCATCGAGCCAGCCAAGGTGCTCTTCCTCAACAACGCGCTCAACCACGGTGTGCTCACGCCGCTCGGCACGAACGAGTCGAAGGAGACGGGGAAGTCGATCCTCTTCCTCCTCGAGGCCAACCCCGCTGCTGGCCTGGGCCTGCTTCTGGCCTTCATGTTCTTCGGCAAGGGCGCCGCCAAGGCGTCTGCGTCGGGTGCGGCGATCATCCACTTCTTCGGTGGCATCCACGAGATCTACTTCCCCTACGTCCTCGCCAAGCCGAAGCTCATCCTCGCGATGATCGCCGGTGGCGCCACGCAGATCGCGACCAACATGGTCTTCGGTTCGGGCCTGCGCGCGCCGGCTGCACCGGGGTCGATCATCGCGGTGCTCTCGCAGACTGCTCCGGACAGCTTCGTCGGGGTCATCCTCTCGGTCGTCCTGGGCGCCGCAGCGAGCTTCATCGTCGCCGCCATCCTGCTGCGCATGGAGAAGGGCGATGACGACGGCGACCTGTCCGCCGCCACCGCCTCCATGGAGGCCATGAAGGGCAAGAAGTCGTCGGTCGCCGGTGCCCTCACGGGTGCGGGTGTTGCCGGTGCCGGCGCGGCCGCCCTCAGCGGTCCGGTCAAGAGCATCGTCTTCGCCTGCGACGCGGGCATGGGTTCCTCCGCGATGGGGGCCTCGGTCCTCCGTCGCAAGATCCAGGCCGCCGGCTTCACGGACGTGACGGTGGTCAACAAGGCCATCGCCAACCTTGAGGACGACGTCGACCTCCTGGTCACCCACCAGGATCTGGCCAACCGCGCCGGCCAGCGAGCTCCGTCTGCGGCCCTCTACACGGTCGACAACTTCATGGGCAGCCCGGTCTATGACGAGATCGTCGAGCATCTCAAGGTGAGCAACGGTGGTGGCGCAGCCGCTGCCGCGGGTGCCGGTGCCGCGGGTGCCGGTGCCGCCGGGGCCGGGGTCGCGGTTGCGACCGTCGCAGGCTCCGACGAGACCGATGCTGGCGCAGGTTCAGGCGGTGGAGTGGCCACGGCCACGGAGGTCCTCACCGCTGACCGGGTGGTCCTCTCCGGAGCGGCGTCCACGAGGGATGAGGCGATCCGCGAGGCTGGTGAACTTCTCGTGGCGGCCGGTGCGGTCGAGCCGTCCTACGTGGAGTCGATGTTCGAGCGGGAGCGCTCGGTGTCGACCTTCATGGGCAACCAACTCGCCATCCCACACGGCACCAACGAGGCCAAGGCAGCGGTCAACCGCACCGCCATGAGCTTCGTCCGCTACCCGGACGGCATCGAGTGGAAGCCCGGCAAGACGGCCAACTTCGTCATCGCCATCGCGGGCACGGGCAATGACCACCTGGCCCTGTTGTCCAACATCTCCAAGGTCTTCCTCGACAAGACCCAGATCGCTGCCCTCGAGGCCGCGACGACGGAGGACGAGATCTTGGCCATCCTGAACGGCTGAGCCGAGCAGGAGGGGAGCCGCCCGACGAAGGCACCTCACGGCATACGAGGAAGGGCCCGGACCACATGTGGTCCGGGCCCTACCCTTGTGTGCCGGGCCAAGGCTGTTGCGTATACCGTGGGCTGGCTATCGCCCTCAGCGGCGGCCGCCGCCGAGGAGGCCACCGAGAATGTCGGTGAGGATGCTGCCACCGCTCGGCAGACCCTGCTGCTGTTGCTGCGGGGCAGGCGCCTGAGCGGCGCCGCCGCCGACGGCCGCACCAAGGACGTCCTGGAGCATGTCCTGCAAGGACCCGGGACCGCCCTCGCTCGATCCACTGCTCGGCTGCGTCGGCAGTGACGGGCTGGTCGGGATGCTCGCGCCGCCGCCACCTTGACCCATCTTCCCGAACACCTGGTTCGCGATGTACGACAGGACGATCGGAGCGAGGATCGGGATCAACTTCTTGATGAGAGCGCTGCCGAGGCCGCCGCCGGCCGAGGAGGCGCCCAGACCACCGAGCTGGTTGACGACGGCATCCTCGTTGTCACCGAAGATGTGGCTGGCGATGGCGGCGCCGTCGTTGGTGTCGATCTGGGAGAGGTCGACACCGCCCGAGAGAAGGTCGCTGTCGTGCTGGCCGAGAGCGTCGAGCAGGGACCCGGCGCCACCATCGGCGGCGTTGGCCTGGAGGCCACCGAGAAGGGCGGGCAGGACCGCGGAGGCAGCCTGCTGGACGTCCTGCGGCTCGGCACCGACCTGTTGGGCGATCTGGTCGATGGGCAGCTGGCCGAGGATGTCGTCGAGAGCGGACATGTGTGTTGCACCCTTCGTGGAGCAGCGCGCGCCGGTGCGCACTGGCTGAGCCCAACTTACCCACTGGTCGCCCTAGGCTCGAGGGATGATGACCGTTGCTTTTCCGGACCGGTCGTGGATCGAGGACGTCGGTCCCGTGGCCGGGATCAACCCCCTTGTCTTCGACGGGTCCGCTCACGCCGCACTTCCCGATCGTCTCGATGTCTTCATCGCTCCCTACGTCGTGGATGTCGAGCCCCTTCGGCGAGTTGTCCAAGTGGAGGGGCTCCGGCACGTGCAGTTGCTCACCGCGGGCTACGACGGTGCGCTCGAGGTGCTGCCAGCCGGGGTGACCCTGTCCAATGCGGGGTCCGTCCACGACGACTCGACAGCCGAGTTGGCGTTGGCCCTGACCCTGGCCTGCCAGCGCGGGATCCCGCGAGCGGTCCGGGCGGCCGCCGAGGGCCGTTGGGACCGACCGGAGATGCTCCCGTCCCTTGCCGATCGGCGGGTGCTGCTCATCGGTTACGGGAATGTGGGGAAGGCCATCGCTCGCCGACTGTTGCCCTTCCGAGTGCAGTTGACGGCCGTGGCGTCGAGGGCTCGTGGCGGTGACGACCTGGTCGATGGGGTCCATGGCATCGACGAGTTGTCGGGTCTGCTGCCGCAGGCCGAGGTCGTCATCGTGGTCGTCCCCCTGACCGAGGCCACGCGCGGTCTCATCGGCGAGGACTTCCTCGCGGCACTCTCCGATGGCTCCCTGGTCGTCAATGTGGCCCGCGGCCCGGTGGCGGACACTGAGGCGATCCTGCGTCACGCGGGGCGACTGCGCTTCGGGCTCGATGTCACCGACCCCGAACCTCTGCCTGACGGACACCCATTGTTTGCGGCTCCCGACGTGCTCATCACGCCGCACGTGGGCGGGGACACATCGGCATTCCGGCCACGGGCGGTCGCGCTGCTTCGCTCCCAGCTCGCGCTCATCGGTGCAGGGAAGTCCCCAGCCCACGTCGTCAACTGAGTGACCTCCCTGAGTCGAACGAGTTGGGTGCGTTGGGGTGGGTCCGGGCGCACGCCAACGCACCCAACTCACAGGGGGCCGGTGCGAGGGTTTTCACAAGCGGCGGAGCTCCTGTGGGGCTGACAAGGCGACCGTGGCAGAGCAAGATCAGAGCATGACCACGGCAGCCGAAGACCGAGTCCTCGTCCTCCTGCGTCATGCCCAGGCCGAAGATCCCTTCAGTGGTGGCCCGGACATCGCGCGCGAACTCACCGAAGGAGGTGTGGCGGACGCAGAGGCCGCTGGACGCTGGCTCCATGACCTGGGCATCGGCATCGACGAGGTGTTGTGCTCGGCCAGTGTGCGCACCCAGCAGACTGCCGAGGCGATCTGGGCCGGTGGCTGCTCCGAAGCCGATGTCCGCATCGACAAGCGCCTCTACAACGCGTCGGCCGAGGCCATCCTCGACGTCATTCGGGAGGCTGATGAGGATGCCAACGTCGTGATGGTCATCGCTCATGCGCCCGGGTTGCCGGCGCTGGCCTCACTGCTCGCCGATGGCGACGGCAGCGTGGATGCCCACGAGGCGCTGGGGCACGGCTTCCCCACGACGGGCATCGCGCTGCTCAGCTTCTCGGGCCACTGGCGGGACCTGTCGCCGGACGCGGCCGTCCTGGACCGTTTCCACGTCGCTCGCGCCTGAGCGCTCGGAGGGCTCACCACGGGTGGTGAGCCCCGGCATACCCCGTGTGTATGCCGTCCGCTGGGCGGGCGAGGGTGGGCGCCGGTCGCCGACGGTGAGACGATCAGGGCATGCCTGAACTGCGTTCTCGGACCTCGACCCACGGCCGGATGATGTCGGGGGCGCGCGCCCTGTGGCGCGCGACCGGCATGACCGACGATGACTTCGGCAAGCCGATCGTGGCCATTGCCAACAGTTTCACGCAGTTCGTGCCGGGACATGTCCACCTCAAGGACATGGGGCAGTTGGTCGCCGGTGCGGTCGCCGAGGCTGGTGGTGTGGGGCGGGAGTTCAACACCATCGCGGTCGATGACGGCATCGCGATGGGTCACGCGGGGATGCTCTATTCGCTGCCAAGCCGCGAGTTGATCGCCGACGCGGTCGAGTACATGGTCAACGCGCATTGCGCCGATGCCCTCGTCTGCATCAGCAACTGCGACAAGATCACGCCCGGCATGCTCATGGCGGCCCTGCGCCTCGACATCCCGACCGTCTTCGTCTCGGGCGGGCCGATGGAGGCCGGCAAGGCCAAGATCATCGACGGCGTTGCGCACAACAAGCTCGACCTCATCGACGCGATGATCGCGGCCTCGGACGACTCGGTGAGCGACGAGGACCTCGACGCGATCGAGCGGTCGGCCTGCCCGACCTGTGGGTCCTGCTCCGGGATGTTCACGGCCAACTCGATGAACTGCCTGACCGAGGCCATCGGGCTGTCCCTGCCGGGGAATGGGTCCACCCTGGCCACACATGCGGCACGCCGGGACTTGTTCCTGGAGGCCGGACGGTTGGTCGTCGAGATCGCGCAGCGCTACTACCGCGACGACGACGCGTCGGTGTTGCCTCGAAATGTGGCTTCGGCCAAGGCTTTTCGCAATGCCGTGGCCCTCGACGTGGCCATGGGCGGATCGACCAACACGGTGCTGCACCTGCTGGCGGCGGCACGAGAGGCCGACCTCGACTTCTCGATCGCCGAGATCGACGCCATCTCCCGCCGAGTGCCGTGCCTGTCCAAAGTGGCTCCGAACAGCCAGAAGTTCCACATGGAGGACGTCCACCGGGCGGGTGGCATCCCGGCGCTCTTGGGTGAACTGGATCGGGCCGGTCTGTTGGAGCGCGAGGTGCACGCGGTGCACAGCCCGTCGCTCTTGCAATGGTTGGGGGAGTGGGACATTCGCGCTGCCTCGCCGAGTGAGGCGGCGGTGGAGCTCTTCCATGCTGCGCCTGGGGGCGTGCGCACGACCGAGGCCTTCTCGACGACCAACCGCTGGGCGAGCCTGGACACCGACGCCGCCGAGGGCTGCATCCGCGACCGCGAGCACGCCTACACCGCTGACGGTGGACTGGCGGTCCTGCACGGCAACATCGCACCGGACGGCTGCGTGGTCAAGACCGCCGGCGTCCCGGAGGAGGTCTGGCACTTCGAGGGCACCGCTCGCGTCTTCGAGTCCCAGGACGATGCGGTCGCCGGGATCCTCGACAAGTCAGTCGTCGCCGGGGATGTCGTGGTGATCCGTTACGAGGGGCCCAAGGGTGGGCCGGGCATGCAGGAGATGCTCTATCCGACGTCCTTCCTCAAGGGCCGCGGGCTGGGGCAGAAGTGTGCGCTCATCACCGATGGCCGCTTCTCCGGCGGGACGAGCGGGCTGTCGATCGGGCACATCTCGCCGGAAGCCGCCTCGCAGGGGCCGATCGGGCTCATCGAGACTGGAGATCGCATCGTCATCGACATCCCCTCGCGCCTGCTGGAACTCGACGTGCCCGAGGACGTGTTGGCCGAGCGGCTCGCCAAGCAGGAGGCGCGTGAGCGCCCGTGGACTCCGGTCGACCGCGACCGCCCGATCTCGGCGGCGCTGCGGGCCTATGCCTCGATGGCGACGTCAGCCTCCGACGGAGCGGTCCGCCGCGTCCCTTGACCGAGTTGGGTGCGTTCCGGTGGGTCATGACCCACCTCAGCGCACCCAACTCGGGTCAGGGGAGGCCGCACGCGGGAGTGCCACCCGGCATACGCTCGCGGTTTTCACTGACCCAGCGATAGACGGCTCGGGCGACGGGCTCGAAGGGTGGGTGGGTCATGGCCGCGGCCAGCACTCGCCAGGGGAGTGCCCCGGTGCGCAGGATGGCGGCCCAGCCCCGGTGGCCGTATTGGATCTCGCCGTCGGCGTCGATGACCGCCATCTCGATGCGGGCTCGGGCGTCGTCGATGCCGAGTGCGGGGAGGTCCACGGTCTGGAGGGTGTGCGACTCGACGTCGACGCCGAGCTTGGGGACGTGGGCGGCAGAGCGCATGCAGAAGCCGCAGTCCCCGTCGTTGAACATGACGACCCGTCCGGCACGGCTCATGACCTGATTCTCCTCCTGTCGAGTGTCACCAAAGTGCTCTCCGGAGCGCTCGGGACAGCATTTTGGTGACACTCGACTGTCTGGGAGGCGCCCACGAAAAGGTGACGCACGGCATACGTCCGGCATGTGGGAATGCCTTCTCGCCCGTTGACACACCCGGGGGCGGCTCGGGAGAGTGTGGGCGTGGCCCTGCTTCTCGTACTTCCCCCGCGCGCCTGAACCCGGCACGACCTCAGGCGCGCACCTCCGCTGTCCCTCGCCACGGGACCGGGGGTTTTTTTGTGGCACCAGTGGTGACACCAGTGGCGGCAGGGACATGGACACACGGCCGACCCGTTCCGTGTGAAGGCAGGACCGAAGAGAAGTGACGACATGACCGACATCAAGGCGGCTCCGGCTGCCCCGGGCGCCAGCCGCCAGACCCGCACTCCGTCCCCCGCCGAGATGGCCCCGCAGACCCGCTCCCGCGCACCCCAGGAAGTGACCGGGGCCCAGAGCCTCGTCCTCTCGCTCGAGGCCCTCGACGTGGACACCGTCTTCGGGATCCCCGGCGGCGCGATCCTCCCGGCGTATGACCCGCTGCTCGACTCGACCAAGGTCCGTCACATCCTCGTGCGCCACGAGCAGGGTGCCGGCCATGCGGCCCAGGGTTATGCGGCGGCCAGCGGCAAGGTTGGCGTCTGCATGGCGACCTCTGGCCCGGGCGCGACCAACCTGGTCACCCCGATCGCGGACGCCTTCATGGACTCGGTCCCGATGGTCGCGATCACCGGTCAGGTCAACTCCAAGGCGATCGGCAGCGACGCCTTCCAGGAGGCCGACATCCGCGGCATCACGATGCCGATCACGAAGCACAACTACCTCGTGACCAAGGCCGAGGACATCCCGCGTGTGCTCGCCGAGGCCTTCCACATCGCCTCCACCGGTCGGCCGGGTCCGGTCCTCGTCGACATCTCCAAGGACGCGCTCCAGGCCAAGACGACCTTCTCGTGGCCGCCGCGGATCGAGCTCCCCGGCTATCGCCCGGTGATCCGCCCGCACAGCAAGCAGATCCGTGAGGCGGCCAAGCTCATCGCGGCTGCCAAGATGCCGATCCTCTACATCGGTGGCGGGGTCATCCGCGGACGTGCCTCGGAGGAGTTGCGCCGCTTCGTCGAGCTCACCCAGATCCCTGTGGTCACGACGTTGATGGCACGTGGCGCCCTGCCCGACTCGCACCCACTCCACCTGGGCATGCCGGGCATGCACGGCTCGGTCCCCGCGGTGACCGGCCTGCAGAAGTCCGACCTCATCATCTGCATCGGCGCCCGCTTCGACGACCGGGTCACCGGTCAGCTGTCGACCTTCGCGCCGGACGCGCTCGTCATCCACGCTGACATCGACCCGGCGGAGATCTCCAAGAACCGCAAGGCCGATGTCCCGATCGTCGGCGATGCCAAGGCCGTGCTCTCCGACCTCATCGATGCGGTCGACGCCGACATGGAGGCCGGTCACGCCGGTGACTATGCCGAGTGGCGTGAGCGTGTCGCGGGCTGGAAGGAGATGTTCCCGCTCGGCTGGACCGAACCCGAGGAGGGTGAGGCGCCCCTCTCGCCGCAGTACGTGCTCCAGCGGCTGGGTGAGATCGCCGGGCCGGAGGCGGTGTATGCCGCGGGCGTGGGTCAGCACCAGATGTGGGCTGCGCAGTTCGTCCGTTACGAGCGGCCGAACGCATGGATCAACTCCGGTGGGCTCGGGACGATGGGGTATGCCGTGCCGGCCGCCATGGGCGCCAAGGTCAGCCAGCCGGATCGTGTCGTCTGGGCCGTCGATGGTGACGGCTGCTTCCAGATGACCAACCAGGAGTTGGCCACCTGCACGATCAACGACATCCCGATCAAGGTCGCGGTCATCAACAACTCCAGCCTGGGCATGGTGCGCCAGTGGCAGACCTTGTTCTACGAGCAGCGCTACTCCAACACCGACCTGCACACGTCGGCTGACGGGAGCCGGATCCCGGACTTCGTCAAGCTGGCCGATGCCTATGGCTGTGTTGGCCTTCGCTGTGAGCGCCCCGAGGACGTCGATGACGTGATCCGTCAGGCGATGGAGATCAACGACCGCCCGGTCGTCATCGACTTCGTCGTCCACCGCGACGCGATGGTCTGGCCGATGGTGCCCGCAGGGGTCAGCAACGACCTGATCCAGGTCGCGAAGGACACTGCGCCGCAATGGGATCGTGAGGAGTCAGAAGCCCTTGAACAGGATCCCGATGCTGACCATGACGGCAAGTGAGTGAGGATCCCAGACATGTCACAGCACACCCTGTCCGTCCTCGTCGAGAACAAGCCCGGTGTCCTGGCTCGGATCGCGGCGCTCTTCTCCCGTCGAGGCTTCAACATCCACTCGCTCGCCGTCGGTGAGACTGAGATCCCGGAGATCTCCCGGATGACAGTCGTCGTCGACGTCGAGGACCTCCCGCTCGAACAGGTGACCAAGCAACTCAACAAGCTCGTCGAGGTGCTCAAGGTCGTCGAGCTCGAGGCGGGCTCGTCGGTCCAGCGTCAGGTCATGCTCATCAAGGTCAAGGCCGACGCCGCGACCCGCAGCCAGGTGCTCGAGATGGTCCAGATGTTCCGGGCCAAGGTCGTCGACGTCGCCACCGAGTCCCTGACGATCGAGGCCACCGGCAACAGCGAGAAACTGCGTGCCCTCCTCGAGGTCCTCGAGCCCTACGGCATCAAGGAACTCGTCCAGTCCGGCATGGTCGCCATCGGCCGCGGACCCCGCTCGATCACCGACCGCACCCTGTCCAAGGCCTGATCCGCCTCCACCTGATGCGACCTACCGTGCAGTACGTGTGGTGATGACCCCACGTACTGCACGGTAGGTCGCGGGGAAAGACAGGGGTCTGTCCTGACCGGGCTGGCCAACGAACGGACGGCCGGACGCTCTGGTGAGCGGACGGCATACCCTCAACTCAACGAACGCAACCACAAGCAATAGGAAGGCTTCACCACCATGGCCGACATGTTCTACGACGACGACGCCGACACCTCGATCATCCAGGGGCGCAAGGTCGCCGTCATCGGATACGGCAGCCAGGGCCACGCCCACGCGCTCAACCTGCGCGACACCGGGGTCGACGTGCGCGTCGGGCTCGCCGAGGGCAGCAAGTCCCGCGCCAAGGCCGAGGCCGAGGGCCTGCGTGTCCTCGACGTCGCCGACGCGGTGAAGGAAGCCGACCTCGTCGTCATCCTCACGCCCGACCAGGTGCAGCGCACGGTCTACGCGAACGAGATCCAGCCCAACCTCAAGGAGGGCGCGGCCCTGCTCTTCGGGCACGGCTTCAACATCCGCTTCGACTACATCCAGCCCGAGGCCGGCAGCGACGTCATCATGGTCGCCCCGAAGGGGCCGGGCCACCTCGTGCGTCGCGAATACGTCGACGGGCGCGGCGTGCCAGTGCTCGTCGCGGTCGAGCAGGACGCCTCGGGCCAGGCGTGGGACCTCGCCAAGTCCTACGCCAAGGCCATCGGCGGCCTGCGCGCCGGCGGCATCAAGACGACCTTCACCGAGGAGTGCGAGACTGACCTCTTCGGGGAGCAGGCGGTCCTCTGCGGTGGCGCATCGCAACTGGTCATGTATGGCTTCGAGACCCTCGTCGAGGCCGGCTACCAGCCCGAGGTCGCCTACTTCGAGTGCCTCCACGAGCTCAAGCTCATCGTCGACCTGATGATCGAGGGCGGCATCGCCAAGCAGCGCTGGTCGGTCTCCGACACCGCGGAGTACGGCGACTACGTCTCCGGCCCGCGCGTCATCGACCCGTCGGTCAAGGAGAACATGCAGGCCGTCCTCGCCGACATCAAGAACGGCGCCTTCGCCAAGCGCTTCATCGACGACCAGGACGCGGGTGGCGTGGAGTTCAAGGAGCTGCGCGCCAAGGGTGCTGCCCACCCGATCGAGGCGACCGGCCGCGAGCTGCGCAAGCTCATGGCCTGGGTCGACACCGACCGCGACTCGGACTACGTCGAGGGTTCCGCCGCCCGCTGACCTTGGCTCTCGCTCGCGCTACGGCGCAGTAAGTTTCGCGCACGCGGCACTTACTGCGCCGTAGCGCGTTGGTCAACCCGGGGTATGCCGGGTGGTCACGTGGCGTGACGCGGCCCGCGGGGGAGGGGGCGGGGTTGTCCAGCGAGCCACTCGGCGAAGGACATCCCGCCGACCTCCACCGGCCCGGACGGCACATTCGACCGCTCCGAGAAGGACTTCATGGTGCCCCCGAGCGGCGGCAGGCGGAGCAGGTGAGTCGCCCGCCGCCCGTCATGGGCAGCGACCAGGGCCGAGATCTGGGCGACCTCGAGCAGGTCGGGGCCGGCGAGGTCCGTGGCCCGGCGGAATCCGTCCGGCACACCGCCCGTCACCAGGTCCACCAGTCGCTTCGCGACGAAGTCGATGTCGACGGGCTGGATCGCCATGTCACCGATCCGCACCCCAAGCGGTCCCACCCGCAGCCCGGCCATAAACGCCGCCAAGGCGTGGAACTGCGTGGCCCGCACCACCGTCGCCGGGAAGCCGCTGCCCGCAAGGACCTCCTCGGCAGCGTGCTTGGCCCGGTAATAGGGATACGGGTTGAGGTCGCAGCCGACGATCGAGACCCCGACCAGGTGCGTCCGTGCCGCCGACTCACCCATTGCCCGCAGGGCCTCGACAATCCGCCCAGCGCCACCGACATCCACGCCCTTGGGGCGAGCCGGGCTGGTGGCGCAGTGCACGACCCCGTCCGCTCCGGCGAGGGCGTCGGCCAGACCTGCTCCCGTGGCCAGATCGACCCCAGTGCGTCGGCTCGCGGCCATGACCTCATGACCGCGAGCAGTCAGGTCGGCCACGACTCGTGACCCGAGGTCACCCATCCCGCCCGTCACGATGATGCGCATCTCCCCAGTCTGCCCCCGCTGAGCCGGGCCAGCCACGCCCACAGGAAGGCCACAGCAAAGCCATGGGCCCGCCACAACCCCCGGCGGCATCGTTCCTGTCATGACCACTGCACTCGCCGACCTGCCGCTCTGGGCCATGTATGCCGTGATGCTCGGTTGGGCGCTCGTGCGCGGCGCGTTCTTCTACGCCGTCGGCGCCTCCACCCGCGTCGACCGTCCGCTCGTCCAGCGCTTGACCGCCCGCTTCACCAAGGGCCCGGTGCAGACCGCCATGACCAAGGTCGAGCGCCTCGGCGGCCGTGCCGTCACCACCACGTATGTCGTCCCCGGCCTCGCTGCCGCGACCCAGGTCGTCGCCGGCATGACGGGCATGAACAAGGCCCGGTATGCCGTGGGTTTCGTCGTCGCCGCCGCACCTTGGGCAGTGGTCGAGGCCCTCGTCGGAGATGCAGTGTTGGAGATCCTCACCTCGGGTTGGGTCGAGTGGGCACTCGCTGGCGCCGCCCTCGTCCTCGCCGTCCAGAAGCGCGAGCAACTCATGGCTTGGGGCCGCGGTCTTCGGAGGTCGGTGGAAGACGCCGCTCCGGCACCTGTGACAATCGCCGTGTGAGCAACCTGCCGGGCTTCCTCCAGGGCCTGCCCGTCTGGCTGGTCTTCACGGTCCTTGCCCTGGGTGCCTACGCCCGCGGCAACGCGACCTACTGGGTCGGCCGTGGCGCTCGGTCCGGCAGTGAACACACCAAGTGGAAGCGCTACGCCGAGACCCCTGCCATCAAGGCCGCCGAACGCTGGGTCCGCCGGATGGGTCCGCCCTTGGTCTCGATCGGCTTCCTGACCGTCGGCGTCCAGTCGGCGATCAACTTCTCCGCCGGCCTGCTCCGGATGCCCCAGCGCAACTTCCAACCCGCCGTGATCATTGGCGCGCTGCTCTGGTCGACGCTCTACACGACTGTCGGTTTCGCAGTGATCGAGGCCGCCTTCGGTCACCTCTCGTGGTGGTGGGCCCTCATCGCGCTCGCCGTTCTCGCGTGGACGATCGGATACTCGCGCTGGCTCTCGGCGCGCGGCGAGCGACAGGGTCGCGAGATCCTCGGTGACGAGGACCACTCGTCCAACACGTGAGCGGAGGCGTCCGCATGCTGGGCGCCGTCCTACGATGGGCACCGGCACACCGTCGTGCCACCTCGGGCCACGGGACCCCCACGGACCGTGACCCGGCCACGACAGCCCGCACCCGGCATACGCCCATGTTTGTCGCGTCGTGCGGGGCCGCTACTGCCACCAAGGGATCCGCCGTGACCAAACCCGTCGTCCTCCTCGCCGAAGAGCTCTCGCCCGCCACCGTCGATGCCCTCGGGCCCGACTTCGAGGTGCGCAGCGTGGATGGAGCCGACCGCTCCCTGCTCCTCCCTGCCCTGGCCGATGTGGACGCGGTCCTCATCCGCTCGGCCACCAAGATGGACGCCGAGGCGATCGCCGCGGCGTCGAAGCTCAAGGTGATCGCCCGCGCGGGTGTCGGTCTCGACAATGTCGACATCCCGGCCGCGACGCAGGCCGGCGTGATGGTCGTCAACGCCCCGACCTCCAACATCACCAGCGCTGCCGAGCTCGCCGTGGGCCTGCTCCTGGCCAGCGCCCGAAACATCGCCCCGGCCAACCAGGCCCTCAAGAATGGTGCGTGGAAGCGCAACAAGTACGGCGGGGTCGAGCTCCTCGAGAAGACGGTGGGCATCGTCGGCTTCGGCCGCATCGGACAACTCGTGGCCGAGCGACTCAAGGGCTTCGGCGTCGAACTCATCGCCTATGACCCCTACGCCAGCGCCCAGAAGGCCGGCCACTACGGCGTGCGGCTGGTCGGGCTCGACGAGCTGCTCGAGACCTCGGACTTCATCACCATCCACCTGCCGAAGACGGCCGAGACGGTCGGCCTCATCGGCAAGGAGGCCCTCGGCAAGGTCAAGCCGACGGTGCGCATCATCAATGCTGCTCGAGGGGGGGTGCTCGACGAAGAGGCGCTCGCCATCGCCATCGCCGACGGACGGGTGGCCGGTGCCGGTCTCGACGTCTTCGCGACCGAGCCGTGCACGGACAGTCCGCTCTTCGAGCACGAGTCCGTCGTCGTCACCCCGCACCTCGGCGCGAGCACGGACGAGGCACAGGAAAAGGCTGGCATCGCCGTCGCGAAGTCGGTTCGGCTGGCCCTGAGCGGCGACCTCGTGCCGGACGCCGTCAATGTCTCCGGTGGCCTGGTCGCCGAAGAGGTCCGCCCGGGCATCGATCTCGTCGAGAAGCTGGGGCGGATCTTCACCGCGATCGCCGGGGGCGTGCCGGTGCAGCTCGATGTCGAGGCGCGCGGCGAGATCACCCAGTTCGACGTCTCCATCTGGGAGCTCGCCGCGGTCAAAGGGCTGTTCACGGATGTCACCGAGACGCCCGTCACCTTCGTCAACGCGCCGCTGCTCGCCCAGGAGCGCGGCTGCCAGACCCGCCTGATCACCGGGTCGGTCGCTGAGGACTACCGCAACATGACAACCTTGCGCGGCACCATGGCTGACGGTTCGGTGGTCTCGATCGCGGGGACCCTCACCGGGCCGAAGATGGTCCAGAAGATCATCGGGATCAATGGTTTCGACCTCGAGATCCCGATCTCGCAGCACATGGTCTTCTACACCTACACCGACCGCCCGGGCGTCATCGGCGCACTCGGTCAGCTCCTCGGCGACAACGCCATCAACATCGCCGGCATGCAGGTCTCGCGGCACGACCAGACCGGTCAGGCCCTCGTCGCCCTCACCGTCGACAGTGCGATCCCGGCCGATGTCGTCTCGGCCATCGAGAAGGAGATCGGCGCCTCAACAGTGCGCGTCGCCGACCTCGACTGATTTCGCAAGGCCACCACGTCGTATGCCGTGGGCTCACCTCACGGGGTGGGCCCACGGCATACGCGTTGGTGGGCTGTGGCCTGGTGCGAAGTGGGGGATGTGTGCGGCGGATCACCGTCCACGATGTGGGATCCGGCTCGGAATTGCTAGGACGTCCTCGTACCTTGGAGGGGATGTCGTCGCGGTCCGCAACCTGACCGGCGACGACGTGGCTCGATGAGGACCTCGGCCCGGCGGCGATCCCGCGGAAAGAGTCCGGGGCTGGCCCACGACGACGTGGGCCATTGAGCATTCAGCACGCACAAGCTCCGCAACGAGTCGTCGTTGCCCGGGAGCGAGAGGACACATCATGAGCGAAGAAGCACAGGCCGCACGCCAGGCGCTGCAGGAGTCGATGGACCTGCGCGACCAGGGCCACACCGAGGACTGACACCGGCACCCTCACCAGTCGAGTGAGAGCAAACGGCAGGTTTCGTACGCGAAACCTGCCGTTTGCTCTCACTCGACTGATTTGTGTCGGGCCCGCCTAATCTGGCTGCATGGCGGCCTACGACCTCGACGCACGCTTCCGGACCGAGTCACCCCCAGCGCTGCTGACCGGGGTGCAGGCGATCGCACGCTTCCTCGTCGAGCAGCGCGCCCTCGACCTCCGACACGGGCGGGACACCGGCTTCTTCGTCTCCGGCTACCAGGGCAGCCCGCTCGGAGGCGTCGACAAGATGCTCTCGGGTATGCCGGACGTGTTGCGCAACAACGCGATCCACTTCCAGCCGGGGCTGAACGAGGAACTCGCGGCGACCGCGGTCTGGGGGAGCCAGATTGAGTTGCCGGGCGGGTTCACGGAGCGCGATGGCGTGGTCGGGGTCTGGTATGGCAAGGGACCCGGCGTTGATCGCGCCACTGATGCGCTGCGGCACATGGCGATGTATGGCGTGCATCCGCGCGGGGGAGTCGTCCTGCTTGTCGGTGACGACCCAGCCGCCAAGTCCTCGACCGTCCCGGCGGTGAGTGAGCGTTCGCTTGCGGCGCTCGGCATTCCCGTCCTACTTCCTCGCAACGCGACCGAGGTGGTCACTTTCGGTCTCCACGCGGTGGCACTGTCGCGGGCCTGTGGCACACCGGTTGCCGTGAAGATCGTGGCGGACGTCGCCGATGGCGCCTGGGTCGTCGACGACTCGGTCTCTTCGGTGGAGCCAGTGACTCCGCCGATGGTGTGGGAGGAGCGGGCCTGGACCTACACGCAGAGTCCTCCGGTCGTCGGGTCGGCGCGAGTGGTGGCCGTCGAGGCTGACTTCGTGGGACCGCGGGCGGCCATGGTGCAGGCGTATGCCGGGGTGAACGATCTCGACGTCGTCCGCCTCTCCCCGCCCAACCCTCGTCTCGGGCTCATCGCGACCGGCCCGGCCTATGACTCGCTCGCCCAGGCACTGCTCGACGTCGGGGCCGATGACCAGGTGCTGGCCGACCACGGCATTTCAGCGCTTCGGATCGGGCTGATCCACCCACTCGATGTGGCCGAAGTCCGTGACTTCGCGCGCGGCCTCGAGGAGGTCTTCGTCGTCGAGGACAAGACCTCCTTCCTCGAGTCGCAGGT
>DAOLRO010000005.1:0-40656 GCA_035418665.1 Phycicoccus sp.
TTCTTGGCCTGCTCGGCGGCGTCGCGCAGACGCTGCATGGCGATCTTGTCCTTGGACAGGTCGACACCGGTGTTGTTCTTCACGGTCGTGAGCAGGTGCTGCACGATGCGGTCGTCCCAGTCATCGCCACCGAGGGCGTTGTCGCCGCTGGTCGCCTTGACCTGGATGGTCGCGAAGCCGTCGTCGGGGTCCTTGCCCACCTCGAGGAGGGACACGTCGAAGGTGCCACCACCGAGGTCGAAGACGAGGATGAGCTCGTCCTCCTTGCCCTTGTCGAGGCCGTAGGCGAGCGCGGCCGCGGTCGGCTCGTTGATGATGCGCAGCACGTTGAGGCCCGCGATCTCACCGGCCTCCTTGGTGGCCTGGCGCTCGGCGTCGTCGAAGTAGGCCGGCACGGTGATGACCGCGTCGGTCACGGTCTCGCCGAGGTAGGACTCGGCATCGCGCTTGAGCTTCTGGAGGATGCGCGCGCTGATCTCCTGCGCGGTGTAGGTCTTGCCGTCGATCTCCGGGGACTTCCAGTCGGTGCCCATGTGGCGCTTGACCGAGCGGATCGTGCGGTCGACGTTGGTCACGGCCTGGCGCTTGGCGATCTCGCCGACGAGTACCTCGCCGCCCTTGGAGAAGGCGACGACGGAGGGAGTGGTGCGTCCGCCTTCGGCGTTCGCGATGATGGTGGGCTCGCCGCCTTCGAGGACGGCGACTGCTGAGTTGGTGGTTCCGAGGTCGATACCGACTGCACGGGCCATGGGTGGTGCTCCTTCGTGGGGTTGAGTACTTTGCACTCAAGTTAAGAGACTTGGTATGCCGTGGCAAACGGAGCGCTCAAAACTTGCGTCTGATTGACTCAACTTTGACCTGGGGCGAGATGTTCCCGGTCTCCGGCAACTTTCTTCGATTCCTCGCGCGAAAGGCGCCGGGGGCCCAATGGTAGAATGGATGCCATGTTGGCATCCTTGGACAAGGCTGGACGGGTGGTCATCCCCAAGGACGCTCGCGACCAGCTGGGATTGCTTCCCGAGGCCCAGTTCGATGTCACCGTCACAGGCGATGGCCTGCTGCTCACGCCCATCCGTCGCCCGACCCGCCGCGTCATCGAGGTCGACGGCTGGCCGGTCATCGAGGCCATCGGCGGTTCGAGCATGACCGACGCCGATGTGCAGCGGTGGCGCGACGATGGCCAGCGCTGAGGCGTATGCCGTCGACACCAGTGTCGCGATCGCCGCACTGGATGCGGGCCACGCGGCGCACCTGCCGTGCCTTGCCGCAGTGCAGCGGCACCGTCCCGCGTTGGCCGGCCACGCGGCATACGAGGTGTATGCCGTCCTGACCCGTCTCCCTGGCGACCTCGCCATCGGGGCCGGAGGCGCCGCGGCCCTGATCGACCGCGTCTTCCCCGAGGTGTCGTGGCTGTCGACCAGAGCCCAGTCCGCCTTGCGTCAGCGTCTTGCCGCCATGGGGATCGTGGGCGGAGCCGTCTACGACGCTTTGGTTGGCGAGGCCGCGCGAAGCCACGGTCTCACCCTCTTGACCCGTGACCTGCGTGCTCGACGCACCTACGACCTGCTCGGCGTGGACCACCTGTTCGTCGGCTCCTGAGCTCGCGCGCACGGCGGCATGCCCCGGTAGTGAGCATGTTCAGATGTCAGGCCGTGAATAGCCGACCCGTGGCGCACCGGGTGCGAGCGCGGAAGAATGTGCGCATGGTGCGTCGACTCGAGCAGAACATGGGCGCCGACGCGATGCGCGCCGCGACCGGTCGCGACCACGAGGCATGGCGTGCCCTCCTGACCGAGGCGGGGGCCCTGACCTGGGATCATGCCTCGACGGCCAGATGGCTCATCGACGAGCAGGGCGTGGATCCGTGGTGGGCGCAGGGCATCACCGTGGACTTCGAACAGGCTTGCAAGGGAAGACTGCCCGGCCAGCGTGCGGACGGCACCTTCTCGGCGTCGATCACGCGCACCATCCCCGGCTCTCGGCTCGCTACCCTCGAAGCCGTGGCCGCAGTAGTGACCGCGGCCCACGGAGCCCCACACGGCCAGAACCTCGCCGCCACCATGCCGGTCATTCGGTGGCGCCTGCCCGACGGGACCCGGCTGGCCGTGGCAGCCCAGCTCGAGAACGCCACCGGCACCCCCATCAACCTGACCCTCGAACGCCTCGGCTCCCACGCCCTCGTCGGGGGCGCCAAGAAGGATCTGCTCGCCCTGCTCGACAGCGCCCGCGACTCAGGGTGGCAGCCATGAGCGGGCCCCGCGGCCCCCTCACTCGGGAGGACCTGCCGGCCGAGTTCACACCTGAGTCCCTGCGCGGCATCCCCGTGGCGGACCTCAAGCGACTGAGCCGGCCACACAACGGAATCCTCGATGCCGACGAGCAGAAGGCCTTCGACGCGGCCCTGCATGACTTCATGTCCCAGATGCGACGACGCGTCGAGGCACAAATGGACCAGTCCGGCTGGCAACGACTGGCCGAGGGGCTCAAGCATGCCCGCGAACAACAAGGCGGTGAGGGCGGACGCCGCCCGATCGGCCGCGAGGACAAGAACCTGCAACGGGTGGCTCGGAGACTCGGCCAACAGATCGACGTTGTCGAACAATTGGCTCCCGGCGTCGACTGGTCCTTCGCGCAGCCGGAGGTCGTGGCGGCCAAAGCGAACAACACCGTTGACCCCTCCACCGACCCGACGGCCAGCACCTCCGCGTCCATCACGTCCACCGTCGCCGAGGGCTCCCAGACCATCGGCGACATCGAGGAACACCTCACCGACCAGGTCGAACTCGTCGCCGTCATGTCCGAGATCGCCGACGTCAGCAAGCGGACCCTCGCCCTCGAGCAACAGCGCGAACTCTCCAACACCCGCAGCGTCTTCTTCGGCTTCCTCGTGTCGGTCGCCGTCCTCGTCGCCGGTTGGGCTCCGGTCGTCATGGCCACGGACTGGACGCAACGCTGGTGGATCCTCGGCCTGACCCTCGTGACCTGCGTCGTCGCCGGGCTCGTCTACTCGCTCGTCCGGCGGCGGCAATCCGACGAGGAGGGCTCGGCATGACGCTGACACAACCCCAGCCCCGCACCGCGGTCACTGCGAGCACACGAATCCCGTCGTGGATGCCGTTCACGGTTGCGCTCACCGCAGCCCTCGCGCTGGCCGTCTTCGTCGTGCTTCCGTTCTACGCCAACGGCTTGCAGCACCTCCCGCTCGAAGAGGTCTCGGGCGGCGCCCACGATCCGAAGGACCTCTGGCCCGTGACCGGCGGCTCCGCGCTCGCTGGCCTTTTCCGGCTGGCCGGGATGCTCACCTTGGTCACCGCGCCGTTCGTCGCCGTGGGGTGCGCCCTCCACGGCGGGTATGCCGTGTGGCGCCATCGCGCGGACCGCTCCCGTTGGCTGCCTCACGCCTTGGCAGTCGCTCTGGGAGTTGGGGTGCTGGGCTGGCTCGCGACCCCGACCGCACGGGCCATCGGCACCTGGTTCATGGACTGAGCAGGGCCGAGCGTCTGCCCACCCCGAGCCATCCCCGTCGAGTGGTCACTTGGGGACGGAAAGAAGGGGTTCTTTCCGTCCCCAAGTGACCACTCGACGGGTTTACTGGAAGGCATGACGCGCGCTCCCGGTGACCCACTCCCCCGCAACGCCCGCACCCTCGTCGACGAGGCGAGCGCCCGCGTCCCCTCGCTCAGCGTGACGGACGTGGCCGACAAACTGGACGACCCGGCATACCTCATCGTCGACATCCGCGACCCCCGCGAACTCGAGCGGGAAGGCCAACTCCCCGGGGCCTTCCGGGCGCCACGCGGGATGCTGGAGTTCTGGGTCGACCCCGAAAGTCCTTACTACAAGCCCGCTCTGGACGACGGCCGCACCCTCGTCCTCTACTGCGGTAGCGCGTGGCGCTCGGCCCTGGCGGCCGCCGCTCTCCGGGACATGGGCCGCGACGACGTCGCCCACATGGCCGGTGGCTTCAGCGCCTGGAAAGGCGCCGGCCTCCCGATTGAGAAGTCCTGACCGCAAACGATTAATGCCATGAATGTGGCATAATGGTGGCATGGCCAAGATTCGCGTGAGCACCACCGTCGACGCCGAACTGCTTGCTGCTGCGCGCAAGGCACACGGCTCGTCCACGGATTCCTCGCTGCTCGAGGAGGCCCTGAGCGCATTCTTGGCGGCCCACCGGGCTCGGGAGATCGACAACGCCTATGAGGCGGCGTACGGCGCCCACCCCCTCGAGGAGCCGGACGCATGGGGCGACCTGGCCTCATGGCACCGCGCAATGGACCACGCTCGATGACTGCCGAGAACGGCGACGTGTGGTGGTGTGAGCACCCCGAGATCGGGCGTCGACCCGTTGTCGTGCTGTCCAGAAGCAGAGCCCTGCGGGCCCGACGACGGGCGGTAGTCGCCCCCTGCACGACCACGATGCGCGGCCTGCCCAGTGAAGTCGAACTCGACCCTCGCGACGATCCCGTGCCTCAGCCGTGCGTCGTCTCCTTGGACTCGGTTGAAGGGATACCCACGGCAATGCTGATCGAGCGACTGGGCGCCCTCTCCGGTGCCCGGATGCGAGAGATCTGTGAGGCCTTGGCCATCGCCGTCGACTGCCGCTGAGCCATCTGCAGCGGAAGTCACGCCGGGCCGTTCTCAGTCGGGTGGCTGGGCCGATTCGGCCTTCTGCCACTCGTCGCCGAGTTCGACAAGGGCACCGAGCGTGGCCCGCATCGACGCAACCGCCTCGGGACCGACCCGAGCAGCCAAAGCCTCCTCCACGGCCACGACGCCATCGCGAGTGGCCGCAGCCGCCGCACGGCCGCGATCGGTGAGCACCAGCGCGTCCGTCGTGGCGAGCGAGCCCTCGCGCGCCAGGTAGCCCCGCGCCACGAGACCGCCGAGGAGTCGCTCCTGCGCTGACGGAGCGCGGTGCAGCCCGGCCAACGCCTCGGTGCAGGTGGCGTCGAGGTTGGCCATCGCCCCCACGACGAAGGGACCACGCGGCGGGATGTCGGAGAGCCCGGCCGCGGCCAACTCCCGACGCACCGAGCTCACACAGGTCGCTCGCGCAGCCGCGAGGAGCGGCGAGAGGACCACCTCGGCATACCAGGGCGCTTCGGCTCGCGGGTTGCCCACCCGTTCATCGGTCATGACTGGCAGTCGACTCCCGCATCACCGCTGGGTCAACGGTCGACAGCCAACGTGAGGCAAAGACACAGCCGACGCCCAGCCAACAGGCAGAGGCTCGGCACCGTCGGGCCAGAGCGTTGTGCCGAGGCGACCACGGAGCGAGGGACCAATGATCGAGGCACGCGAACTCACCAAGAAATACGGCGACAAGGTGGCCGTCGATCGGCTCAGCTTCACCGTCCGCCCCGGGATCGTGACCGGCTTTCTCGGGCCCAATGGCGCCGGCAAGTCGACGACGATGCGACTCATCCTCGGGCTGGACCGCCCCACCTCCGGCTCGGTCACCATCGACGGCAAACCGTATGCCGCACACCGCGAACCGTTGAAGGTCGCCGGAGCGCTCCTCGAGGCCAGAGCGGTGCACACCTCACGCTCGGCCTACAACCACCTGCTCGCCCTGGCCACCACACATGGCATCAGCCGCTCCCGGGTCGATGAGGTCATCGACTTCGTCGGCCTCGATGGTGTGGCCCGCAAGCGCGCTGGAGCCTTCTCCCTCGGAATGGGCCAGCGTCTGGGCATCGCCTCAGCGATCCTCGCCGACCCGACCAACCTGCTCCTCGACGAGCCGGTCAACGGCTTGGACCCCGAGGGCATCCTCTGGATCCGCAGCCTCCTCAAGGAGCTCGCCGCTCAGGGGCGCACGGTCTTCGTCTCCAGTCATCTCATGAGCGAAATGGCCCTGACCGCCGAGCACGTCATCGTCGTCGGCCGCGGCCGCCTCATGGCCGACACCTCCATGGCCGATCTCATCGCCACCTCGTCCTCGGGCGCGGTCCTCGTGACCACTCCGCAGGCCGACGCGCTCGCCACGGCCCTGACCGCGCCCGGCATCGAGATCGTGCGGCGAACCCTGGAGCAGCTCGAGGTCCACGGCGCCACGGCACCCGAGGTCGGCGCGGTCGCTGCGCGGATCGGCGCGATCCTCCACGAACTCACCGCTCAACAGGCGTCCCTCGAGCAGGCCTTCATGGACATGACCAAGGACGAGGTCGAATACCACGGTCAGGACCTCAGCACGAAGGACACAAACGACCCGAACAACACGACCGACACCAACAGGAGCGCCGCATGAGCACCGCCACCCGCGGACGTCACGCCGCACGCGCCGAAAGCCCCACTGCCACAACGGCATCGGGGGCCCTCGGCGCGGTCGCCGTCCGCCCGGTCACCCCGATCCGAGTCCTCCTCTCGGAGTGGGTGAAGTTCCGGTCACTGCGTTCGACCTGGCTCACTCTGACCGCCGCCGTCATCGCGATGATCGGGATCGGCTCGCTCATCTCCTTCGCGACCAACAACCGGTGGGACCGGATGCCCGCGCAGCAGATCGCGCACTTCGAACCCATCGGCCGCAGCCTCGCCGGCGTCAACCTCGCCCAACTGGCCATTGCCGTGCTCGGCGTCCTGCTCATCTCTGGCGAATACGCCACGGGCATGATCCGCTCGACCCTCGCAGCCACCCCGACGCGCCTCCCTGTGCTGTGGGCCAAGACCACCTTGTATGCCGTGGCCACCTTCGTCGTGATGCTCGCTGCCTCCTTCGTGGCCTTCCTCAGCGGCCAGCACTTCCTCACCACGCACGGCACGACCCTCTCGGCCCCCGGTGCCTGGCGGGCCATCGTCGCCGTCGCGGGCTATCTCACCTTGGTCGGGATCCTCGCCGTCGCCCTGGGCTTCATCATCCGTAGCACCGCCGGTGGCATCGCCACTCTCGTCGGACTGTTGCTCGTCGCCCCGGGCCTGGGCGAACTCCTCCCGACCGACTGGCAGGACAAGATCCTCCCCTACCTGCCGAGCAACGCCGGTGAGTCCATGTATGCCGTCACTCAGCCGACCGGGATGCTCTCCCCCACAGGCGGACTCATCACGCTGCTCGTCTGGGCCGCGGTCGCTCTGACCACCGCCGCGTTCCTCCTCAAGCGCCGCGACGCCTGACCTCTCGGGTCTTGCCCAGACGTCTCCGCACGACGAAGGGGTATGCCGGGCACCCGGCATACCCCTTCGGTGGTTCAGCGCTGGATGAGCGCTGAATCAGTCCTGCATCAGTGCTGCGCGAACAGCGTCTTGTAGGCGCCCATGTAGGCGATCTTGCCCGGCTTGGGGTCGGTGTACGGCTTGGAGACCTTGTCGAACTCCTTGGTGTCGACCTTCTTGAGCGCGCCCAATTGCGTTGCGGTCAAACCGTTGTAGACCACTTCACCCTTCGGCAGAGCCACCTGAGCAGTGGCCACGGTCTTGACGGTCGCCAAGTAGCTGGCGGCGTCGTCGGCGTTCCAACCGGACAGATCGATGTCCGAACCGCGAAGCCAAGCGCCCCAGTAGAACTCCTGGAAGGGCACGGTGCCCGACGCGTAGCCGATGTCGCGAGCGAAGTAGAGCAGCGAGCGGAACTTGTCGTCCTGGAAGTTCTTCAGGCCCACACTCGTCGGGAGCTTGTTGACGGTGACCGGGTTGCCCTGCGGGTCCTCGAGCCAGACCCACTTGTTCCCTACCTTCTGGACCCCGGACAACAGAACTGCCTCCCGACGTGGTGGCGCACGTCGGGAGGCAGGCAACTGCGGGTATGCCGTGAGGCAGCTCAGTTCGTCGCGGGGGCCGAACTGCTGGAGGTCGAGCCGTTGGCGTCGGTCGACGACGACGCACCCGCCTTGCCCGGACCACCCTTGCCGCCGCCGGTGTGGGCGTCCGAGATCGTGGCCAGGTCGGCGCTCACGTCGAACATGACCTTGGTGCCGTCAGCCTTGGCGCCGAGCGCGTCATAGGAGCCATCGGGGTCCTTGCGAACGGTGTCGATGGTCACCGTGGAGTCCTTGGCCTTGACCGCGTCGATGACCTTCGTGGCCTCGTCGCCGGTCACCGGGGTGTCCTGGCTCCCACCTCCATTGGGGCCACCGTGACCGCCTCGGCCGCCGCCCTCGGTCACCGTCGCGTAGTCGGCGCTGACGTCATAACGGACCTTGGTGCCATCAGCCTTGGTGCCGTCAGCGTCGAAGGAGCCGTCCTCGTCCTTCTGGACGGTCGTGACCGTGACCGTGGAGTCCTTGGCCTTGACGGCGTCCGTGACCTTCTGGGTCTCGTCGGCGCTGGCGGCGGTGTGGACCGGCGCCTGACGCGTGCCCTGGTCGGTCGACCCGGAGTTGGCACTCGCCGAGGAGGACGGAGTCGGGGTCGTGTCCGCGCTCGCGATCGCGGCGGTTCCGCCGATGATCGCGCCGGCCGCCAGGACCGAGACGGCCGCGAGACCGATCTTCTTGGGGTTCATGTGGGGTTGCCTTTCGGTGGAGGTCGGCAACAGGGTTGCTGCCGGGGTGATGGCTCCACATTCCGGTCCGTCCCTGTCACGAACCTGTCATCTGGCCCATGAGCAGATCAGAGAAAACGGGCCTCTCTGTGTCTGCCTGACGGCCGCGGCGACGCTCATTCGTCCGCCGGCCTCCCGGCATACCGGATGGTCCACGACCCGAGAGGCGCGCCCCACAACGGTCCGTCCAGCACCGCGAGCGCCGACGTCGGCATCGGGACCGAAAGACCGGCGAGCGCTTCGATGAGCTCTTCCATGGCCGGGTTGTGTCCGACGATGGCAAGAGTGGTCACCTCAGGCGCGCTCCGCACCACCCGCAGAAGGTCGTCCCCATCGAAGGTGTATGCCGTCTCGCTCACCTCCACCCGTGGCTGGGTGGGCAACTCGGCGGCCACGAGCTCCCATGTCCGGCGGGCTCGGACCGCTGGCGACACGAGCGTCAGATCCGGCTGGATCCCGTTGTCGCTCAACCACTTCCCGGTAGCTGGCGCCTGCCGGGCCCCTCGCGCGTTCAGGGGTCGCTGGCGATCCGGGACCGGGACATCCCAGTCGGACTTGGCGTGCCGGATCAGGACGAGGGTGCGAGTGCTCACGTGGCCAGTCTGGTGGTCTCGCGCGCGCGCAGCCAAGGGATCACGGCGAGCAGGGTGATCACCCCGGTGACGGCGAAGGCCAGCCCATAGGAGCCACGGTCGACGAGGACGCCGGCCAGGACCGGTCCGATGATCGCGCCGAGGTCCATCGACATCTGGAGAGCGGCCAGGGCCGGTCCGCCGTTGCGCTCCCGGCCGATGACATCAGCAATGCTCGCCTGCTGCGCGGGATTGAGTGAGCCCGCACCGAGACCGGCGATGACCGAGACGATGATGAGCAGCACCAGCCCGGTCACGAAGCCGGTCACCAGGGTCGCCAGCCCACTGACGATGAGTCCGCCGATGATGAACGGGCGCCGTCCGCGCGTGTCTGTGAGCCGCCCGGAGATGGTGAGGCCGATGGCATTGCCAGCGGCGAAGACCGCGAGCACCGTTCCCGCCACCCAAGGCGCGGGACCGACCACCGCCGTCGCCAAGAGCGGCAGGATGGCGTTGCGCACCCCGAAGTTGCCCCAACCGTTGGCAAAACCCGACCCCAGCGCAGCGCGATAAGCGTTGTCCCGCAAACCATCTCGGAAGGTCATCGGCGGCAGCACCGGCGCATCGGGTGCCGGGCGCAGGCTGTCGGGCTTGATGAAGATCGCGACGAGAGCCGATGCGATGACGAGCGCCACGGCATACGCAAGGAAGGGGACGCGCAAGCCGAAGCCACCCAACGCACCACCGACCACCGGGCCTCCGATGCCGCCAAGCAGGAAGGCGGAGCCGTAGGCCGACGAGACCCGCCCCCGGATGCTCGGTGGCGCGAGCCGCACGAGCAGCGCGAGGGCCGAGACGGTGAACATCGTCGACCCGATGCCGCCGAGGCCGCGATAGATGAGCAACTGCCAGTAGTTCTGGGCGAAGGCGCTGGCGCCCGTGGAGATCGCGACGATGAGCAGGCCCGCGAGATAGATCGGTCGCTCCCCGAACTTCACGATGAGGCGGCCACCACCGGGCGCGAAGACCAGCCGGAAGAAGGCGAAGACGCTCACGATGATCGAACTCGCGGTCGCCCCGACGCCAAAGCTCTGCGCGAACTGCGGCAGGACCGGCGTGATCAGCCCGAAGCCGATCGCGATGACGAAGGCCGCGCTGATGAGCACCCAGATCTCGCGGGGGATGCGCGCCGCCGGGATGGCAGGGCTCGGCGGGGCGGTGGTCATCGCTGGTCAGTATGCCGTCCTGCTGGCTCTCGCTGCGCGCTCACCTATCGTTTCGGTCATGGCGCGCAAGGTCCCGGCGAAGGTCAGGCCCACGGGTCGACGTCGCTGGGTGCGGCGGATCGCCGTTGCGGCCGTTGCCGGATCTGTCGTTGCCCTGGCGCCGTGGGGGTGGGTGCATTGGCGCTCGCACGGACTCGTGCACGATGCCGACGACACTCCCAGCACGCCGGTCGCCCTCGTGCTCGGTGCCGGCCTCACGCCAGCCGGGCGGCCGACGCCCTACTTGGCGGCCCGCCTCGACGTGGCAGCGGCGCTGCACGACGCCGGCACGGTGTCGGTCATCCTCGTGTCCGGGGACAACCGCACGCACGCCTACGACGAGCCGACGGCGATGTACGACTACCTCGTGGCGAAGGGCGTGCCTGCCGACGACGTGGTCCGTGACTACGCCGGTCGCGACACCTACGACTCATGCGCTCGCGCGAAACGGATCTTCGGGGTCGATCGCCTGGTCCTGGTCTCGCAGGGCTATCACCTCCCCCGCGCGGTCGCGACCTGTCGCGCCCTCGGTGTCGAGACGACCGGGGCCGGCGAGTGGACGATGCAGGAGCGCTATCCCGGCCTGTGGCAGTCGTATTCGCTGCGCGAGGTCGCTGCGTCGTGGAAGACGGTCATCGACCTCGTGAGCGGTCGCGACCCCGTGCTCGGCCAGCAGGAGACGTCGGTCACCGATGCCCTGCGCCGCAAGGGGATCAGACCCTGACCAATGGCCCACCCATACCTGCGCCACCAGCCAACCTCAGCGCACCCCCTTCGCAGACCCCGGCCAATGGCGCAGCCATACCTGCGCCACCAGCCAACCTCTGCGCACACCTCAGCGCGGGCAGTGCGGTCAGGCGGTCCGGGCCACCAGGGCCATGATCGCGGGAAGGGCCGCGAGCAGAACGATCACCGTGTCACCGAGGCGCCACCGCGCCGGTGCCCACCACGTCCGTCGGTATGCCGTGGCGAACCCTCGCGCATCCATCGCGACTGCCAACTCCGCCGCGGCCCGTAGCGCACGGATGAGGAGCCCGACAGTCAGGGCGGCGACCTGGGCGACGATCGACTGCGGCCGGCGCCAAGTGGGTCCCAGACCGCGGATGCGCCGAGCCCGACTGATCTCACCCCAGATGTCGCCGAAGGACTGCATCCGCTGCATGGCCGCCGAGACGGCGACGACCGGCCGGTCGGGCAGGTGCAGTCGCTGGGCCAGGGCATCACCGAGTCGATCGGTGTCGATGAAGGGCAGCAGGACGGCCGAAGGGAGCACGATGAGAAGGACACGGGTGAAGCCGTTGGCGGCGAGCTCGAGGTCGTGTCCGCCGAGCAGCCACGTCGACCAGGCAACCGACACCGCCGCGAGCGCGCCCGGGGCGAGTCGGACGAGCAGCGTGCGCAGCGGGGCGACCACGCCGGCACGCCTGCTCACGAGTCCGACGACGGCCAGCAGGAGTTGCAATGCCAGCAGCAGTGCGGAGACCCGCCATCCCGGGGAGAGGATCCCCGCGGGCACCGCGAGTGCCGATCCGAGAAGCAGGGCGAGTGGTCCCCGATCGGCCAGGAGCGGCCGCCCTCCCTCGGGATCGGCGGGGCGGGGCTGCGCCGTCAGATGTTGGACCGAGCCCGCCCGCGCGATGACATGGCTGTCGTGGGTGGAGGTGACGATCGCACCCCCCGCTTCTCGGTAGGCGGCAAGAAGCCCCACGACCGCGGCCCAGGTGTGGCGGTCCTGACCGACGGTCGGCTCGTCGGCGAGCACGACATCGGGCCCGTGGTGCAGGGCTGCAGCGACGGCCAGTCGCCTGAGTTCTCCACCGGAGAGGGTGCGCGGATCGGCTGCGGCCAGGTGGTCGAGACCCAGTGCGACGAGCAGGGCCATCGCCCGATCGCGAGCATCCGGGTCATCGAGTCCGACGTTGCGGGAGGTCGCGAGCACTTCGTCCAGGACTGTGCTGCTGACGATCGTCGAGCTGGCCCACTGCGGAATCCACGCGATGATCGCAGCCAGTTCGCGCGGGCTCAGGTCAGCCGGGGAGCGGCCATCCCGAGTCCGCACCGAACCCGTCGCCGTGGGCAGGAAGCCGGCCAGGGCATGGAGGATCGTCGACTTGCCGGACCCGCTCGGACCGACGAGGGCGTGCAACTCCCCGGGCCCAGGAGCGAGCGCCTCTGGCAGCGCCGCGGCGACGCGCTCGGTGACCAGCCCGTCCACCGTCCGGGTGCGTCGAGTCACGGTCAAAGGCGCCACCGTGTTCGCTGACGCCGCCTCGATCGCCGGCGCCGCCTCGGCCCCTCGACGAGGAAGCAGACCCGGCTCGACCCGGATCGGCTCGGGAGCCGGCGTCCCCGGCACCCAGACCCCCATCGCGAGCAGGTACTCCCGCTCCTGAGCGAGGGTTGCGGCAACGGGTCCGTCGGCGACCACCTGCCCCGACTCATCGAGCACGACCAACCGGTCGACGAGGTCGACCCATGGGCCGAGGACGTGCTCGACGACGACGAGGGTGAGCGAGAGTTCGGACACGACCGAGTCGACGGAGGCCCGCACCCCAAAAGCGTTGTCGGGGTCGAGCATGGCCGTCGGCTCGTCGAGCAGCAGCACCGAGGGCTCGAGCGCCAGCGCCCCCGCGAGCGCCAACCGCTGGGTCTGTCCGCCCGAGAGTGCCGAGGTGGGGGTGTCCAGCGGCACGTCCCCGAGACCGACGGCGGCCAACGCAGCGGTGACCCGAGACGGCATGTCGGCACACGGCATACCCACGTTTTCGAGGCCGAAGGCCACATCGCGACCCACGGTCGCCGATACCAGGCCGGCACCGGGTTCCTGCAGGACGAGCCCCACCGATCCCCGACGGGCACCGGGAGCCGCACCATCGATGCTGACCGATCCCGACAACTCACCCGCGTCGGCGGTCTCGAGGAGCCCGGCGATCCCGCGGAGCAGCGTCGATTTGCCCGACCCACTCGGCCCGACGAGCAGCACCCGCTCCCCCGCACGGATCGTCAGGTCGAGCCCGTCGAGGATCGGAGCCTTCCGGCCGTAGGGACGCCAGCGCAGATCCCGGACCTCGACCCGGGCGCCGGACCGGGGTTCAGACAGCGCGTGACTCCCGCGCCTCTTGCCCCGGCGGGAAGGCATTGAGTGCGCCCGCCCCAGCGAGGGTCCGGGTGATCAGCCAGCCCAACCCACCGGCGATGAGGCCACCAGCGACGGTGAAGATCACGAGGTAGGCGATCTTGAAGCCCCAGCTCCAGTCCACCCAGTAGACGAACCACTCGTAGACCGCCTCCATCGGCGCGGACAGCGCACCGGCGAGCAGGGCGGCACCGAGTCGGTAGGAGCCGTAGCCGAGGATCGCGAAGCCGATCTCGGCGCCGAGGCCCTGCAGGATCCCGCTGATGAGGGTCGTGAAGCCCCACTGGGTCCCCGGGATCATCGAGACGAGCGCGGCGACGACCTCGCACATCAGGGCCGCCCCGGGGCGCCGGACGACGAGCCCGCCGACGACTCCCGCGATCAGCCACGGCGCGGCCGTGATGCCGCTCAGCGGCGGGAAGATCGCCTTGAGCGGGGCCGACGGGGCCTCGTAGGCCAGCCCCCAACCCCAGTAGGCGATACCGAAGGCGGCACCGAGGAAGGCGATCGTCAGGATGTCGACGGTGCGCCAGGCAAGGAGTGGTCCGGTCGCGCGGATGCTGCCGACGCCGCTGATCTGGGGGCCCGAATCGGCCTGCTGAACTGCCATGTGTCTTTCCTTCTCCCGTGGAATCCGATGGATACCTCGGGGAGGCCGCGCCCACGGCATACGCCGGGATTGGCGGTGTGGACCCGACAATCCCGTATGCCGTGGACAGGACCTGAGATCTCGACTCCCTACGCCGGTGCGAACCGGATCAGGTGTGGAGGGTCTGCGGTTGCCCGCACTCTCAGCGCCGGAGCGCTCCCCTGTCGTTGAACACAGCCAGCGTACCCCTCGTGGGCAGAGACGGTCCGTTTCGGGGGCTTCTGTGCGAGAGTTTGCACGAGTTGGCGAGCAGGCGGATGCGCCTGCGGATCGAAAGGTGGGACCCATGGGCAATGTCGTGTGGAAGGCCCTCGCGGCCAGTTCGGCGATCCTCGCCGGCGTCGTGGCGACCAAGTTGACCGATCAGATCTGGCGCACGGCCGGCCAGGACGACATCGACCCGGCCGACCCGGAGAGCCCGATCCTGCAGGCGGTCGCGTATGCCGCACTCACCGGACTCATCGCGGCGGCGGTCAAGACCTACACGAGCCGCAAGGCGGCCCAGTACTACGTGAACTCCTCCGGACACCTCCCCAAGGGCCTCTGACCACAAGTCCACTGAGTACGGCTCCAGCCCCGGCGAGCCTGCGGGGCTGATGAGACTGGTGTGACTATCGTGGCGATCGGTGTGTCGTCCGCAGGGGAACGACCTCGTCCAGTTCACGGGTGGTCGGTCACATGTCCGCGAAGGCCTTCTACGGCAGCGCCGTGCTCATCGCTGCCGTCCTGGCTGCGGTCACGCACGGCACCGCGAGCAGCGCGACCTCCCCGCAGCAACCCACCAGTCACGACTCACCGACGTCGTTGACTGCTCACGCGTCCGCCTCTCCCACGACCTCGCCCTCGACGACGTCTCCGTCCGCCTCAGCGACCGTCCCGGACCGCACCGAGCGCATGCCGACCCCGTCCGGGGCCGCCACGGCCACCGACAACCCGTCGTCGCCCCCAACGCCTGCCCCGTCGACGCACACAGCCCAGACCGCACCGACCGGGGCGCCGGCCACACCTGCCCCGACGATCCCCATCGCGCCCGAGGGCGGCGTCATCCACCTGACCTTCGACGACGGACCCGAGCCCACCTGGACTCCTCAAGTCCTTGCCCTGCTCGCAGAGTTCGATGCTCGCGCCACCTTCTTCGTCATCGGTCGTCAGGCGAGCGCCCATCCAGACCTGATCGCGAAGGAACGAGCCGCTGGCCACGTCGTCGGCAACCACACCTGGAGCCATCCCAATCTCACCCAACTCTCGACCGCGGACGCCACCCGCCAGATCACGGACACCCAGCGCACGCTTGGCTCGGCCACCTGCGTGCGCCCGCCCTACGGCGCCGTCAACACCGCGGTCAACGCAACGGCAGCCAACCTCGGGCTCCGCGTCACCCTCTGGGACATCGACACCCGTGACTGGGAGAAGCCCGGAGCCGCGGTCATCGCCGAGCGAGCCATCAGCCAGGCTCACAACGGAGCGGTCATCCTCATGCACGACGGCGGCAGTGAGCGCTCCCAGACCTTGGCCGCGGCACGGACCGTCTTGTCCACCCTCAAGGCAAAGGGCTGGCGCTTCGAGCCCATCCCCGGATGCTGATCGTCCACTCGGCAACCCCGACACACCCGACACACCCGACGACCAGGTGATCAGAGTTCAAGCGTCCTGACGACGGGAACCCCCGGGCGATAGGCGAGGTGCTCGTGACTCGGGCCGTCAATGACAGCGAGGTCCGCTGGTCCACCCACCGAGAGCCGACCAGCATCGTTGCGCCGCAACGCCTTTGCTCCACCTCGGGTGGCCGCCCACAAGGCCTCGGCCGGAGTCATCCGCATTTCGCGCACGGCGAGCGCGATCATGAACGGCATCGAGGACGAGTAGCAGGTCCCCGGATTGCAATCGGTCGCGAGCGCCACACTCACCCCGGCGTCGAGCAATCGGCGCGCGTCGGGATACGGCGATCGGGTCGAGAACTCCACGCCCGGCAGGAGAGTCGCGGTCGTCGTGTCCGCGGCCTGCACGAGCAGGTCCACGTCCTCATCGGACAGATACGTGCAGTGGTCGACGCTCGCCGCCTCCAACTCGACAGCCAGCCGCACACCCGGCCCAGGACCCAGCTGGTTCCCGTGCACCCTGAGGGCGAGACCTGCTGCGGCACACGCACCGAGGATCTCCCGCGACTCCTCATCGGTGAAGGCATGCGGCGAGTTGGGTTCGCAGAAGACGTCCGCCCACTTGGCATGCGGCAGACAGGCCTCCAGCATCGGTCCGGTCACAAGATCGATGTATGCCGTCCGCTCACCGCGCGCTTCCGGCGGCACCACGTGGGCACCCAGGTAGGTGGTCTCGGTGGTGAATTCCCTTGCCACCCGCAGTGATCGGGCCTCGTCCTCGACAGTCAGGCCGTAGCCACCCTTGATCTCAACTGTCGTGGTGCCCTGTCGCCTCATCTCACTGATCCGTGAGGCGACGAGTCCGCGCAGGGTCTGGTCGTCGGCGGCGCGAGTGGCCGACATGGTCGTGGCGATCCCACCGCCGTCATAGGGAATCCCCGTCATTCGGGCCGAGAACTCCGCCGACCGATCGCCGGCGAAGACCAGATGGGAGTGTGAGTCGACGAATCCCGGGACGACGGCCCGGCCCCCGAGGTCGATCCGGTTCTCCGCCGCAGGAGCACGAGACGCCGGACCGATCCACGCGATGCGACCGCCCTCCACGACCACCGCAGCGTCCCGAACGATGCCCAGAGAGTCGCCACCGCGGCCGCCGACAAAGGCCTCCTCACAGGTCACCAGTTCAGCGATCCCCACGACGACCGTTGCGCCAGAACCGATCTCGTCCTGCTCCACGGAGTTCATGGCAGCCTCACCAGAGCCATCGCCTCGACGAGCAACGGATCGATCGGCCCGAGTCGGGTGTGTTCCCCGCCCGCCACCAGGTGCTCGCCGCCCACGACGACATCGGACACGTCAGCCCCGGTGGCCGCGAACACGATCTGGCTCCGATCGGTCCCCGCCGTTCGCCGGGTCTCCTCGCTCACCGCGATGAAGTCCGCCAATGCACCCACCGCAAGTCGCCCACCGTCGACCCACCCGAGCGACCGATACCCGGCCCGGGTCGCCGACTCGATCAGAGCCTCCGGTCGGAAGCGTCCCCGCTCGTGACTGAGCAGACGCTCATGCATCTCGATCCCTCGCAACTCCTCGAAGGGGTCGATCACGGCGTGCTGGTCCGATCCCAAGCAGATCGGAACGCCGTGGACCCGCAGCGCCCGACTGGGCCCGATCCCGTCGGCGAGGTCGCGCTCGGTCGTCGGGCAGAAGCACACCGTCGCCCCCGACGCCTCGAGAAACTGCAGGTCCCGCTCGCTCAGGTGGGTCGCGTGCACGGCGGTGAAGTTCTCGTCGAGCAGACCAGATCGACCCAGCAATTCGACGGGCGTGCGACCGTGAAAGGCCTGCACCGCAAGGTTTTCCGCGGGCTGCTCCGAGACGTGGGCGTGCACGACCTTGCCCTCGGTGGCATCGGCGAACTCGTCCAACTCGCGCGTGGTGAGCGCCCGCACCGAGTGGGCCGCCGCTCCGATGCGCAGCCGGTCACCATCAGCCAACTCGGCGACCCGCTCCGCCCACGCCGCCACGCTGCCGTCACTGAAGCGCTCCTGCACCTCGTCCAGCGCGACGTGCCCCTGAGGCGTCAACCCACCCTGGAGATAGCAGGTGTCGAGCAGGGTGAGTCGGATGCCGACGTCCTCCGCAGCCCTGATCAGCGCACGACCCATCGCATTGGGGTCCTCGTACCGCTCACCGCCGGCGCGATGGTGCAAATAGTGGAACTCCCCGACCGCCGTGTAACCAGTGGCGAGCATCTCAGCGAAGACAGCCCTGGCGAGCGCGAGATAGGTGTCGGGGTCGAGTCGGCTCGCCACGGCATACATCTCCTCCCGCCACGTCCAGAAGGTGCCGCCGCCCGCGTGGGTCCGCCCCCTCAGTGCCCGATGGAAGGCATGCGAGTGCGCGTTGGCGAACCCGGGCAGGGCGACGCCTCGGAGCACGGTGTCATCGCTCGCGGCGCGGACCCGCTCCTTGATCTGTGTGATCCGCCCATCGGCCACCGTGAGGCGCACACCCCACTGCACCTTGGTCGGCAGTTGGGCGTGCTCGCACCAGTAGGTCCGGGATTCCGTTGCAGTCATTGAGCATCCGTGAGGTCAGCGAGGACGTCGGCCAAGGCCTCGACCCCTGCGAGGCAGTCCGCCTCCTCGGCGAACTCCTCGGGCGAGTGGGAGACACCGGTCGGGTTGCGCACGAAGAGCATCGCCGACGGGATCCCGGCATTGGCGAGGATGCCGGCATCGTGACCGGCACCCGTCCCCAGCACGGGTATGCCGTGGAGCCGGTCCCGCAGCCGCCTCACCAAGGCGTCGTCAAAGGCGGTCGTCGGCGTCCACGACTCCTCGACGACCTCGGCGCCGAAGTCACCGAGAAGATCGGCCACCTCGCTGACCGTGGCCCGTACGCCTACTTCATCTGCCCCACGAGCATCGAGCCAGCCGGTGACATGACTGGGAATCGCGTTGACCCCGTTGGGAATTGCGCGCACCTTGCCCACCGTTGCGACGCAGCCGTGGGTCTGCGCGGCACGCCGGGAAGCGATCACCGCGGCGGCGAAGCCGAGCATGGCGTCCTCGCGGTCGGTCAAGCGGGTGGTTCCGGCATGGTTCGCGATACCGGGGACGTCGAAGCGCCAGCGACCGTGCGGCCAGATGTGGCTACCCACCGCAACGGGCCCCCCTCCACGGGCTTCCGGCGGAAGCGACGCAGCGTCCGGGTCGTCGGGATCGAGGGCCAGTTGCAGCCCCTGCTCGACGTGCAACTCGATGTAGGTCCCGATCCGGGCGAGGGCCTCAGGGTCCGGCCCCAACGATGACGGATCACGGCCCGAGAGCGCCACCGCCTCGGCCATGGTGAGGCCCTCGGCGTCGGTCAGAGCACGGGCGCGATCTGGATCGAGGACCCCCGTCAGCAGCCGAGAACCCGCGCACGCGATCCCGAATCGGGCCCCTTCCTCGTCGATGAAGTTGGCGATACCGATCGGGACGGCCGGTGTGAGGCCGCGCTCGCGCAGCGCGTCGACGGCGAGGAAGGCCGAGACCACACCGAGAGGTCCGTCGAAGGCGCCCCCGTCGGGCACCGAGTCCAGATGCGAACCCGTCACCACCCCTGGCCGTCCCGCCGCGACCGCGGCGTCCGGGTCGCCCCACCAGGCCCACTGGTTGCCGATCCGATCCGTCGTGACGTCGAGACCGCGCGCCTGTGCTTGCGCCTCGAACCATCCCCGCAGGTCGTGATCCTCGCGCGTCCAAGCAAATCGCCGAAAGCCACCGCTACCGGCATCGCGGCCCACCGGATCCAATTCGGACCACATCGTGCGGAAGGCACCCCGCACCGCTGGGTTGTTCATGGGCCCATTCCACCGCAAACCGGCAACAGGGGGGCTCGCTTGGCGGAGTCAGCTGTCTGAGGTGACAGACACCCTCTGTCCGGCTGGGGTCGAGCCGGACGCATGTCCGACCGGGGCGGACGCCTCGCCGACGGTTGAGGACATGGTGTCGAGCAGGTCGTGACCGAAGTCCTCGACGTCGTGCGTCTTCGCGTCCTCGTGGGCGTGCACGGTCTCGCGCAGCGGCACGTGCTTGATGAAGAGCGTCACGAGGAAGGCCAACGCGAGCAACGGAATCCCCAACAGGAAGACCACGTGCAGGCGCTCGGCCAGGCCTTGCCGGACGGCATCGGCCACGACGGGCGGCAGGGCTGCGAGCTTGCTGGGGTCAAGGACATCGCCCGCGGACATCCCACTGCCACCACCAGCAGCCATCTGGGCGGCGACCTCGGCCGGCAGATGGCCCATGATCGCTGCAGCCAGGCCACTGGTCATCACGGTGCCGAAGATCGCGATGCCGACCGTGGACCCGACATTGCGGAAGAACTGGGTCGAGGCCGTCGCCACACCCATGTCGCGCTGCTCCGCGCCGTTCTGGACGACGAGCGTGTAGAGCTGCATCGCCATTCCGAGCCCGATGCCGAAGACGATCATGGCGACGGTCAACTGGGTCTGGGTCGCGGTGTGGTCCATCCGGCTGAGCAGCCACTGGCCGACGCCCATGATGGCCACGCCGAGCAGCATGATCTCCTTGTAGCGACCGGTCCGGGTCACCAGAGCACCCGAGACGATGCCCAGCACGATCATCCCGACCATCATCGGCATGAGCACCAGGCCGGAGTTGGTCGCGTTGATCCCCACGACGCCCTGGGCGAAGACGGGGATGTAGATCATCGCGCCGAACATCGCCATGGCGATGATGAAGCTGGCAATGACGCTGAACGAGAAGACCGAGCTCTTGAAGAGTCGCAGCGGCAGGACCGGCTCTTCCGCCTTGGTCTCCACCCAGACGAAGGCGATGAGCGCGACCACGCCCACGGCATACAGGCCCAAGATGGTGCCCGACGACCAGGCATACGTCGTGCCACCCCACGAGGTGGCCAAGAGGGACGTGGTCAGTCCGACGGCCAACAGGACGATCCCGGCGACGTCGACCTTGGCGTCGCGGCGCTGGAAGGGGAGGTGGAGGAAGCGGGCGATGAAGAAGAGCGCGACGAGACCGACCGGGAGGGAGACGAAGAAGAGGGCACGCCAGCCGAAGTGGTCGGTGATCCAGCCACCGGTGATGGGGCCCGCGACCGAAGAGAGACCGAAGACCGAGCCCATGATCCCTTGGTACTTGCCGCGCTGGCGCGCCGGGATGATGTCGCCGATGATCGTCTGCGACAGCGGCATCAGGGTGCCCATGCCGAAGCCCTGGATCGCGCGGCCGAGGATCAGGATCCCGAAGCTCTGGGCGAACCCGGCGACGATCGAGCCGGCCATGAAGACCGCGAGGCCCGCGATGTAGAAGCCGCGGCGGCCGTAGAGGTCGGAGAGTTTGCCAACGATCGGCACGGTGACCGCCGAGACGAGCATGGCGGCGATCGCCACCCAGGAGTAGTGGTCCATCCCGCCGAGCTCGGCGACGATCCGCGGCATGGCCGGACTGACGATCATCTGGCTGATGGAGGCGACGAACATGCCGAGCATGAGGCCGGCGAAGACGCGCTTGTGCTCGGGCGAGAGAGTGAAGGGCGCAGGGGAGGAAACGGTCACATCGACCAGCGTAAACGGTTACTTGCATTTCGTGCAAGTTTGCATATGCCGTAACATTGCAGCCATGACCGCCGTCACGACCGCTCCACCCGCACCGTCTCCTGGTCCTGCCCCAGCCGAGGAGGGCCTGCGCGCGCGAAAGAAGCGCGAGACCAGCTATGCCCTCCACCGCGCCGCCATCGAACTCATCGATGAGCTCGGCGACGAGGAGCACTGTGAGGGCGTGCACACCGTCACCGTCGAGGCCATCGCCGCGCGCGCCGGCGTGTCACCGCGTACGTTCTTCAACTACTACCCGACCAAGGAAGCCGCAATCACCTTCACCGAGCCCGAGCTAGGCGACCGTCTGGCCGGGTGGATGCTCGATCGCCCCGCCGGCGAGTCCACCGCTCAGGCCGTTCGTGCGGTCATGCTCCGCCGGATCACCACCGTGGCCACGGACGAGGACTTCTGGCGCATGCGCCGCCGCGTGACCCGACGCCATCCCAGCCTCGCCGCCGCGATGATGGGGGCGAACGCCCTCTCCGACCGCGCGGTGGCCCAGGCCGCCTGTGATCGCCTCGGGGTCGCCGTCGTCGACGACATCACGCCCGCCGCGCATGCGTATGCAGCCCTCGGCGCCATCCGCTCCGCCCTCTGGCAGCACATGGAGTGCGGACTCAAGGGCTCCCTCGAGGCGCGCGTCGACGACGCCCTCATCGTTTCGGGGCTCATCGAGCCGAGGGACGATGCCGGGTGAGCACCGAAGGCGAGGCGAGAGCGTTCGCTGCACTCACGGCATACGGGATGGCGTATGCCGTGACTCGCCACGGGCGGGCGGGTTCCCTCGCGGAGGCGGCGGCATTGCGCGGGGTGGAGCCGGGCGACATCATCAAGACGCTCGTGGTCCGGCGGGGGGAAGGGGATCACCTGTTCGTGCTCGTGCCGGGGGATCGGGAGTTCTCCTGGCCGAAGTTGCGCGCGCTGCTCGGCGTCAATCGCATGACGATGCCCGGCGCAGACGAGGCGCTCGCCGTCACCGGTTACGAGCGCGGGACGATCACTCCCTTCGGTTCCCGGCGTGCACTGCCGGTCATCGCCGACGCCTCGATCGCGGGCCGCACGATCTCCCTCGGCGCCGGTGCCCACGGGGTCGCTGTCACGCTCGACGGTGACGACGTGATCCGGGCCCTCGACGCACGGATCGCCGACATCTCGGACTGATCCGGTCCGCGCATTCTTCCAAGTATCAGACGGGCCACCTTCTGCTCCTCTAGCCTGAAAGGTCAGTTGCTGACGCGGGAGAGGTGGGCCGATGACACGGCTTCGGAGATTCACGAGCATGCGCTTGGCGCGCGCTCTCTCCACTCCCCTGATGCGCCGGGTTGCCTTTCACCTGAGGCGAATTCGGACCGATCTCGATATTCACTTCTTCCGTGCGCTGGTGACAAGTGTCAGCATCACCGTGGTCGTCGCCGCGCTTCTCGTCACCGCCACCGAGCCCGACAAGCGCTCCCTGGCGGGGCTGGCTCGCTCGCTCTACTGGGCCGTCACGATGGTCATCGGCTCCGGGGATGCCAGCTATGTGAGCGGCGTCGTCGGCTACGTCGTGGGTTGGCTGCTCGCGTTCTTCGGGGTGGCCATGGTCGCCGCCCTCACCGCAGCGGTGGCGGGTTTCGTCATCGACTTCATCCTCCGAGAGGGGCAGGGCATGGGAGCCGCCGGCTACACCGACCACATCGTCGTCTGCGGGTGGAACACCACCGCCCGCGAACTGATCGACGAGTTGCGCGGTGACGAGTTCACCTCCAAGGTCGTCGTCATCCACGACGCCGAACGCAACCCCGCTGGCAGCGGCACCTACTTCGTGCGCGGAGACCCGACGAGCGCCGAAGACCTGATCCGCGCGGGCATCGAGGATGCGAAAGCAGCGATCGTCTGTCCGGCCGATGCCTCCAACGAGGCCGACATGCGCTCGATCCTCACCGTCCTCGCGATCGAGACAATCGCCCCCGAAGTGCGCACAGTCGTCGAGGTCAACAACCCCAAGCACGTCGAGCACTTCGAGCGCGCGCACGCCGACGAGATCCTCGTGACCCCGCGCTTGGCGTCAAGACTGCTCGCACGCTCGGCGCTCTACCCGGGCTTGGCCTCTCTCGTGACCGACATCGTCTCCGGCGGTGCCGGCTCCGAGCTCTATCGCGTCCTGCTCCCCGAGGAACACCTGGCGCTGGGCCTCGACGGCCTCTCGGCCCGGCTGCGGGCCGACCACAATGCCACCCTCATCGCCATCGCGCGCGGCGGTGTGAGCCACACCAACCCGCCGCCGGACTTCGTCCTCGAGGACGGTGACTACGCCGTCGTCGTCGCCGAGAGCCTGCACGCTCTGGCGCCACTGCAGGCCGAACACGCCTTGGGTCGGGCTCCGGCCTGAACAGATCCCGGCTCGTCAGGACTCGCGCATCGGGATCCGCACGCCCTGCTGCTCGGCCACCCGATCGGCCAGGTGATAGCCGGCATCAACGTGCCGAATCACACCCATGCCCGGGTCGTTGGTGAGCACCCGCTCGAGTTTCTCCGCGGCCAAAGGGGTCCCGTCGGCCAGACACACCTGACCGGCGTGCATGGACCGCCCGATGCCCACCCCTCCCCCGTGGTGCAGGGACACCCAGGAGGCACCCGAGGCGGTGTTGACGAGCGCGTTGAGCAGCGGCCAGTCGGCGATCGCGTCCGAGCCGTCGATCATCGACTCCGTCTCGCGATAGGGCGAGGCGACCGAGCCGCAGTCAAGGTGGTCACGACCGATGACGATCGGGGCGGAGATCTCACCCCGGGCCACGAGGTCGTTGAAGAGCGCTCCCGCCTTGTCGCGCTCGCCATAGCCGAGCCAGCAGATCCGGGCGGGTAGGCCCTGGAAGGCGATCTTCTCCCGAGCCCCGCGCATCCACTTCTGGAGGCGGTCGTTGTCAGGGAAGAGCTTCATGACGGCCTGGTCCGTGACCTCGATGTCCTTGGGGTCGCCGGAGAGCGCCGCCCACCGGAACGGCCCCTTGCCTTCGCAGAAGAGCGGTCGGATGTAGGCCGGGACGAACCCGGGGAAGTCGAACGCCCGGTCACAGCCACCCAAGCGCGCCTCGTCGCGGATCGAGTTGCCGTAGTCGAAGACCTCCGCGCCACGGTCCTTGAAGTCGACCATCGCCTGCACGTGGGCCGCCATCGACTCGCGCGCCCGGTCCGTGAACTCCTCGGGCTTCTTCTCCGCGAACTCCCCCCAGTCCTCGAGCTCCACCCCAATCGGCAGGTAGGACAACGGATCATGCGCTGACGTCTGGTCGGTGACGATGTCGATCGGCACCCCGCGACGCAGCAGCTCGGGGAAGACCTCGGCTGCATTGCCGACGACCCCGATCGACCAGGCCCGCTTCTCGTTCTTGGCGGTCACGGCGCGCATGATCGCCTCGTCGAGATCCGGCGCGACCTCGTCGAGATAGCGGTGCTCGACCCGACGGTACAGCCGCTCGGGATCGACATCGACGATGAGACAGACCCCGCCGTTGAGCGTGACGGCCAGCGGCTGGGCGCCGCCCATGCCGCCACAGCCCCCGGTGAGGGTCAACGTCCCGGCCAACGACCCGGCATACCTCTGCTCGGCGATCGCCGCGAAGGTCTCATAGGTGCCCTGGACGATGCCCTGCGTCCCGATGTAGATCCACGATCCGGCTGTCATCTGGCCATACATCGTCAACCCGAGGTGCTCCAACCTCCGGAACTCGGGCCAATTCGCCCAGTCCGGAACGAGATTCGAGTTCGCGATGAGCACGCGGGGAGCCCACTCGTGGGTCCGCATCACCCCCACCGGGCGCCCGGACTGGACAAGCATCGTCTCGTCAGCGCGCAGGTCGGTCAGCGTGCGCACCATGGCATCGAAAGACTTCCAGTCCCGCGCCGCACGCCCGGTCCCGCCATAGACGACGAGGTCATCGGGCCGTTCGGCCACCTCGGGATCGAGGTTGTTCATGAGCATGCGCAGCGGGGCCTCGGTCGACCACTGACGCGCGGTGAGGGTCGTGCCCCGCGGGGCCCGGACCGGTCGTGCACCTTCCATGACGTTCTCCTTCAAGCCGATTCGTATGCCGTGGTGTCAGGTGAGGGGGCCAGTGGCGGTTTCGGCGGCGGCCCGCAGGGTGCCGTCAACGACGAGCCGGTATGCCGTGTCGATCTCAGGTGCCAACCATCGGTCCGTGCCGGGCTGGCTGGCACCGGCAGCCAGCAGGGCCGAGACCACCGCGCCCGTCGCCGGGCCCGGCTGCAGGGGTGCCCGAAGTTGGATGCCACGTGATGCTGTGAGGATCTCGATGGCCAACACCCGCGCGAGCCCGTCGATGGACCGGCGCAACTTGCGCGCCGCCGACCAGCCCATCGAGACGTGGTCCTCCTGCATGGCGCTGCTCGGGATCGAGTCGACCGAGGCCGGCACAGCCAGCCGCTTCATCTCCGAGACGATGGCCGCCTGGGTGTACTGCGCGATCATGTGGCCCGAGTCGACTCCCGGGTCGTCGGCAAGGAAGGGCGGGAGCCCGTGGTTGCGGGCCTTGTCGAGGAAGCGGTCGGTGCGACGCTCCGAGATCGAGGCCAGATCCGCGGCGACGATGGCGAGGAAGTCAAGAGGGTAGGCCACCGGAGCGCCATGGAAGTTGCCATTGGACTCCACCCGACCGTCAAGGGTGACCACCGGGTTGTCGACCGCCGATGCCAGCTCGGACTCGGCCACGCGCTCAGCGTGATCCACGGTGTCCCTGACCGCTCCGGCGACCTGGGGTGAGCAGCGCAACGAATACGCGTCCTGCACCCGTGGGCAATCCTCGGTGTCATGTGAGGCGCGAATCGGACTCTGGGACAGCAACTTTCGGAGGTTGGCCGCCGACCGGGCCTGCCCGGGCTGAGGTCGAAGCGCGTGGAGGTCAGCAGCGAAGACATCATCGGTGCCCAAGAGGCCCTCCACCGACATGGCAGCGGCAAGGTCGGCCACGACCAGCAACTCTCGCAGGTCAGTGATCGCCAGGCACAGCATGCCTAGCATCCCGTCCGTGCCGTTGATGAGGGCCAGTCCCTCCTTCTCCTGAAGCTCAATCGGCTCCAGCCCTGAGGCAGCGAGCGCCTCTGCCGCAGGACGCAGTTCGCCATCGGCATCCCGCACGGTCCCTTCGCCGATCAATGCCAGAGCACAGTGCGACAAGGGCGCCAGGTCGCCTGAGCACCCCAGGGAGCCGTATTCGTGCACCAGTGGGGTGATTCCCGCATTGAGCATGCCGACATACGCCCTGAGCGTCTCGACCCGGACGCCGGTCCGACCAGTGGCCAGCGTCGAGATGCGCAGCAGCATCAGGGCTCGGATGACCTCGCGCTCGACCTCAGGTCCTGAACCTGCGGCATGGGAGCGGATCAGGGACCGCTGCAACTGACGTCGCAACGACACCGGGATGTGCCGGGTCGCGAGCGCCCCGAAACCGGTCGAGATCCCGTAATGCGGCTCCACGTCATCAGCCAGGCCCTCGATGATCGCGCGGCTCCTCGCGACCTCGACGATCGACGCGGGCGCCACCTCGACCTCAGCCCCGTTCCGAGCCACCGCGACCACCTCTGCGATGGTCAGGGCACCGATGCCGACTGACACGGGCGGCGCGGGCGGCGGCGTGTTGGTCATGTCCCCATGGAAGCGTGACTTCACCCTCCTCCAGAAGGCAGCCCACGGCATACCGTCTGGTATTCCAGACGCACGGAGAAGGGGGTGGGCCTGTCCTACGCTGTGCAAGTGATTGGTCCCCGCGTCATCGCGGTCCCCCTGCTCCTCACCCTGGGGCTCGCCCTCGGTGCCTGCGGGTCACCCTCTGACACCTCCGCACTGAGCCCTGTCGGCGAGCCTGATCGTTCCGGCTCCACCGCGATCACCGCGCCATCAGGTGGGTCGACTTCGTCGTCGGCCTCCGACTCCCGGTCGCCCACCCCGTCGGCATCCTCCGATGTCCCCCTGGTCGGGGCGATCGCCAAGGACCCGTCTCAGGACACGCGCACCAACGTGGCCGGCACCAATCAGTCGGGGTCTGCCGTGGACACAACGCTCAACGTCGTCGATGCCTCCATCCCTTACGGCCCTGAGCGGCGCGAGCAGATGGCCGGCTACGCCCTCCAGCGCTACGGCACCCGCACCTCATCACTGCGACCGAGCGCGATCGTCCTGCACTTCACCGAGAGCGACGACAACCCGTGGTCGACGATCGGCTACTTCGCCCAGAACCAGCCCAACGGCGGCATGTATCCCCAGGTCTGCGCCCACTTCGTCCTCGGCAAGGACGGCACCGCCTACCAGTTGGTCCCGACGGACGTCATGTGCCGCCACACCGTGGGCCTCAATCACGTCTCCATCGGCATCGAGGTCGTCCAGGCCACGCAAGGGCATTCCTCCGCATGGGCGGACCAGCAGATCCTCGATCGGCCGGCCCAACTCGCCGGCCTGCTCGGCTTGGTCAGGTCACTGCAAGCCCAGTGGGGCATCCCGAACGAACGCATCGTCGGTCATGGCACGGCCAATGACGACCCCGCCTTCCTCGACCTCACCGGCCTGCGCAACGACCACACCGACTTCGGCTGGCCGGCCGTCCTTCGCGTCCGCGAGCTTCTCGCGTCCAGGTCTTGAGAGCGGCGCCCCCATGTCCCACCCTGCACCCGCTGCCGCCTCCGCCCTCGACATCCTCGAGTTGCTCGCCCAACGCGGCGAGCCGGTGCCCGCCGCCACGATCGCTCGCACGCTGGGACTCCCCCGGTCATCGGTCTACCACCTGCTCACCGTCCTCACCGGTCGCGGCTACGTCACCCATCTCCCCGAGGAGCATCGCTACGGACTGGGCGTCGCTGCCTACGAACTCGGCTCGGCCTTCCAACGGCAGGAAGGGCTGGTCCGTCTCGCCCGCCGCGCGCTCGACCGCCTCGTCGACACCACCGGCCACAACGCCCATCTCGCCGTCCTTCACGGCACGGATGTCCTCTACGTGATCGAGCAGCGGGCGCCCCGCCGACCCACCCTCGTCACCGATGTCGGCGTCCGCCTTCCGGCGACCCTCACCGCCACCGGTCTGGCGCTGTTGGCAGCCCTCCCGGCGAGCCAAGTGCGGGCCCTCTTCCCCCGTCGCGAGGCCTTCGTCCAGCGGGAGGGGCGCGGGGTCACCTCTGCGACCGCGCTCCGCTCCCAATTGCAGCAGGTTCGCCATCGGGGGTATGCCGTGGAGGACGGGCTCGTTGACCCTCACCTGGCGTCGGTGGCCAAGGCGGTGCTCGACCACACCGGACATCCCACGGCCGCGGTCGCTGTCACCTGGTCCATTGACCAGACCAGCCCAGAGGAACGCTCACGGATCATCGACGCAGTGGCCGACGCGGCGGCAGATCTCACCAGGCGAATCCGGGGGCGAGCCGGGTGAACCCTCGCCCGGCGCACTCAGTCACTGCGGTCGTCCTGGCGGGCGGTGGTTCCCGCCGCTTCGGGTCCGACAAGCTTGCCGCACATCTCGCGGGCACCTCACTTCTGGAGCACCTGTTGGATCGGCTCCCGGCCGATTGGCCCGTGGTGTGCGTGGGCGCCCCCCGAGAGACGCATCGGTCGGTCTCCTGGGTCAGGGAGGATCCACCCGGGGGAGGTCCTCTGTCGGGAATCGCTGCGGCGGTCGACTGGCTCACGCGCGAAGCGGACCGATCCCTCATGCGATCGATCGTCGTCGTGATCGCCGGCGACATGCCGCACGCCGCCACGGCCGCGCCACGGTTGGTCGCCGATCTGCTCGCAGCCCCCACGGTCTCGGCCAGCGTCGCCGAGGACGAGACGGGCCATGCCAACCCGTTGCTCACGGCATACCGGCTCGATGACCTGGCTGCCCACCTGCCGCGACCCGCGCACGACCTCCCCGCCAAGCTCCTTCTCCGGCTGCCCCACCGCTTGGTGGCCATCGCCGGGATCGCCGGCCGCGATGTCGACACCCCAGAGGACCTCCGCGAGATCAGCCGAGGGACTCAGGGAAGCGCCTGAGAGGTCAGCGCTTGATCAGGCCCAGACCCAGGACCACGGTGGCCTCCTCGGCCACGTGAACTGCTTGCTCGACGGTTGGTGGGCCGTCCGTGAGCAGTCCGTCGAGCAAGAGAGTCGCCAGTCCGTGAGTGGTCGCCCACGCCGTCATCGCCAGGACCAGAGGATCACCTGCGGCGATGACACCAGCCGCCTGGCCGGCCTCGAAGGTCTCGACGAGGACGCTCTGCCCGACGGACTCCCACGCCCGTCCGAGCGCGCGGTCCGATTCGTCGCCCGCGTGGGCCGCCGACGTCTCGAGGGGGCTGCTCGGGCGAAATCGGCTGAGCATCCGGAAGCGGTGAGGGTGCTCAACGGCCCAGCGTACGTAGGCGATTCCGATGAGTTGAGAGGACCGAGCCTGGTCTCCGGCGGCACGGGTCGCCGAGCGGAGGTAGTCGGCAAGTTGTCGCGCCGCCTCCGCCGACAGCGCCTCGATGAGCCCCTCGCGATTCCCGAAGTGGTGAGTCGGCGCCGAGTGCGAAACCTCCGTGAGGCGCGCGACCTCGCGCAACGTGACGGCGTTCTCCCCCTCTGCGTCAAGAAGGCGCAGGCTGGCATCGAGGAGGGCTGAGCGAAGGTCCCCATGGTGATAATTCCCCCGACCGCTCACGGGACCCGAGTGTTCGCGACCCGACTTGACAATGTCAAGATCAGGCCTGAATCTTGTCACTGTCCAGATGTCGAGGGGGCGCCTGGGCTCGCAGGAGGGGATGCGGGCGCGGGCGTCGAGGCGGTGCAGGGAGACGCCTCGACGCTCGCGTCCGTGTCTGCAGTCAACTCGCCGCGGATGCACCGACACCACTGGCGGGCTGCGCGGACGTGTCGCGGCCTACGGTGGACTCCATGCAGGCACTCCTCATCACCAGTCCTGGCGGACCTGAGGTCCTCGTCACCGCCGATGTCCCCACCCCTGAGCCCGGCAGCGGCGAGGTCCGCATTGCGGTGGCTGCCGCCGGAGTCAACCGCGCCGACACCCTTCAGAGGCAGGGCCTCTATCCCCCACCCCCCGGCGAGTCCGACATCCCGGGGCTCGAGGTGAGTGGCGTCATCGACGCTGTCGGTGAGGACGTGACCGAGTGGCTGGTCGGCGACGAGGTCTGCGCCCTCCTCGCCGGTGGCGGCTATGCCGAGCAGGTTGTCGTGCCGGCCGGGCAGGTGCTCCCCATCCCGACCGACGTTCCACTCGTCGACGCCGCTGCCCTGCCCGAGGTCGCCTGCACCGTCTGGTCCAATCTCGTCCTCACTGCAGGGCTGATGCAGGGCGAAACACTTCTTGTGCATGGTGGTTCGTCGGGCATCGGGACGATGGCCATCCAGATCGCCAGGGCTCTGGGAGTGCGTGTCGCCGTCACCGCTGGATCAGAGGAGAAGTTGACCGCCTGTGCCGACTTGGGCGCTGACATCCTGATCAACTATCGCGAGCAAGACTTCGTCGAGGTGCTCCGCGAGGAGACCGACGGTCACGGGGCCGACGTCATCCTCGACAACATGGGCGCGAAGTATCTCGAACGCAACGTCCGGGCCCTTGCCACCAACGGCCGCCTCGTCATCATCGGGATGCTAGGTGGCACCCGCGGCGAACTCGACCTCGCCACCTTGCTGCGCAAACGCGGCGCCGTCCACGCGACCTCGCTGCGATCTCGTCCAACAGCGGAGAAGGCGGCGATCGTCACGGCGGTGCGTGACCACGTGTGGCCGCTCATTGCCAAGGGTGAGGTCCGGCCGATCGTCAGCTCACGGCATACCCTCGCCGAAGGCGCAGCCGCGCATCGTGAGATGGAAGCGAGCGGCCACATCGGGAAGATCCTGCTCACCCTCTGAGTCCTGACTCCACTCCGGGAGTACGTGCACACCTTCGTGGCAGGATGAAACGCATGCCTGAGCAGCCACAGAACGAGTCGCAGCAGTCGGACGAGCGCACCCCCCTTGTCGGCACGGTCACCGACGACAAGGTCGTCATCGTGACCGGAAACGGGATGGGCGTGGCCCATCGCGACGGAGGCGCGGACGACGCTGAGGGCGATGGCGAGCGGCCCGAACGCCGCCCCACCAACCCTGCCGACCTCGTCGAGGAGCCGGCCAAGGTCATGCGGATCGGGTCGATGATCAAGCAACTCCTCGAGGAGGTCCGCAGCGCGCCGTTGGACGACAAGGGCCGGGCCAGATTGGCCGAGATCCACGCCCGCTCGATCGCCGAACTCAAGGACGGACTGGCGCCCGAACTCGTCGACGAGTTGGAGCGCATTGCACTGCCCTTCAGCGAGGATGCGCCCAGCGACGCCGAGTTGCGGATCGCCCAGGCCCAACTCGTCGGTTGGCTCGAGGGCCTCTTCCATGGCATCCAGACCGCGCTCGTCGCCCAGCAGATGGCCGCCCAGGCCCAGTTGCAGCAGATGCGGGCGTTGCCTCCCGGTCACCCGGCGGCATCGGCGGGCGAGGGGCCGGGACAGACGTCGCCGGGTATGCCGGGTTCCGGCTCCCAGCCCGGCTCACCGGCCGATGGCCGGTCACCGAACGGCGGCACTGGGCAATACCTCTGACCTCCCAGAGTTGGGTGCGTTGGGATGGGTCAAGACCCATCCCAACGCACCCAACTCCGGGGTCAGGCGTTGGCGATCGAACGTCCCGCGGCTCGACCACTGAAGAGGCAACCTCCGACAAAGGTGCCCTCGAGAGCTCGATAGCCGTGGACCCCGCCGCCGCCGAAGCCGCTCACCTCACCCGCGGCATACAGGCCCTGGATGGGTTGCCCGGCGGCGTCGAGGACGCGGCCCTCTAGATCGGTGTGGAGGCCGCCGAGGGTCTTGCGGGACAGGATGTTGAGCTTCACCCCGACGAGCGGACCGTGCTTGCGGTCGGTCAGTTTGACCAGCGGGTGGGCACGCTTGGAGACCTTGTCGGCAATGTAGCGCCGGGCCTCCTTGATCGCCATGATCTGGGCGTCCTTGCCGTAGCCGTTGTCGAGTTGGGCGTCGCGGGCGAGGACCTGCCGCTCGACCTCCTGCGGGTCCAGGAGGGGCTGCGCGGTGAGGGCGTTCATCTTGGCGACGAGCTCGGCGACGGTATCGGCCTGGACGAAGTCGACGCCGTGGTCGAGAAAGGCCTGGACCGCTGGGTGGACCTTCGAGAGTGACCGGCCGGCCATGACCTTGGCGAGTTGCTTGGGGCCGTTGTCGGTGAGGTCGAGGTTCTGCTCGCTGCCAGAGAGCGCGAACTCCTTGCCCGCGATCGACTTGTTCGTGATGAACCACGAGTGGTCATGGCCGGTGCTCCGCAGGTGGGCGAGGGTGCCGAGGGTGTCATAGCCCGGGAGCAGCGGGGCGGGGAGCCGACGGCCCAGCGCGTCGAGCCACATCGAGCTCGGGCCGGGGAGGATCCGGATCGCGTGGTCGGGCCAGATGGGGTTCCAGTTGTTGATGCCTTCGACGTAGTGCCACATCCGATCGCGGTTGACCACGGTGCCTCCGGCGGCTTCCGTGATCGCGATCATCCGACCATCGACGTAGGCCGGGACGCCGGTGATCATCTCGGCTGGCGGGGGGCCGAGACGGCTGGGCCAGTTGGCGCGGACGAGATCGTGGTTGCCACCGATGCCGCCGGACGAGACGACGACCGCTTGCGCGGAGACCTCGAAGTCGCCGACGACCTCACGGTTGGAGGCCACACCGCGGGGGGAAGCGTCCGGGGCGAGGATGGACCCGGCTGCGCCCGTGACGGCGCCGCCTTGTGTGGTGAGGGAGTCCACCCGGTGACGCGGGAGATAGCGGATGCGGCCCCCGGCGATGTGCTCGCGTGTCTGCTCCACGAAGGGTTTGACGACGCCGGTGCCAGTCCCCCACGGGATGTGGAATCGGGGCACCGAGTTGCCGTGACCTGTGGCCGTGCCGTCGCCGCGCTCGGCCCAGCCGACGACGGGGAAGAAGGAGATTCCGCGGTCGGTGAGCCAGGAGCGCTTCTCGCCTGCAGCCCACTCGACGTAGGCTCGCGCCCACTTCTGGCCCCAGTGGTCCTGACCGGGAGCCCCGTGATGCGTGGTCAGCCGGTCCCAGCCGGCGGTGCCCTGCCAGTCCGACCAGGCCAGGTCGAAGGAGTCCTTGATGCCCAGTCTGCGCTGCTCCGGGGAGTCGACGAGGAAGAGCCCACCGAAGGACCAGAAGGCCTGCCCGCCGAGGTTGGCCTCGCTCTCCTGGTCGAGGAGGATGACCGAGCGTCCGGCGGAGGCGGCCTCGGTGGCGGCGACGAGCCCGGCCAGCCCGGCTCCGATGACGATGACGTCTGCGTCCATGGCCCCAGAACCTACCCGCCAGTCAGGACTTTCCCACCGGTCAGGTCCGGTCGGCGGTCACCGTCCAGCAGTTCGGGGCCCAGGCTGGCGAGCCGGAGGGCCCGTGGTGGCATGTGCATTTGGGAACCTCTGCAGTTGCCCCCAAATACGGGGCATGGCAGTTGCCCCCAATTCCGGGGCATGGCAGTTGCCCCAAAGGACGGGGCAACTGCAGAGGTTGCCAACACCACTGCCCGCGTCGGCCTCCGGGAAACTCAGGCTCCGGTCACGGTCTCCACTCGCACCCGGTGATCGTCCCCGACGATGAAGCGGACCAAATCCAGACCGGGAACGATCAGGTCGGCCCAGGGCTCGAGTTCCTCGGCTGGCGTGGTGTGCAAGACCGCCAGCGCACCCGTCAGCCCAGCCGCCCGCGCCGACTGGAGCCCGGCCACCGCGTCCTCGACCACCAGACAGTCCTCGGGTGCGACCCCCAGCCGCTCGGCGGCCAACAGGAAAGGGTCCGGATGCGGCTTGCCTCGCTCGACCATCGAGGCAGTCACCACGGTCTCCGGCCGGCGCAGACCAGTGGCGCACAGCCGCGCCTCGAGGAGCGGGTCCGTGCACGAGGTGACGATCGCAACGTGCGCACCTCCATCAACCAGTGCATCCAAGGCCTCGGCCGCGCCGGGCAGGACAATGATCCCCTCGGTGTCAGCCACCTCGAGCGCCTCGACCCGGCGCATGGAGGCCGCCTGTGCCTCGGTGTCGAGATGTGGCAACAACTGGGCGATCACGCCGGCAGCGGGCACGCCGTGAAAGCCGAGCAGGGCTTCAGGCGCCAAACCGTGCTCTGCCGCCCACGTCAACCAGGACCGCTCCACGGCCCCGATCGAGTCGATGAGGGTGCCGTCGAGATCGAAGAGGACAGCCCCGAAGGCGCGCTCCGTCAGCGACGACCCGTGCAACGACGAGGGATCCGCCGAGGTCTCAGGAGAGAAGGGCTCAGGCGACAACGGACCGGAAGTCATGTCTCCAATTTAGGGTGAGGTGATGCGCCTCGCTTCTGCCCGTCCACGCCTGGCGTTGACGAGTGCGACGATCGGCGCAGTGAGCCTGATCGGCGGATGGAGTCTGGCAGCCGGCGTGCAGCCCGACGGCTACAGCGCCACCCGGGACTCGATCAGTGCGCTCGCCGGGCACGAGGCAGCACAGCGCTGGGTGATGACGGCCGCCCTGGTCATCACTGGCCTGGCCCACGTCGTCACCGCCCTCAACCTCCCCAGCCTCGGCCGCCATGGACGCACCCTGCTGGCGCTGGCCGGCGTCGCCACCCTTGGGGTCGCGGCCGTACCGCTCGAGGGCCCCAGCGAACCCTCAGCCCTCCACACCGTCATCGCGGCCATGTCCTTCCTCCTCCTCGCGCTGTGGCCCGCCTTCTCCACCTCCCCTATGCCGTGGCGCGCCATCCACCGCGCGTATGCCGTGGCCGCCGTCGCCGCGGTGGCCACCCTCGGCGCGGTGGCGGCCGGCTGGATCGCGCTCCCCTTCGGTCTCGTCGAACGTCTCGTCGCCGCGCTGCTCGTCCTCACCCCCTGGTTCAGCGCGGTCACCGCGTGGTGGCTGGCCGGGCATCGCATCGGCTCAAAGCGCGTCCGGCGCAGTTTGGGTTTCGCGGTCATGGTGATGACCTGCGGCCTGTCCGGCACCGCGGCCACGGCCATCGCGCCGGTCACCACCGAGACCCGTCATTACGCCGCACAGGTCAGCCTCGACCCCAATCCGCTGGCGTCAGCGTCCTTGCTCGTGCCGACCGTCTTCGGCGACATCGACGTGGGCTTCACCGGCCTCGCACCCGGCATCCGAGCCCTGCCCCAAGTGAAGGCGAGCATCACCGAACTGCTCGCCCGCCCGAAGGTCACCGCGTCGACCCTCGCTCCGGGACCCCTGGAACTCGACAGCGCGGTCCGCTCGGCCGCCATCGACCTGGGCCTTCGCTTCTTCATCGGCGCACTCTTCGTGGCCGGGCTCGTCGTGGTCTTCGCCTACCTGCGCCGCAAGCGATGGGCGGGGCGCCGCACGCTCGTCCGAGCCCTCGCTGCGGCCACGATCGCCACCCTCGTCACCGGCGCCTCCGTCGCGCTCACCTATCGACCGGAGCGGGCCAGCGACTTCGCGAGCACTGGGGTCCTCAGCACCGTCGAGGCCAATGCTTCCCTCCTCCAGGATGTCGAGGCGCGCTCCGCCGACGCTGCCCCCTACCTCACCAATCTCGTCGCTCTCGTCTCCTCCCTCAAGAGCCGTTACACCCCTGCCGCGGCCGACTCGCCAGCTGCACTGCGACTTCTCCTCGTCTCGGACCTCCACGTCGGCAACCAATACCCCCTGGCCAAGACCCTCATCACTGAGGAGAAACTTGACGCCGTCATCGACAGCGGCGACCTCGTCACCTTCGGCACTGTGCAGGAGGCCGAGGCGGCCGGGATCTTCCAGGGCATCGCCTCACTCGGAGTCCCCTACTTCTTCGTCCGCGGCAACCACGACGCGACGTCGAGCACCGACACCGCGCTCCTCGATCGGCTCGCCCGCATCCCCAATGTCGTTCTCCTCCAACCCACGTCGGCGAGTTTCACGGAGGCCCAGCTCCACGGCATACGCATCAGGGGTGTGAACGACACCCGCTGGTTCGGCGACGACGGCAAGCGGACGGCCGCTCGCCAGGAGCCGGCCATCGCGGCCTATCGAGCCGCCTACGCCGACGACCCCGCACCCGATCTGCTCGTCACCCACCACCTCGTCGTCGCGCGCACGCTCGATGCAGCCGTCAGCATCAACGGGCACATGCACACGCCCTTCCTCGAAGGGCACCGGATCCAGGTGGGCACCTTCACCGGCGGCGGTCCCTTCACGCACTATGTGGCGACCGAGGACGGTGCCGAACTCGCCGGTCAGCCGTCGGCCTTCGACATCCTCACCTTCGGGGAGGACTGTCGGGTCACGAGCCTGAGTCGCTTCCGCTTCCGCAACCTGATCGAGGGCAGACCCGCCTACGACGAGGTCGCGCTCGTCAACGGCTCTCGCATCGACACTCGCCCGGTCGATCCGGCCCGCGCGTGCGCGTCCGATCAGGGCCTCACGCAACGCACCGTCGTCCTGCCACCGTCGGACCCCACGCCCTGAGCGATCACCGGTGCGGGGTGGTCACCTCACGGACCCGGTATGCCGTGGCCACCTCACCGGGCTTGCCGCAGGACAGCGGGTGGGGAGGCAGTTGCTCTGCCGTGACCTCGACCCAGCGGGAGGTCTCCCCCAAGCCGACGACCTCGACGGTGCAGCGGCCATCGACGGGGTCGGAGATGGTCGCGATCTGGATGTCGCCGAGTGCTCGGGGCGCATCGGGCGTCGCTGCCTTGACTTCGGCGAGCCCCCAGACGTGAGCAGCCTGTGCCGCTGGCGAGAGGCTGGTCAGGCCGCGCAGGTGGCCGGGATCGACCTGCCCCTCTCGGTCACCCGTGAAGACCTTGACCGCGTTGCTCTGGTCGAGGCGGCCGTAGCAGGCGCCGGAAGGCAGCACGAGCGCGGTGCCCGCGAAGCGGTGACCGTTGAGGTGGCTGCACTCCCAGACCTCGCCCTCGAAGGCCTTGTTGACCATCCCCGCGACGGGGCGTCCCTTGATCGCGCAGCAGGCGTCCCGCACCCCGTGCGTGCACACGAGGATCAGGTCGGGTGCGGGCTCCCCGAAAGGCCCGCCGACCGTCGAGAGCGCGTTGATGGCCGCGTCGAGATCGGTGACATTGCGCCACGAGCCGACGATCGACTGACCCGACTCGATGTCGACGACTCGCCACGTCTTGGCCTCGTGGTCGGCGGGCTGGCGGCCGATGCGCCGGACAAGGAGCAGTTTGGCGAGGTTGTGGGCCAGCGCCGTCTCGATGCGTTCGGCGACCGGTCCGGCCAGCGGCGCGGTGTCGAGGGGCTGCTTGGCCCACGGCCCCGGATGCTCGATGAGCAGCCAGCGGCGAGCGGTCGGTGCGGTGCCGGGCAGGGGTTCTTCGCGCAGCGCGGACGCGACCGAACACCGGTCGGAGTCAGGAGCCATGGGCTCGATGCTAGGCGGGATCGGAAGGGAACCCGAATCAGCCCTTGAGGCCCTCGAACATGTCGTCGCGCCACTCCGGGACGTCATCGGGCACCTGACCCGGCGTGGTCCCGGCGAGCGCCTCCTCGCGGTGACGCAACTCGACTCGTCGGATCTTGCCGGAGATGGTCTTGGGCAACTCGTAGAACTCGATCCGGCGAACCCGCTGCCACGGCTGCAGGTGCTCACGTGCGTGGGCGAGGATCGAGCGCGCCGTGTCGGCGTCAGGCTCATGCCCGGGAGCCAACGCGATGTAGGCCTTGGGCACCGCGAGCCTGACCTCGTCCGGGGCCGGCACGACCGCCGCCTCCGCCACGGCCGGATGCTCGATCAGGACCGACTCGAGCTCGAAGGGGCTGATCTTGTAGTCGCTGGCCTTGAAGACGTCATCGGTGCGGCCGACATAGGTGATGTAGCCCTCGGCGTCACGGGTTGCCACGTCACCGGTGTGGTAGAAACCGCCGTCCATGGCCTCGGCGTTGCGCTTCTCGTCGCCCTGATAGCCGGTCATGAGGGACAAGGGATGGGCCGAGAGATCGAGGCAGAGTTCACCCTCCCCCTCGCCCTCCACGAGACCGCCGGTCGACGGGTCGACGAGAGCGACCGGCATACCGGGCAAGGGGCGACCCATCGAACCCGGCTTGACCACCGACCCCGGCGTGTTGCCGATAGCCGCCGTCATCTCAGTCTGCCCGTACCCATCGCGCAGGGTGAGGCCCCACGCCTTCTCGACCTGGGCGATGACCTCGGGGTTGAGCGGCTCACCCGCACCGATGACCTCACGGAGGTCCCCGGGGCCGCCGGAGAGGTCGGCGTTGATGAGCATCCGCCACACGGTCGGCGGCGCGCAGAAGCTCGTCACGTGCTTTTCGCGGAGTTGCTGCAGGAGCGCCTCGGCGTCGAAGCGCTTGTAGTTGTAGAGGAAGATCGTCGCCTCCGCGATCCACGGCGCGAAGAAGCACGACCACGCGTGCTTGGCCCAGCCGGGGCTGGAGATGTTGAGGTGCACGTCGCCCGGGCGCAGTCCGAGCCAGTACATCGTCGACAGGTGCCCGACGGGATAACTCACCTGGGTGTGCTCGACGAGCTTCGGGCGACTGGTCGTGCCGGACGTGAAGTAGAGGAGCACGGGGTCGTTGGGCGCCGTCCCCGGGTGGGGGGTCGGCGGCACATTGATTTCGTATGCCGTGAAGAGGTTGGCCCAGCCGTCTCCCGGGTCGCTCGTCTCACCGACACTGATCCGGCCGAAGTCGCCCTGGATCCCGTCGAACTTCCACGTCTCCGAGGGGGTCGTGACGACGAAGCGCGCGTGCCCGCGCGCGATCCGGTCCTCGAGGTCTGAGGTGCCAGCCGCCGTCGTGGTCGGCATGATGACCGCGCCGAGCTTCATCACGGCGAGCATCAGGTCCCAGAGTTCGACCTGGTTGCCGAGCATGAGGATGACCGGGTCACCCTTGCGCACGCCCTGGGTGGCGAGCCAGGCGGCCACCCGGTCGGAGCGGGCGGCAATGGCGTCGAAGGTCAGCTCCCGGCTGGAGCCGTCCTCCTCGACGATCACCAGGGCCTTGGCGTCGTTGCCGCGGGCGATCGCGTCGAACCAGTCGATGGCCCAGTTGAACCGCTCCCCCACGTCCGGGAAGGAGAACTCACGGACGGCCACCTCGTGATCGGTGCGCAGGGCGATCAGGTGGTCACGGGCAGCGCGATAGTTCTCGGTGGCAGAAGTGACGGTCATGACCTCAGGCCTACCGGTCGAGCGCGGCAGGCGCAAGCGAAGTTCTGACCTAGATTTGCGCCATGACCGCACGCGACCACGATCTCGTCCTCTTCGGCGCCACTGGCTTCGTCGGCCAACTGACCGCCAAGCACCTGGTCGACAACACGCCCGCGGGGACACGCGTCGCCCTGGCCGGGCGCAACCGCGACAAGCTCGAGAAGGTCCGTGCTGACCTGGGTGCGGCTGCTGCCGACTGGCCGGTTCTGGTCCTCGATGCCTCGGACGCTGATGCCGTCGCCGATCTGGCCCGCTCGACCACTGTGGTCGTCACAACCGTCGGCCCGTATGCGAAATACGGGATGCCGCTCCTGGCCGCCTGCGCCGAGGCCGGCACCCACTACTGCGACCTCACCGGCGAGGTCCTCTTCGTGCGCGATGCCATCGATGAGCATCACGCCCGCGCCGTCGAGACCGGCGCCAAGATCGTGCCCTCGTGCGGCTTCGACTCGATCCCCTCCGATCTCGGCGTCCTCGTCCTTGCCGAAGCGGTCAGGGAGGCGGGTGCGGGGGAACTCGGCGGGACCCTCAACCACGTCCGCAGCCTCCGTGGTGGCGTCAGCGGCGGCACCATCGACTCGATGCGCCAGCAGACGATTGTTTCGGGTGAGGACAAGGCCCTGCGCCGGATCGCGGGTGACCCCTACGGACTGTCCCCGGACCGCGGCGAGGAGCCGCCGTCGCGCAACCGCCCGACCGAGCCTCCGGCGAACATCCTCGAGAAGGTCGCCCGTCAGAGCCCGGCACGGCTCGACCCGGTCACCGGACGCTGGGTGGCTCCGTTCTTCATGGCCTCGTACAACACGCGCATCGTGCGCCGCAGCAACGCCCTCACCAACTGGTCCTACGGCCGCACCTTCCGTTACGACGAGGTCATGGACACCGGCAAGGGCGTCGGCGGGGCGGTCAAGGCCGGGCTGACAACCGCGGTGCTCGGTGGTCTCTTCGGGGGGATGTCCTTCGGGCCGACCCGGTCCGTGCTCGATCGCGTCCTGCCCAAGCCGGGTGAGGGCCCCAGCGAGGAGTCGCAGGCCAAGGGCCGCTTCGTCATGGAGATCGTGACGACCACGACGACGGGCGCCGACTTCCGGACCACGGT
>DAOLRO010000006.1:0-34723 GCA_035418665.1 Phycicoccus sp.
TCCACCGATGGCGATCGAGGCGAGGAGCACTGTTGCTGCGATCCCGGCCTCGCCATAACTGCGGCCGAGGTCGGTGACGATGTGGACGGTGACGAGCAGACCGATCGTGAACATCGGCATCCGCACGAGGAACCCGAGCAACACCGCTCGCCGCACGGCGGGAACGGCGAAGACGGCACGGTAGGCACTCCACATGGCCGGGACATCCTCGCACCGTCGGCCAGCCGACCGGAACCACCGTCGATTCCCGAGGGATCCCCACCGCTTCTCTTGACTCATTCCAGAAAAGGGGCCACGATGGGGGCATCATGAATCGCGACATGGCAGTCGAGGTCGACGGGCTCCGGGCCGACCCGAGCGAGTTGCTCCGATCGGCTGGCCTCCGTGTGACCGCGCCTCGAGTTGCGGTCCTCACCGAGTTGGCCGCCCTTCCCCACTGTGACGTCGACACCCTCAGCCGAGTCACTCGGCAGCGACTCGGTTCGGTCTCGACCCAAGCGGTCTACGACGTCTTGCGAGTGCTCACGTCCCACGGGCTGGTGCGTCGCTTCGAGCCGGCCGGTCAGCCTGCCCGCTACGAGATCAACGCAAGGGACAACCACCATCACCTCGTCTGCCGCGTCTGTGGCGCCTTTGCGGACGTCGAGTGTGCCGCGGGCAGGCGTCCCTGCCTCGATGTCGTCGACTCCCACGGTTTCGTCATCGACGAGGCCGAGGTCCTCTACTGGGGCACTTGCCCCGAATGCACAACCACCCACTGAAGGAGAGTTCGATGAGTGTCGCAGGTCCCCGGCAGGAGCCGGGCAACACCAAGCCCCTGACCACGGTCGCGGGTGCCCCCGTCTGGAACAACCAGGACTCGATGACCGCCGGCGCGCGCGGTCCGATGCTCCTCCAGGACGTGTGGTTCCTCGAGAAGCTCGCCCACTTCGACCGTGAGGTCATCCCCGAGCGCCGCATGCACGCCAAGGGTTCCGGCGCCCATGGCACCTTCACGGTGACCGGCGACATCACCAAGTACACCGACGCGAGCATCTTCAGCGAAATCGGCAAGAAGACCGAGATGTTCGCCCGCTTCTCCACCGTGGCCGGCGAGCGCGGCGCGGCTGACGCCGAGCGCGACATCCGCGGTTTCGCCGTGAAGTTCTACACCGACCAGGGCAACTGGGACATCGTCGGCAACAACACGCCGGTCTTCTTCTTCCGCGACCCGCTGAAGTTCCCCGACCTCAACCACGCGGTCAAGCGCGACCCGAAGACCAACCTGCGCAACGCCGAGAACAACTGGGACTTCTGGACCAACCTGCCCGAGGCACTGCACCAGGTCACCATCGTCATGAGTGACCGGGGCATCCCAGCGGACTACCGCTTCATGCACGGCTTCTCCAGCCACACCTACTCCTTCTACAACAAGGCCGGAGAGCGCTACTGGGTGAAGTTCCACCACCGCAGCCAGCAGGGCCTGAAGAACCTCACCGACCAGCAGTCCGCCGACGTCATCGCCGGCGACCGCGAGTCCAGCCAGCGGGCCCTCTTCGAGGCGATCGAGGCCGGTGACTTCCCGAAGTGGAAGATGTATGTCCAGGTCATGCCCGAGGCCGACGCGGAGAAGGTGTCCTACCACCCCTTCGACCTCACCAAGGTGTGGCCCAAGGCCGACTACCCGCTGATCGAGGTCGGCGAGTGGGAGCTCAACCGCAATGCGGAGAACTACCACGCCGAGGTCGAGCAATCGGCCTTCTCCCCCGCCAACGTTGTCCCCGGCATCGGCTTCTCCCCCGACCGCATGCTCCAGGGTCGCCTCTTCTCCTACGGTGACGCCCAGCGCTACCGCCTCGGGGTCAACCACCACCAGATCCCGGTGAACTCGGCCAAGGGCGTCGAGGGTGGCGGCAACAGCTACCACCGCGACGGCGCCATGCGGATCCACTCCGAGGCCACCCCGGGCGTGGAGCCCAACTCCTACGGTCGCTGGCAGGAGCAGCCCGAGTTCCGCGAGCCGCCGCTGCGGATCGACACCATGGCTGACCGGTTCAACTTCCGTGAGGACGATGACGACTACTTCAGCCAGCCGCGTGCCCTCTTCAACTCCTTCACCGACGCCCACAAGCAGCGCCTCTTCGAGAACACCGCGCGCGGCATCAGCGGCGCCTCTGAGGAGACCATCGAGCGCCACCTGAACAACTGCACTGCGGCCGACCCGGCCTACGGCGCAGGCGTGCGGGCGGCCATCGAGGCCCTGAACAAGGGTGAGGCGCCCAAGGGCAACGAGGAAGGCCTCACGGCCGACCCCGAGGACACCTCCGACCTGCTCTGAGTCCACGCCCCACCCGGGGCGGAACGACAAGCAAAACGCACGGTATGCCGTGAGCCCGGCTCACGGCATACCGTGCGTTTGTCGTCAGTCGCGGACGGCCGGGAGGCGCAGCCGCAGGCGAGCCCCGCCCAGCGGCGACTCCTCGATGGTGGCCGTGCCCCCTTGTGCTTCGCACAGGCCACGGACGATGTACAGACCGAGCCCTGTCGACCCCGGCGCGCGACCGTGGGTGAACTTGCGAAAGACCAGCTCACGACGATCCTCTGGCACGCCAGGGCCGTCGTCGTCGACGAGCACGTCCACGGTGCCGCTGGGTCCCTCCTCGCAGGTGAGGGCGATCCGGGATCTGGCGAAGCGCACGGCGTTGTCGACCCCGTTGGCGAGCATCTGCTCGAGTCGATCGAGATCACCCCAGATGACACCGTCACAGCCGTCGACGGTGACCGCGCAGGTGCTGCCAGTGGCGGCCAGCCGACCGGCGTGGCGTTCGAGCAGCGCCTGCACCGGCACCGGGCGGGCATGGATCTGCAGTCGTCGGGCATCAATGCGGGAGACGTCGAGGAGCTCGGCGATGAGCCGGGTCACGCGGTCCGCGTCGGCCTCGATCGTCTCGATCATGAGTCGCTTCTGCTCATCGGTGAACCGGTCCCAGCGGCGCAGAAGGGTCGAGGAGAAGCCCTTGACGCCGGTGAGCGGCGAGCGCAGCTCGTGGGCGATGGTCGAGATGAAGGCTGCCGTCTCGGCCTCGGCGCGCCGACGGGTCTCCCCAGAGCGAAGTCCGACGAGGATGAGCAGTGGGTCGGCCAGGTGCGCAGGCCGGAGATAGCGGGCCGTGACCAGGACGTCATGCCCGTTCGGGAGGTAGAGCAGCCGCTCCCGAAACCCCGAACGAGTCGCCAGCCCCTTGAAGGGGCTGGCCTGGGGCCACCAAGGGTCGCCTTTGCCGTCGATGAAGGGCAAGCCCTCCTCGAGCGTGCGGCCGTAGAGGACCTCGGAGGACATGCCCAAGATCCGAAGGCCGGGTTCGTTGACGTGGAGGATGGTTCCGTCCGGGCCGAGCGCGGTGAGCAAGCCGTCGGGCAGGTACTCGGACACCGTGTAGGCGTGCTCTGGGTCCACGGGGAGAAAGCGGCGCTCGACACGCTCCTCGGACCCTGACATGGAGGTCACCCTAGCGAGGGTCCGCTCAGCGCGAGGTCCCGGTGCTCACTCAGGAGAGGACGCCAGCCGAGGCATAGAGACAGACGGTGGCCGCCATCGCCAGGTTGAGGGATTCGGCCTTGCCGCGGATCGGGACTCTCACGACCTCGTCGCACGCGTCCCGGAGCTCGGTGGGCAGACCCCACGCCTCGTTGCCCATGACCCAACAGTGGGGTGTGGTGAGGTCGACGTCGGGCAGGAGGACCGACCCACGCCCGTCGGCCGCCAGAGTGCGTATGCCGTGCGCGCGCAGGGTCTGCAGGGTCGCCCCGATCCCGAGCCCCGTCACGATGGGCAGGTGGAAGAGCGACCCGGCGGTCGAGCGCACCACCTTCGGTGAGGTGATGTCGACCGAGGAGGTGGACACGAGGACAGCACCCGCTCCGGCGGCGTCCGCACCGCGAATCACCGTGCCGGCATTGCCCGGATCACGCACGTTGGTGAGCAGGACCACGCACCGGGGGGATCCGGTCAGGACCTCACCCAGCGCCTCGGCCGGCTCTGCGGTCGTGTTCTCGACGACGGCGAGAACACCCTGCGGGGCGTCGGTGTCGGCCATCGCGGCGATCACGTCCGGCGTGGCCTCGTGGACCCACAAACCGGCGGCGCGCGCGGGCTCGACGATGTCCACGGCATACCGCTCGGCAGCCTCGGTGGTCAGGTAGACATCGACGACGCGCTGGGGAGCCCAGCGCACTGCCTCCCGAACACCTTGGGGCCCTTCGACGAGGAAGCGGCCGGTGCGTTGCCGCACCGGCCGCTGCGCGAGCCGACGGACCGACGCGACCCGGTCGGAACCGGGATTGGCGAGAATGTCCACCGTCGTCGCCCTCGAGAGATTTCTCAGGCGGAGGCAGCCTCGGCCTGGGCCGGGACGTTCGCCTTCGAGATCTCGACGAGCGCAGCGAAGGCGGCCTCGTCGTTGACCGCGAGCTCGGCGAGCATACGACGGTCGACCTCGATCTCCGCGGCCTTCAGGCCCTGGATGAACCGGTTGTAGGTCATGCCGTTGGCGCGAGCCGCGGCGTTGATCCGCTGGATCCAGAGGCGACGGAAGTCGCCCTTCTTGGCGCGCCGGTCACGGTAGGCGTAACCGAGGCTGTGCTGGACCTGCTCCTTGGCCTTGCGGTAGAGCCGCGAACGCTGTCCGCGGTAGCCGCTGGCGCGCTCGAGGACGACCCGGCGCTTCTTCTGGGCGTTGACCGCCCGCTTCACGCGTGCCACGTGAGTACTCCTTGTTCTCGATCTGTGCGATCGTCGTTGTTACGTCAACGTGGCGCGGCTCAGAGGCCGAGCATCTTCTTGACCTTGGGGACATCGGCCTTGGCGACCTCGATGTCCTTGGAGAGGGCGCGGGCCTTCTGCGGGGTCTTCTCGTGGAACTTGTGGACGTGACCGGCCTGCTCACGCATGAGCTTGCCGGACCCCGTCACACGGAAGCGCTTCTTGGCGCCGCTGTGGGTCTTGTTCTTCGGCATGACTGCCTTCTCCTTCGTGGTGGTGCTGACTGTGGATCGCGCCGATCACTCGGCGGCGACCGCCTCAGGGACGTCTGTGGTCGCGTTGACCGGGGTGGCTTCTGCAACTGGCGCGGGCGCCTCCACCGGGGTGGAGTCGTCACGGCGCCGGCGCTGCTCGGCACGGGCCTCGGACTTCTTCTTCGTCGGCGCGATGACCATGATCATGTTGCGGCCGTCCTGCTTGGGAGCCGACTCGACCACACCCAACTCGGCGACATCTGCCGCGAGGCGCTGCAGCAGCCGAAACCCGAGCTCGGGTCGGGACTGCTCGCGACCACGGAACATGATCGTCACCTTGACCTTGTCGCCGCCCTTGAGGAAGCGCTCGACGTGGCCCTTCTTGGTGCCGTAGTCGTGCGGATCGATCTTGGGGCGGAGCTTGATCTCCTTGATGATCGTGTTGACCTGGTTCTTGCGCGCTTCCCGGGCCTTCATGGCGGCTTCGTACTTGTACTTGCCGAAGTCCATGAGCTTGGCGACCGGCGGCTTGGCCATCGGGGCGACCTCGACCAGGTCGAGATCTGCCTCGGCAGCCAGTCGCAACGCGTCCTCGACGCGCACGATGCCCACCTGTTCGCCGTTGGGGCCGACCAACCGCACCTCGGGGACCCGGATGCGATCGTTGATGCGAGGCTCGCTGATGTGCTTCTCCTTCGTCGTGGGTGCTGCGGACCCCGACATGAGGAGAGGCTCCTCGCGCCGTTGCACGAGAAGCCTCACTGGTCCGACCCACGACGACACACGCGGGTATGCCGTCTGCTCACCCTGGCGGGTGGGCACGACTCCCGTCGTGGACCGGTGGGACCCGACAACCTGTGAGGGCGAACCTCGGCGATCATCTGGGTGGAAGCGAACTTCTCTTGCACATCGTCGGACGCAGGCCGGAGCCCACGACCAGCGATCGGTCAGAGGTCCACGGTAGCAGCGCGCACGGCATACGGAGAAATCGCCGCGGACGTCAGGTGAGGCGGAAGGCCAACCCGTCGATCCGCGCACGGACCTCGCCGTCGGTGGCCAACCGCTCTCCCACCCGCGTCGCGATGCCCTCGACCTGGTCCGCCGCGAGCCCGGGACGCAGCGTGAGCACGACTCCGAGGATGCCCCGGCCGTGCGGCCGACCGTCCTCGAGCGTGTATGCCGTGAGGTCATCTTCCGTGGCCGTCGCCGCGTCGACCGCTCGGACCACGGCCGGGTCCTCATGGGCCGGCTGCCAGTCCTGCCCCATGGCGAGCGCCCAGACCATGCTCGGGCGCAGCACGCGGGTGCTCGGGCCAGCGACGTCAATGACGATGACATCGCACTGCTCACTGATGGCGGCCTGCCCGACCCGGGCCGCGTCGACCGGGACCGGCCGTGCCCGGGGATCCCACGCGGCGAGGGACTCGGTGCCGGAGAACACCGGGAGGGCGCGCTGGCCGTCCGGGCCCACGAGAGTCACGGCGGCGAGGTCGACCGAGGCGTCGGTCACGAGGGGGCCGGAGTGGTCGAGCTCGGTGGGCTCGGCCACGATCGGGATGAGGAAGCGCGCCGAGGCAACCTCGCGCATGAGGGTCTGGTCATCGGCGGTCTCGGCCAGGACGGTGAGCAGCGTCGGGTCGGCCGCACCGGTGTCTGCCTCGAAACCGCTCGGCGACAGGTCGCGCCCACCCCACGTCACCCCCGCGGAGTCGGTGGCCTCGCTCCCCGGGACATGGGACGGGTGATGTGAGTGGTCGCGCGGGTTGGCCGGGTGACCGGCGGAGGTCACGGACGGCCCGCGATGTCGAGAGCCTCGGGCAGCGTGAACGCCTGCTTGTAGAGCGCCGATCCGACAATCGCTCCCTCGACACCGGCACCGACCAACTCACGCAGCGCGGCGATGTCGGCAAGCGTCGAGACCCCGCCGGAGGCCACGACCGGCCGGTCGGTGCGGGCGCACACGTCACGAAGGAGGTCGAGGTTGGGGCCTTGGAGCATGCCGTCCTTGTTCACGTCCGTGACCACATAGCGGGCACAGCCCTCGCGATCGAGGCGCTCGAGGGTCTCCCACAGGTCGCCACCCTCGCTCGTCCAGCCACGCGCGGCCAAGGTGGTGCCCCGGACATCGAGGCCGACGGCGATGCGGTCGCCGTGCTCGGCGATGGCTCGTGCCGTCCACTCCGGGTGCTCCAGTGCAGCCGTGCCCATGTTGACCCGTCGACAGCCCGTGGCCAGGGCCTGGGCGAGGCTCTCGTCGTCGCGGATCCCACCGCTCATCTCGACCTTGATGTCGAGGCGGCCCACGATCTCGGCTAGGAGGTCGGCGTTGCTGCCGGTGCCGAAGGCCCGGTCGAGGTCGACGAGGTGCAGCCACTCCGCGCCCTGCTCCTGCCATGCGAGCGCTGCCTCGATGGGGTCGCCGAAGTCCCAGCCGCTCCCGGTCACCCCTTGCTGGAGTTGGACGGCTCGCCCGGCACGGACGTCGACGGCGGGGAGGAGCTCCAAACGGGGAGCTGCGGTCATGAGGAGGTCTCCTGTGCTGGGGATGCTGTCTGGTCAGGTGGAGTCGAGTTGTCAGCCGACGTGGTGGCCATCCGGTCGAGGAGCGCGGCCCGGGCAGCTGCTTGGCGTCGCCAGAGGAAGACCACGACGGCGATGAGCGCTGCGGCCCCGATGAGCAGCACCCATTCGACAAGGTGCAACTTGAGCAGGAAGCCGGCGATCAACAGACCGATCGCGCTCCCCACGCTGGCGGCCACGGTCGGCGTGCGCCGGCGACGGGACCCGTAGGTCGTCGTCGTGCGGGTCGTGCGCGTGGTCGATCGTCCCGACCGAGTCGTCGTGGTACGGGTCGTCCGGGTGGTCGCGCGAGAGGAGGACCGCGCGGACGTCGCCTTCTTGGCAGCCGGTTTCTTCGTGCTCACAGCGACCTGACCCAGTTCTCGAGGAGGGTGAGTCCGGCGTCACCGGACTTCTCGGGGTGGAATTGCGTAGCCGCCAACGGGCCGTTCTCGACCGCCGCCACGAAGCGGTGACCGTGCTCGGCGAAGGTGACCCTCGGGGCGACCACGGCGAAGGTCGAGGAGTCCACCGCGAGTGTCCAGTCGCGCACGGCATACGAATGGACGAAGTAGAAGCGCTCGGACTCCACGCCGGCGAAGAGCACGGAACCGTCCGCGACGTCCACGGTCGACCAGCCCATGTGCGGGACGACGGCTGCGTCGAGACGTTCGACGAGCCCGGGCCACTCGCCCAGACCATCGACGCGCTGGGCACTGGGTTCGGTGGAGCCGTCGAAGAGCACCTGCATGCCGACACACACCCCCAGGACCGGTCGACCACCGGCGAGTCGGCGTCCGATGACCAACGGCCCCTGCGCCGCCCTCAGGCCGTCTGCGCACGCGTGGAAGTTGCCCACGCCGGGGACGAAGAGCCCGTCGGCCTCCAGCGCGGCCACCGGGTCAGCGGTCAGTGCGACCTCGGCTCCGACATGCTCCAGAGCGCGGACCGCGGACCGGATGTTGCCGCTGCCGTAGTCGAGGACGACGACCCGCGCGCTCATGACGGCACCACCGGCTGGGGTCCTTCGTCACCGTGGACGAGGTGGTCGAAGCGACGGACCGAGCCCCGCGTGGGCTCGACGGTCTCGGCGTCACTGGGCGCGCCCCCACGCAGCAGGGATTCGCCGGGCAGCCCGAGCAGGGACAAGAGGCCACACAAACGGTCGACGGGCTGACCGGTCGTGACGGAGAAGTGGTCGGCGACCTCCTTCGCGGTCACTGTCGAGCCCGCCGTGGCCGTGATCAGCGATGCGGGCAGGGGCGCCAGATCCGGCGTGCGACGCACACCATGACCGGGCTGCCACACGAGCCACCGTTGGTCAGCGCGCCATCCCCGCTGCTGGACGGTCACGATGGCGCAGCCGTCGATGACGAACAGACCGATCGAGGGGCGACGACGCGTTGGGGTCGGTCGAGCAGCAAGCACCTCGAGGCCGACGTCATAGGGCGGCGCGGTGCGCGCCGTCGCCTCCGTGAGACAGATCCCGGTCCAACCGGGCAACTCTACGGCCGCGACTGGCACCAGTCCGCGCTTCAGCCAGCGGGCACTGGCGCGGGCATGACCTCGCACGAGCACGAGCCCGTGACCGGACCGGGGCCCTGCGCGAAAACTGGAGGTGGTCATCGCCGACGCGTCAGAGCGCGCCCTTGGCGCTCGGGATGCCCTCGACGCGGGGGTCGCGCGCGACTGCTGCACGCAGGGCCCGGGCAACGGCCTTGAACTGGGCCTCGACGATGTGGTGCGGGTCGCGCCCCGACAGCACGCGCACGTGCAGGGCGATGCCTGCGTTGGTGGCCAGAGACTCCCAGACGTGGCGCGTCAGGGAGCCGACGAAGTTGCCACCGATGATGACGTATTCCTGCCCGGCGGGTTCGCCGTCGTGGACGACATAGGGCCGACCAGCGACGTCGACGACACCTTGGACGAGTGCCTCGTCCAAGGGCACCGTGGCGTCACCGAAGCGGGCGATCCCGGCCTTGTCACCGAGGGCCTCGCGCAGGGCCTGGCCCAGCACGATCGCGACGTCCTCGACCGTGTGGTGGGCGTCGACGTCGACGTCGCCCTCGGCGGTGATCGTCAGGTCGATGAGGGAGTGCTTGGCCAGCGAGAGGAGCATGTGGTCATAGAAGCGGACCCCGGTGCTCACCTCGCCGCGCCCAGTGCCGTCGAGATCGACCGTCACCTCGACCGAGCTCTCGGAGGTGGCGCGCCGGATCGTCGCCGTGCGGTGGACGCCGTCAGCGGACGACTGGGTGGCCATGTCGGTCACGATGCCTCCAAGCGGTGAGTGGGGACCAATGCGGCGAGCGCCCCCAGGAAACGTGAGGTCTCCTCGGGTGTGCCCGCTGTGACACGAAGATAGTGCGGAATGCCGACATCCCGGACCAGGACACCGTCGTCGAGCAGTGCCTGCCAGGTCACGTGGGAGTCCTGCAGCCCCCCGAAGAGGACGAAGTTGGCATCGCTGGCGACCGGGTCGAGTCCCATCGCCGCCACCTCGGCCACGATGCGATCCCGCTGCTCCTTGATGACATCGACGGTGTGGAGCATGAGGTCCGTGTGGTTCAGTGCCGCCGTGGCGACGGCTTGGGTCTGGGTGCCGAGGTGGTAGGGCATGCGGACCAGGCGCAGGGCGTCCACGAGGTCAGGGTCGGCGGCCAGATAGCCCAACCGCGCCCCGGCCAGCGCAAAGGCCTTGCTCATCGTCCGGGTCACCACGAGTCGTGGCCGTCCCTCGAGCAGGGTCAGCGCAGACCGCGTCCCCGGTCGGGCGAACTCGGCATAGGCCTCGTCGACGACGACGAGCGCGTCGGGTGCCGCCTCGTGGACGGCTTCGACGACATCGAGGCCCAGCGCGGTGCCGGTCGGATTGTTCGGGGAGCAGAGGAAGACGACGTCGGGCCGGTGTGCGCGCACCTGCGCGACCGCCGATGCAGCGTCGAGGTCAAAGGCCCCAGCACCGGCCACCCCTCTCATCCCGTCGACCCACGTCGTGCCGGTCGTCGTCGTGATGATCGGGTGCATCGAATAGGCCGGGGTGAAGCCCAGCGCCACCCGCCCCGGGCCACCGAAGGCCTGGAGCAGGTGCAGGAGGACCTCGTTGGAGCCATTGCCCGCCCACACCTGGTCGACGGCGATCGACGTTCCCGACCGCGACAGATAGGCCGCCAACGCGCCCCGCAACACGGTGAACTCGCGGTCGGGGTAGCGGTTCAGGCCAGCCGCCGTCTCGGCCACAGCGCGAGTGATGGCTTCGGTGACAACCGGCGGCACGGCATACGAGTTCTCATTGGTGTTCAACGCAACCGGCACGTCCAATTGCGGTGCGCCATAAGCGGTTCCGCCGCGCAGGTCCGGGCGCAGCAGCGCCTCGATCTCGGGTCGCACGGCTCAGCCCAACTCGGGAAGTCGGGCGATGATCGCGTCGCCGTGACCGGGGAGGTCCTCCGAACGCGACAGGGTGACGACATGGCCGCCGACCTCCCGGAGGGCCGCCTCCGAGTAGTCGACGACGTGGATCCCGCGCAGGAAGGACTGCACCGAGAGTCCGCTGGAGTGGATCGCGCTGCCCCCCGTCGGGAGGACATGGTTGGACCCGGCGCAATAGTCCCCCAGGCTGACCGGCGACCAGGGGCCGACGAAGATTGCCCCGGCATTGCGGACGCGGGCAGCGATGGACGCGGCGTGGGCCGTCTGCACCTCGAGGTGTTCGGCTGCATAGGCATCGACGACGGCGAGACCGGCCTCGATGTCGTCGACGAGGACGACCCCCGACTGCGGACCGGTGAGAGCGGTGAGAACTCGTTCGTGGTGCTTGGTGGCCGCGACACGTGCCGTGAGTTCGGCCTCGACACTCTCGAGGAGCTCCGCTGAGTCGGTGACGAGCACGGATGCCGCCATTGGGTCGTGCTCGGCCTGGCTGATGAGGTCGGCCGCGACGTGACCTGCGTCCGCGGAGGCATCGGCGAGGATCGCGATCTCGGTCGGGCCCGCCTCGGCATCGATGCCGATCAGGCCCTTGAGGAGCCGCTTGGCAGCTGCCACATAGATGTTGCCGGGACCGGTCACCAAGGCGACCGGCTCGCAGTCATAGGCCGCGTATGCCGTCTGCTCACCCTCGCTGGCCGGCTCACCGAAGCCGTGGGCGAAGCCAGCGATGGCCTGGGCCCCACCCATCGCATAGACCTCATCGACCCCGAGCAGGGCACAGGCCGCGAGGATCGTCGGGTGTGGCCAGCCGTTGTGGTCCTTCTGGGGCGGGGACGCGACGGCGAGGGAGCCCACCTCCGCGAGTTGGGCAGGGACGACATTCATGACGACGCTGCTCGGATAGACCGCGAGGCCGCCGGGGACGTAGAGACCCACCCGATCCACGGGGACCCAGCGCTCGGTGACCGTGCCTCCCGGGACGACCTCGGTGACGGACTCCGTGCGGCGTTGGTCGGAGTGCACGAGGCGGGCCCGCCGGATCGACTCCTCGAGCGCGGCTCGGACCGCAGGGTCCAAGGTCTCCAGTGCGTCGGCAATGACCTCGGCCGGGACCCGGAGGTTCGCTGGGCGCACGCCGTCGAAGCGCTCAGCGGCCGCGTAGAGGGCCTCGGCGCCGCGCTCACGGACGTCCTCGCAGATGGGGCGCACCGCCTCCAGGGCCGCCTCGACGTCGAACTCGGCCCGCGGCAGGGCGGCGCGGAGCTCCCGGAGAGAGGGCTGGCGGCCACGCAGGTCGAGCACGGAGAGCATGTGCTCCAGTCTAAGGAGGGCGTCTCGCCGCTCGGACGCCCGTCTCATCCACGGCCCGCGCAGACCCTGCCCAATGGCGCACCCATACCTGCACCACCAGGCAGGCCCTGCCCCAACGTCAGGGGGCGAAGAAGACGCGGTCATAGGCAGCGCGGGCGTGACGGGTCACCCGTCGATAGCGCTCGCTGAGTTCTTGTCCGGAGCCTGCGGGCAGGCGCAGGATGCGCGCGACGCCCTCCGCATCTCGGACATCCGAGGGCAGGGCCTCGAGGGATCGCCCCCGCAAGAGCAACCCGGCGTTGCGCAGCCGCGAGGCCAGGGTCCAGGCCTCGGCGAGATCGGCGGCATCCGAGGCCTCCAGCAGCCCGAGCCGGCTGGCCACAGCCAGCGCGTCCAGGGTCGAGGTCGTCCGGAGCTCGGGGTGCTCGTGCGCGTGCCGGAGCTGGAGCAACTGGACGCACCACTCGACGTCACTCAGGCCCCCATGACCCAACTTGAAGTGGGTCTTGCGGTCCGCGCCCCGCGGCAGTCGCTCGGCCTCCATGCGGGCCTTCAGGGTGCGGATCTCCCGCAGTTGGGACCCGGACAGGCCTTCATCGGGCCAACGGAGCGGATCGATGAGTGCCACGAAGCGCTCCGCGAGCCCATCGTCGCCAGCGATCGGAGTCGCCCTGACCAGGGCCTGTGCCTCCCATACCAGCGACCAGCGCTCGTAATAGGCGGCGTAGGACTCCAAAGAGCGCACCAGCGGACCGTTCTTGCCCTCGGGACGCAAGGTGGCGTCCACGTCGAGCCGAGGATCCGGTCCGGTGAGACCCAGCACCCGGACCAGTTCCCGCACCACGTCGAGGGCGTCGTCCTGGGCCTGCTGCTCGTCTGCCCCCGAGACCGGGTCGTGGACGAAGACGACGTCGGCGTCACTGCCGTATCCGATCTCGCCACCCCCGAGACGTCCCATGCCGACGATGAGGAGGCGCGTGGCGAGCGGCCGCCCGGCCTTGGCCTCGTGGGCACGGATGACCTGCTCCAGGGCGACCTGGAGCAGGGCGCCCGCAAGATCGGTGAGGGCGGCACCGACCTGCTGGATCGACAGATGCCCCTCGAGATCGGCCACGGCGAGCCTGAACAACTCCGCTCGCCGGATGGTCCGGGCGCCGAGCACAGCCGCATCGAGTTCGTCCCGTCGACCGGCAGCCGCCCGCATCCGGGACTCGATGTCGGCGCGTGTCCGAGGCTGTACGCCTGCGCGATCGCCGAGGAACTGGACGCAGTCCGGCGCCTGCTCGAGCAGGGTTGCCGCGAACCGGCTCCGACCCAGCGTGTGTGCCAGACGCTCGGCGGCGCTCCCCTCGTCGCGGAGCATCTTGAGATACCAGTGGGTCGTCCCGAGTTCGTCGCTGACCTTGCGGAAGGCGAGCAATCCCGCGTCGGGGTCGGTCTCGTCGGCGAACCAGCCGAGCATCGCGGGCAGGAGTTGGCGCTGGATCGCAGCCCGCCGACTCACCCCCTCGGTCAGTGCCTGGAGGTGCCGGAACGCGCCCTTCGGGTCACGGAAGCCGAGCGCCATGAGCCGGGCCTGCGCAGCCTCCGGGGTGAGGCGCACCTCCCTCTCGGACAGCCGCGCCACCGCCGCGAGCAGGGGACGATAGAAGATGCTCTCGTGGAGGCGTCTTACCTCACGCGACGTCGACTTCCACTGCTTGAGCACCTCAGCGCCCGGGTCCTTGCGATGGCCCAGGGCGCGTCCCAGTCGTCGTAGGTCCGTGGCCGAGTTGGGCACCAGGTGGGTGCGCCGCATCCGCTGAAGTTGGATGCGATGTTCGAGCGTGCGGAGAAGCCGGTATGCCGTGGCGAGTGCGGCCGCGTCCTCGCGGCCGACATAGCCGCCCCGGGACAAGGCCTCGAGGGCAGGAATGGTCGTGGCCGACCGCAGGCGGTCGTCGGTGCGTCCGTGCACGAGTTGGAGGAGTTGGACCGAGAACTCCACATCACGCAACCCGCCCTTGCCGAGCTTGAGTTGGCGACCGGCTTCGGCTGCAGGGACGTGGTCTTCAACGCGTCGCCTCATGGCCTGCGCGTCGGCGACGAAGTTGTCGCGACCGGCGGCAGCCCACACGAACGGGGACATCGCCGCGACGTAGGCCTCACCCACTTCGGGATCGCCGGCGACGAAGCGGGCCTTGAGCAGCGCCTGGAACTCCCACGTCTTGGCCCACCGCTCGTAGTAGGCCTTGTGGCTGGCCACGGACCGAACGAGTGGCCCCTGTTTGCCCTCCGGTCGCAGCGCCGGGTCGACCTGCCAGAGACTGCCGGTGGCCGTGTTCGCCGAGCAGATCCGGATGATCGCCGTCGCGATCTCGGTGCCGACGGCCATGGCCTCGGTCTCGTCCACCCCCTCACCGGGCTCGCACGCGAAGATCACGTCGACGTCGCTGATGTAGTTGAGTTCCCGCCCGCCGGTCTTGCCCATTGCGATCACGGCGAGCCGGGCCGCCCGCGCCCGCTCACCCAACCGGTGGCAGGCGAGATCGTGAGCGGCTGACAACGCCGCCTGTGCGAGGTCGGCCAGAGCGGCGGCCGTGCGCGGGAACGCGTCCGTGGGATGGATCGTCTCGACGTCGAGCGCCGCGATGGCCAGCAGTTGGCGACGGTATTCGAGCCGCAATACGTCCTCGGGCTCAAGGTCTCCACCATGACTCGCGGCCGCCAACACGGGGTCGGTGAGCCGTTGGACCCGCTGATCGAGGTCCACATGGGAGGCGTCGAGGACCGCCGTGAGCTGGTCCGGGTGCGCCACGAGGTGATCAGTGAGGGCACTGGAGGCGCCGAGGAGCCCGACGAGGCGGCGGCGCGGATCGTCGTCGGACCTGAGCACCTCCTCCAGCCGCGCCCGCTCCGGAGAGGTGGCCACCCGGCATACGGACTCCATCAGCCGGACCACTCCGAGAAGTGCCTGGTCGGGGTCGGCCGTGTCAGCCAGTGCCCGCGCGAGGCCATCGGTCTCGATCGACTCACGGTTGTCGATGACCGAATGCAGGGCGGCATCATCGAGCAGGGCCAAGGCCCGCCGAGGGTCGTCGAAACCCAAACGGGCCAAGCCCGTCGTCACGCTCTCCGGCCGAGGGTTGCTCACAGCCGGATGTAGCGGTCCAACTCGAAAGCGGTCACCTGGGCACGGTAGTCGGCCCACTCCTGCCGCTTGTTGCGCAGGAAGAACTCGAAGGTGTGCTCGCCCAGGACATCGGCCATGAGGTCGCTGGCCTCCATCGCCTGGATCGCACCGTTGAGGGAACTGGGGAGGGCCTTGATGCCCATGGCCTTGCGCTCGCCCTCGGTGAGGCTCCAGACGTCGTCCTCGGTCTCGGGCGGCAACTCATAGCCCTCCTCGATGCCCCTGAGGCCGGCGCCGAGGATCACGGCGAAGGCGAGGTAGGGGTTGCAGGCCGGGTCGAGGGTACGGACCTCGATGCGGGTGCTGTTGCCCTTGTTGGGCTTGTACATGGGCACCCGGATCATCGCCGAGCGGTTGTTGTGGCCCCACGTCAGGTGGGCAGGCGCTTCGCCTCCGCCCCAGAGTCGCTTGTAACTGTTGACCCACTGGTTGGTCACGGCCGTGATCTCCGCTCCGTGGTGGAGCACTCCGGCGATGAACTGGCGCCCGATCTTGGAGAGCTGGTAGGGCGCACCCGGCTCATGGAAGGCATTGCGGTCACCCTCGAACAGGCTGACGTGGGTGTGCATGCCTGATCCCGGGTGGTCGGCGAAGGGCTTGGGCATGAAGGTGGCATAGAGCCCCTGCTCCAGCGCCACCTCCTTGACCACCGTGCGGAAGGTCATGATGTTGTCGGCCATCGAGAGCGCATCGGCATAGCGCAGGTCGATCTCGTTCTGGCCGGGCGCGCCCTCGTGGTGGCTGAACTCCACCGAGATGCCCATCGACTCGAGCATCGTGATCGCGGCCCGGCGGAAGTCATGCCCGGTGCCGTGCGGCACGTGATCGAAGTAGCCCGCCTGGTCGATCGGCACCGGCGCGACCCCAGGTGCCGGGTCGTCCTTGAGCAGGAAGAACTCGATCTCGGGATGCACGTAGAAGGTGAAGCCGAGGTCAGCGGCCTTCGCCAGGGTGCGCTGGAGGACGTTGCGTGGGTCGGCGACGCTGGGCGTGCCGTCCGGCAGGGAGATGTCGCAGAACATGCGTGCCGTGCCGGGGCTGTCGCCACGCCAGGGGAGGATCTGGAAGGTCGAGGGATCCGGCTTGGCGAGCATGTCCGCCTCGTAGACGCGCGCGAAGCCCTCGATGACGGAGCCGTCGAAGCCGATCCCCTCGCTGAAGGCCCCCTCGAGCTCGGCGGGGGCAACCGCGACTGACTTGAGCGTGCCGAGCACGTCGGTGAACCACAACCGGACGAAGCGGATGTCCCGCTCCTCGATGGTGCGGAGGACGAATTCCTGCTGGCGATCCATGTCGGGCATCCTGCCGCATCCATGTTTCGCCCGCGTTACCTGAACCCCAACCGCCTACGATCGAGTCATGGGCACGAGTTTCGACCCCTTCACCCGCTGGAGTGAGATCTCCAACGGGTCCGGCGGCGCGGCGGCCTACCAGCAACGTTTCGACGAACTCGCCGAAGCCGGGATCGAGGTCCACGGCGAGGCCCAGCTCGTCGCCCACCTCGCGGGGAATCCACCCCGACGGATCCTCGATGCCGGCTGTGGGACCGGGCGCGTGGCCATCGAACTGGTGCGGCTGGGCTATGACGCGGTCGGTGTCGATGCCGACCTCTCGATGCTCGAGGTCGCCCGGACGCTGGCCCCGGAAGTGCTCTTCGTCCACCAGGACCTGAGTCGTCTCTATCTGAGGGCACCAGCCTTCGACGTGATCGTGTTGGCCGGGAACGTCATCCCCTTGCTGGCCCCGGACACCCTCGATGACACGATCGAGAGACTCGCTGCACATCTGGTGCCCGGGGGACTGATCGTCAGCGGCTTCGGACTCGACGCTGCGCACCTGCCGGACGGCTGTCCAGTGACGCCTCTGGCCGACTACGACCGGGTCTGTGGCGTGCACGGACTCTCGCGTCGGCACCGGTGGGCGACGTGGGACCGTGATCCCTGGTCAGTCGACGCGGGCTACGCCGTCTCGGTGCACAGACTCATCGACTGAGCACCCACCGGCAACGGGGCGGTCAGTCCTCGAGATCGTCGTCGGACCAAGCGTTCGCGGGCTTCGTGGTGGCACCACGCTCGTCCCACTCGCGGTCCTCCTCGTCCCAACGATCGGTGTTCTCGCGCGCGGTCTCGAGTGCATTGCGTGCCTCGGCCTCGGTCGCGTAGGGACCCAGAACGTTCGTGCCCTGGCCGCGCGTGTCGTCGGTCTCGACGGACTTGGTCTCGACGTTGAACCAGTAGGCCATGAGGTGACTCCTTGATCAAGTGACGGAAGGCGAGTTGTCGTGGGGTCGCACCCGACCAGGATCCGACCGGCTGCCTAGACTCCACCGTATGCCGTTGACCTTCGCAAGTGTGGCGCCCGGGGCCATTTCTGCGCGCCGCAGCGTGCCCGCCCACATCGAACGCCCCGAGTATGTCGACCGGCCTCGGCCTGTGGAGGGCGTCGAGCCTCTCGTCAAGGACGCGGAGACCATCGCGGCGATGCGGGTGGCCGGTCGAATCGCGGCCCAGGCGATGGAGGCAGCGGCCGCAGTCATCGCCCCTGGTGTGACCACGGACGAGATCGACCGAGTCGGTCACGAGTTCCTCCTCGACCACGACGCCTACCCGTCGACCCTCACCTACAAGGGCTATCCCAAGTCGCTCTGCACGTCGGTCAACGAGGTCATCTGCCACGGGATCCCCGACTCCCGCCGCCTCGAGGACGGCGACATCGTCAACATCGACATCACGGCCTACATCGGGGGGGTCCACGGCGACACCGATGCCACCTATCTCGTCGGAGACGTCGATGAGGAATCACGCCTGCTCGTCGAGCGGACCCGTGAGGCCATGATGCGCGGCATCAAGGCCGCCGTGCCCGGCCGGGCCATCAACGTCATCGGGCGGGTCATCGAGTCGTATGCCGCCCGCTTCGGCTACGGAGTCGTCCGCGACTTCACCGGGCACGGGATCGGCACGGAGTTCCACAACACTCTCATCGTCCCGCACTACGACGCAGCTCCCGGCTACGCGACGGTGATCGAGCCCGGCATGACCTTCACCATCGAGCCGATGCTCAATGTGGGCACCCCAGACTGGGAGATGTGGGACGACACCTGGACCGTGGTGACCAAGGATCGCAAGCGGTCAGCACAGTTCGAACACACGATCCTCATCACAGAGTCCGGCAATGAGATCCTCACCCTCCCCTGATCCGCCCAACATCACACGCACAGAGCAGGAGTCCCCATGAGTGACGCGACCGGACTGGCCCTCGGGATCGACATCGGCGGCAGCGGCATCAAGGGTGCTCCCGTCGACCTGGTGACAGGGCGCCTGGCCACCGATCGCCTGCGCATCGACACTCCCCAGCCCTCGACCCCCGAGGCTGTTGTCGATGTCATCACCACCATCGTCGACACCTTCGCCGACCAGATCGGCCCCGGCGGCGCCATCGGGGTGACGATCCCCGGAGTGGTCATGCACGGCGTCGTGCAGACCGCTGCGAACATCGACCCGGCCTGGAAGGGCTGCCCGATGGAGGAGATCCTTGAGCAGCGACTCCAGCGCGACATCGTGGTCGTCAACGACGCGGACGCAGCCGGTGTCGGAGAACTCCACTACGGGGCAGCCAAAGGCCACAAGGGGTTGGTCATCATGACCACGCTCGGCACGGGCATCGGCAGTGCGGTCATCCATGACGGCGTCCTCGTGCCGAACTCCGAATACGGCCATCTCGAGTTGGACGGTCACGACGCAGAGAGTCGGGCGGCCGCCTCGATCAAGAAGCGCGAGGGCCTTTCCTGGGAGGAGTACGCGAAGCGCCTGAGCCGCTACTACCAACACCTCGAGTTCATCACCTGGCCGGACCTCTTCGTCATCGGTGGCGGGGTGTCGAAGAAGCCCGAGAAGTTCCTGCCCCTCATCGAATGCCGGACGCCTCTGGTGGCGGCCACGCTCGCCAATGAGGCAGGGATCATCGGCGCTGCCAAGTTGGCCACCGATGCCCAGCAGGTGCGGGGACGCCACACCGCCTGAGGTGAGCGGCCGGCATACACCTTCGACGTCCACAACCCCCGCGGGCCGCACGTTCAGCCGATCGGGACGGCTCCCGCCCTGGCGAGGTCACGCACGTCCGTCTCCCGACGACCGAGACCACGCGCCTGGGTGAGGTAGAGGTCCCGACCGACGGATGAGAGCAGCCCGTCGTGGATCGGGAAGGCGACCGGCGCCGCGATGCGGCGCAGGAAGGCCGTCATGTCTCGGCTGCGCTGCCATGGCGCCTGCAGGGGAAAGGCGAGGACGTCCACCGCGCCGGGCTCTCCCTCGAGGCTGTCGCCAGGGTGGTAGAAATTGGGTTCGCTCCGTGCGGTGATCAGGAGCCCGACATTGGAGACTCGCGGGATGTCGTCGTGGATCAAGGCGTGGATGTGGCCAACCGGTTCGAGTCGGGTGTCGCCGACGACAGTCCCCTCCTCGGGGTGCCTGCTCGCCTCGATCCCGAGTTCCGTGAGGATGGGGAGGCTGTCGGGGTCGCAGAGCACGACAGCCTGTGAGTTGGCTCGAACGAGTTCGGGAAGGCGCGCGCGGTCGAGGTGGTCTGCGTGCTGATGGGTGATCACGATGGCGTCGAGTTCACGCACCGACCGGAAGTCCTCCGCGAAACCTCCGGGATCGATGAGGACACGCGCCCCTCCGGACTGCACGAGGACGCAGGCGTGGCCGAGATGGGTGATCTCCATCGCTTCACCGTAGGTGACGTTGGGCGTTCATGGGTGGGTCAGGCACGCGACCGAAAGATCACAGACACGCTCTGATACCCATGGGAAAGGAGTGACACGAGGGGATGTGCCGCGTACCGTGAGGTGGTCCGACCCGAAGGAGAGCTGCGATGACGCCTGCTCGGCGGCCGATGGCTCGTGCACGGATTCGGCGATTCCTCGCGGTGACGGTCCTGACGGCGTGCGTGGCCACGGCCGTGCCCCTCTCCACGAGTCAAGCCGCAGGCCTCCCCTCGACGTTGGGTCTGCCGGCACTCGGCGCGGATGTCTTCCCGACCCAGCGTGATGTCGACGCAGCCCGGGCCGCGGCCAGTTCTGCGGCGTCGGGCGTGGCACAGGCGCAAGCGCGCTATGACGCTGCGTCCCTCGAACTCCTGCGCCTCCAGGGCAAGGTCGCCGAGGCCGCCAGCGTGGCCGCCCAAGCTGAAGCCGACCTCCAGCAGCGCACGGCCTTCGCGGACCAGTCCACGGTTGCTGCGACCACGGCCGCCGCGGATGCCGATAAGGCCAACCGCGCAGTCCGGCGGGAGGCGGCCATCCTCTGGCAGACACACCAGGGTGAGGGCACGGATTGGACGGCCTTCGCCTCGGCCAGCGGGCCCCAGGACATCGCCGACCTCGCGTCGGCCCTCCAGCAGATGAGCGAGCGCCGCGATGCCACTTTGCAGCGATCCGTGAGTGCGAGCCGCACCGCCAGGGAAGCAGAACGCACGGCCGACCTCGCGCGCACCCAGCAGCAGCAGGCCACGGAGGCCGCTCGTCAGGCGCGAGACGCCGCAGAGACCGAAGTGGAGGCCGCGAGCGCACGCACGAAGCAACTCCAGCAAGAGCAGGCGAGCCTGGTGGCTGAGCTCGCCCGCCTGCGAGGAGTCGCCGAGCAGGTGGAGCGCGATCGTCAGGACGCGCTGGCAGCCGAGGAGGCGCGACGGGCAGCAGCGGCCGCGGCAGCCGAGGCAGCCCGTCAAGCCGCAGCGGCTGCGGCGGCCGCGGCTGCGGCCGCAGCAGCCACGGCGGGATCTGCGCCCTCGGTCCCGTCGACAGGTTGGTCCCCAGGCGGCGGACTCTCACCCAACGAGGCCCGGGCCTCGGCCAGGGCCATGATGGGCCAGTGGGGATTCGGCGGGGACCAGTGGGGTTGTCTCGACAGCCTCTGGACCGGGGAGAGCGGCTGGCAGTGGTGGGCCCGCAACTCTTCCTCCGGCGCCTACGGCATCCCCCAGTCCCTACCAGCCACCAAGATGGGCAGCGCTGGGCCGGACTGGCTCAGCAATGCCAACACGCAGATCAGCTGGGGTCTGACCTACATCAAGAACCGATACGGCTCGCCGTGCAACGCGTGGGGCTTTTGGCAGTCCAAGAGCCCGCACTGGTACTGACCACGTCGCGGGTGCGGATGAGTCGGCCGATACGCCGGGTTCTGTCCCTCGGTCGGTTACCCGGGCCGAAGTGACGGTCATCCATCTACGAGTGCCGTTGCCGACACCCTCCAGCGCTCTACCCGGATGCTCGGGCGGGCCGCCCTCGAATGCATCCTGTCTGAGCTTGCTCCAGGTGGGGTTTACCGAGCCGATCCGGTCACCCGGATCGCTGGTGGTCTCTTACACCACCGTTTCACCCTTGCCGATCATCAGCCGCGGCCGAAGCCGAGACTGACCAGCGGCGGTCTGTTCTCTGTGGCACTGTCCCGCGGGTCGCCCCGGGTGGGTGTTACCCACCACCTTGCCCTGTGGAGCCCGGACGTTCCTCGGCAGTGATTTCTCACTGACGCGACCGCCTGGCCGACTCATCCGTGACCATTCTAGGTCGCCCGCAAGGCTGGGTATGCCGTGCGCTCACCCGAGCGTGAAGCGCACCGTGCTCGTCGCGACCTCTGCCATGGCCAGCCTCGCTCGGACCTCCGCTCCGGCGTCGCCCGGTCCGTCGGCGCTCGCGACGACGGCCGGGTCGAGGAGTTGGATCGTGGCTCCCTTGTCGCCGCGGTCGACGACGACGGCGTCGAACTCCTCGCCCATCCGTGGAGAGAGGATCGCGGCTTCGGTCGCATCGACACAGGCGCGGTTGACACCACTGGCCAACTGGTCGGTGGTCTTCATGATCTCCGGCAGCGATGGAAGTGCCTCGCGGGCCCACGCCGGCACCTCCTCCCCCGCCGAGATGGCTGCACAGATGGCCAGACCGAAGCGGTCGACGAGCCTGCGCAGGGGGGCCGTGACGTGGGCATAGGTACTTGCCACGGCCGCATGCTCCGGCTGCTCGGGCGCCGCACCCTCGAAGGGCGTGTAGCCGGCCCCACGGAAGAGGCCGGTCGCTTCGTAGATCAGGGCGAGATGCTTGGGGTTGGTGCGATCCAGGGAACGCAGGAACTCGCCATAGTTCTGCTTTCCGTGCCACGGCACGCCCAGAGCCTTGGCCTGGCGCCGGAAGCGTTGCACCGCACGGTCATCGGCCGGGGGCATGCTACGCAGAATGCCGACCCCGGCCCCCAACATGAGTTCGGCGGCAGCCATGCCGGTCATCAGCGAGATCTGGGCGTTCCAGTCCTCGGCGGGCAACGGCGGGCGGAAGCGGACGGCATACGTGCCATCGTCCTGGCGATCCACGATCTGGTCGGGGATGGGAAGGTTCGCACCGCCCCGGTCGGCCTCCCTGGCGATTCGCAGCAGGCCCACCTCCTTGAGCAGGACGAGCCGCTCGTCGGACGTCCCCCGGTCGATCATCGACTGGACTTGCCCGTAATCGAAGCGGTCCACCGAGCGCACCAACGCCCGATAGACCTCGACCGAGGTGCCCTCTCCGGAGGCATCGACGGCCATGTCCCACACATAAGCCGGACGGACCTGGTCCGGCAGCAGTGAGGCGGCCCCCTCGGAGAGCTCGGGCGGATGGAGGGGCACGCGACGATCCGGGCAATAGATCGTCTGGCCTCGGCGTCGTGCCTCGGTGTCGAGGGCCCCACCTGGCGCGATGAAGGAGGTCAGGCAGGCGATCGCATAGCGCACCCGATAGTTGGGGCCGTTGCGCTCGATGTGCAGCGCTTGGTCGAGATCCATCGATCCGGGCGGGTCCAGGGTGAGGAAGGGGATGGCCGTCTCGTCCCGATCGACCACCTCGACCGGCTCGGCGGCCACCCGCGCGGCCTCGGCGACAACCTCGGGAGGGAAATCCCCCGGGACCTTGAACTCGTCCCGGATCGCTTGGAAGCGCTGGACGAGTTCGGTGTTGTCGACATCGACGGTCACGACCTGTCTGGGCATGTCGGCAAACCTAGCAAGGCAACGGCGGCGCACAGGGGCTCGAGACATAGCCTTGCGTCGTGCTCATCCTGCTGCCGCCCTCGGAGGGCAAGACCGGTCGGCGCCGCGGTGTACCGATGGCCCCCAACACCCTGTCCTTTCCGTCCCTGACTGAACACCGACTCGCTGTGGCTGCAGCCCTGGCCGACGTGAGCAGCAGAGTGGACGCGGCCGAGGTCCTGGGGGTGAGTCCCAACCTCACCGAGGAGATCCGACGCAACCGGGCGCTCCTGTCCGCCCCCGCGCTGCCGGCCCTCGAGTGCTACTCCGGCGTGCTCTACGACGCCCTCGGCTATGCCGACCTCTCCCCTGCTGCCCGTCGACGGGCCAATCGCTGGCTCGTCGTCGTCTCTGCCCTCTTCGGCGCCGTGCGTCCCAAGGACCGGATCGCGCCCTATCGCCTCTCCATGGCCGTCAACCTGGCCGGCGTCGGCCCGCTCGCCTCATCCTGGAAGCCGCTGCTGGAACCCGTGCTCACCGAGGCGGCCGGTCGCGGCTTGGTGATCGACTGTCGCTCGAGCACGTATGCCGTGGCGTGGTCTCCCAGCGGCGCGCAGACCGACCGTTGGGTTCAGATCCACGTGCCGGGAGCCACCCACATGGCCAAGCACACTCGAGGTCTGGTGGCCGCGGCGATCTGCCAGCTCGACAAGGAGCCACGCACCCCTGCCGCGCTGGCCGAGGTGTTGGCCACGTCGACCACGCATTCGTTCGACGTCCAACTCGCCGCACCGGCCAGGCCGGGGCGCCCGTGGCAACTCTCGGTCAGTCCGCGCTGAGGGTGGCTGCCAGCGTTGCGCCCAGATCGCGTGCGGCCTCACGATGCTCCTTGCTGATGGGTCCCGTCACCTCCAGAGCCGGAGAAGTCGCCGACCATTAGAGTCCGGCCACGATTTTCTCCACGGAGTGCACCGCACCGGTCGTGTCGTTGTTGCCGTGGACCAGCAGGGCATAGGGACGCCCAATCGTCTCCCGCAAGCACGGGTAGTAGATCGTGTCGAAGAAGTGCTTGAGGGCTCCCGACATCCAGCCGAGATTGGCCGGCGTGAGCAACAGGAAACCTTGTGCCCCAAGGACATCCGAGGCCGTCGCCGACAGCGCTGCTCGGGTCAGGACCTCGACGCCGACGATGTCGGGGTGGTGGGCCCCGGTGAGTGTCGCTTCCAGCAACTCGTCCAGGGCCGGCGAGACACTGTGATGGACGACGAGCAGCCGCGTCATGGGGTCACCAGCCGGCGACGGTGAGGGCTCGGTCGAGGTCGTTCCTGAGGTCGGTCGGGTCCTCGAGGCCAATGCTGATGCGGACCGTCCCGTCGACGATGCCGACTCTCGCGCGGTCCTCGGGCGAGAGCCGGCGGTGAGTCGTCGTGGCCGGGTGCGTCGTGAGGGACTTGGCATCTCCGAGGTTGTTCGAGATGTCAATGAGCTCGAAGGCATTCATCATCGCGAAGGCCTCGGGCTTGCCGCCGTCGATCTCGATGGTGAGGACAGTCCCGCCCCCAGTCATCTGTCGGCGGGCCAGATCGTGTTGCGGATGGGAGGGCAGCCACGGGTGCAGAACCCGGCGCACCCCCCGGCGCTGCTCGAGGAAGCTCGCGAGTTGCAGGGTGCTGTCGTGCATGCGCTCGACCCGCAAGCGCATCGTCTCCAGCCCCTTCGTGAGCACCCAGGCGTTGAAGGGCGACAGCGAGGGTCCGGTGTGCCGCACGAGGTTCTTGACTGGGCCGTCGATGAAGTCCACTGGTCCGAGCACGGCACCACCGAGAGCACGGCCCTGGCCGTCGATGTGCTTGGTCGCCGAATAGACGACGATGTCCGCCCCGTGCTCCAGTGGCTTCGAGAAAACGGGCGTCCCGAAGACGTTGTCCACGACGACCTTGGCGCCAGCGGCATGGGCCAACTCGCTCACGGCAGCGATGTCGACCAGTTCCATCATCGGGTTGCTCGGGGTCTCGAAGAAGACGGCGGTCGTGGGCACAGAAAGGGCCGCACGCCACTGGTCGAGATCGGTGCCGTCGACCAGGACGGTTTCGACCCCGAAACGAGGCAGGATCTCGTCGACGATGACGTGACAGGAGCCGAAGAGCGCCCGGGAAGACACGAGGCGGTCTCCCTGTCCACAGAGCCCAGCGAGTGCCAACCAGACAGCCGCCATTCCGGAGGCCGCGGCATAGGACGCCTCGGCTCCCTCGATGAGGCGCAGCCGCTCCTCGAACATCGCGACCGTGGGATTGCTGTACCGGCTGTAGATGAAGTGCTCGACCTCGTCCTTGAAGGCGGCCTCGGCCTGTTCAGCGGACTGGTAGATGAAGCCCGAGGTCATGAACAGCGCTTCGGATGTCTCGTCGAAGTCGCTGCGGGACAAGCCCCCTCGCACGGCGAGGGTGTCCGGAGCCCAGGTGCGGTCACTCATCGAAGTCAGCCCTGCTTCCACGGGAGATCGGAGTTCTTCCACCCGGAGACGCAGCGGTGCCCAGCGTCGTCATGGGGGCCCTCGAAGCCGTCGAGGATGTTGTGGGCGGGGCCCAGGCCAGCAGCAGTTGCGGCCGCCGCGGCGGCCTGGGAGCGCACCCCCGAACGGCACAGGAAGTAGATCGGTTGACCTTCGCCCACCCCGGCTCGCCGCAACTCCTCCACGAAGGTTTCGTTGAGCTCACCCGTGGGATAGCGCTGCCACTCCACGAGGAGGAGAGCACTCTCCTGCGGCAGCACCGGAAGGCCGACGTAAGCCCATTCGGCGCGCGTCCGCACGTCGACGAGGACACCGCCCTCCGGACCGGTCACTGCGGCATACGCATCCTTGGGGCTGACATCACCGGCGTAGGTCATGGCGAAAGGGTATGCCGGGTGGCTCGGCGAGCCGGTCGGCGGCCCGAGTCGTGGACTCGGCTCCCTCCGACCTCGCGTCAGGTCCGGTTGACGAAGGCGAGTTGGATCTCGCCGTTCTCCCACGACTCGACGGCCGTCAGAGATCCGGGCGAGATGCCCAGCCGCCACGCCTTGTCGTCATCCAGCCCGAGCAGGTGCTCGAGGAGGACGAGGATGACCATGCGATGGCACACGAGAATCGTCGTTCCGCCTTCCGCGACGAGCCGCTCCCACGCCGGGATCACCCGACGCGCCAGGTCAACACGCGACTCGCCCCCACCGGGCGCGGCGAAAGTGTTGTCCCGACGCATGCGCGCGAAGCCACCGTCGGCCTCCTTCACGAGGTCGCGCATGAGGGCGCCGTCCCAGGCTCCGAATCCCTGCTCGTCGAAGTCGCCGTCGATGGCGGTCGGCGCATCGATCGCGTCGGCGATGGCCGCGCCGGTCTCCATCGCGCGCGCGAGTGACGAGGTGACCACACGGGCCGGGTGGCCCCCGAGCAGATGAGCGCAGGCGCGACCGGCCGCCGCGGCCTGGGCGCGACCCATGTCGGAGAGGCTGGGGTCCGCACCGCCACGGCCATCGATACGACCCTCCTCGGTGAAGGGCGTCACTCCGTGACGGACGATGACGATGCGGGTGACGGCGCCCCGACCCGGCCCGCGCGACGGGGGTGGCGCAGTGGTGGTGTCCGGCAGGTCGTCGACGGCGGCCTCGCCGCCGAAGGTGCGGTCCACGCTCTCGCCGTCCATGGCGACATTGGACAGCGCATCGGCTGCCTTGTTCTTCTCGCGCGGGATCCATTTGTAGGAGACCGATCCGCCGGCGGCCGAGATGTCAGCGGCCACGTCACGGGTCTCCAGCGCGAGACGCTTCATGTCCTCGTGCTTGATCTTCCATCGGCCAGACATCTGCTCCACCACGAGCTTGGAGTCCATCCGAGCCTCGACGTCGGCGCCGGGATCGATGACCAGGACCGCCTGCAGGCCAGCGATGAGCCCGCGGTATTCGGCGACATTGTTGGACGCCCTGCCCAGGGGCTCGGCCCGCTCGGCGAGCAGCGCGCCTGTCTCCGCATCACGAACCAAGGCGCCATAGCCGGCCACGCCCGGGTTGCCCCGCGAACCGCCATCGGCTTCCACGATCAGGCGGCGGCGTCCGCCGCCCGGCGGCCGGGTGTCCCCCATCTTGGATCGACCACTCACAGGCCGGACTCGTCCGTCCGCACGAGGATCCGTCGGCACTCCTCACACCGCAGGACCTCGTCCGTTGCCGCCGAACGAATCCGATCGAGGTCGACCTGGTTCAACTCCAGTTGGCAACCCAAGCACCTCCGTCGGCTGAGGGCCGCAGCGCCGGTCCCACTGGTGTCGCGGATCTTGTCGTAGAGCCCGACGAGGTCGGCCCCGACGGACTCCACCAAGCCAGATCGCGGCGCTCCCACCTGACGCTCCTCAGCATCGATCTCCGCCACCCGCGCGTCCCGAGCCTCCTCGAGCACCCGCATCCGGCTTCCCACCTCTGCCCGCTGCGACTCCAGATCGGCCACCTCGGCCTCAGCCGCCTCGGCGCGCTCCATGACCTCGAGCTCGACCTCCTCGAGGTCGCTCTGACGTCGAGCGAGGGACTCGAGCTCATGCTGCAGGGCCTGGAGGTCCTTGGCCGTGCCGGTGCCGGCGTCGAGGCGGGACTGGTTGCGCGCCGCCCGATCGCGGACCTGCTGGACGTCGGCCTCGGAGCGATTGACCTCTCGCTCGATGTCGCTGAGCGTCGTCCGGGCCCGGACGAGGTCCGCGTCGAGGACGGTGGCCTCGCGGACGACATCGACGAGCTGATCGTGCTCGGGCAACGTGGCTCGAGCATGCGCCAGTTGCGACAGGCGCGTGTCCAGAGCCTGGAGATCGAGCAACTTCAGTTGACGTGCGGGCTCGGCTTTCACGGCATACCTCCGGTGGTCACGGTGACCTTCCACAGGATGGAGCGATCACGACATCTCATGTGGGCCCGGCCGGGCTCGAACCGACGACATCCACGGTGTAAACGTGGCGCTCTACCAACTGAGCTACAGGCCCCGACTGCGGGAGGGCCATTGTGTCAGGCGCCATCATTACTGGCTGCGAGGTCCTTGACGGCGTCCCGACATCCGGAGAAGTCGCGTCGATCACCGGGCCCGTTGACCAAGGACCAACGCACGATGCCCCCACGGTCGATGAGGAAGGTCCCCCGGATGGCGAAACCCTTGTCGTGGAAGACGCCGTACCCGCGAGCGGCCTCACCGTGGGGCCAGAAGTCGGACAGCAGGGGGAAGAAGTAGGCCTCCTTGTCCGCCCACGCCCGAAGGGAAAATGTCGGGTCGCACGACACGGCGAAGACCTGGACCTCGTCGTTGTCGAAGGCGCCGAGATCTTCACGGATCTCGCTGAGCTCGCCGGTGCAGATGCCGCTGAAGGCGAAAGGGAAGAAGACCAGCAGGACCGGACGCTCGGCCCACGCCTCTGAGAGCCGCACGACTGAACCGTTCTGGTCAGTGAGGCTGAAATCCGGCGCGACCGCGCCCACGGTGAGGGGTGTTCCGGCTGCGGGGGTCATGCGGTGCAGTGTGTCAGGCGGATCACTCGTGCCGAGCAGCAGCCCGAGCCGACTTCGGCGCATCCAGCTTGACCAGCCGCCAGTCGGGCCCGCAGGCGGTCGACGTCGAGGCGTGCAGCCCTGCCGTCGTTGCGGCCTCGTGGATGTCGGCCTCCTCGACCTCGGCACCTCGTCCCGGCCGTGGCGTGAGGAGCAGGACGAACCCCCCCGTGTCCAAAGCGACCACGTCATCGACGAGGGCATCGGTCAGGTCGCCTTCGTCGCCACGCCACCACTGGAGCACGACATCGGCCACCCCGGTGTAGTCCTCGTCCTCGAGTGAGCTCCCGGCACGGTCCTCCAACGCGACACGGACGTCCTCGTCGCAGTCCTCGTCCCAGCCGAACTCCTGCAGCAAGTGCCCGGGCAGCACCCCCACGCGATCGAGCCATGCGGGTCCTTCACCTGGTCCGTCTCCCGCGCTGGCAGCCGCGGGTGGCCGGTCGTCGTTCACGGGCCCTGTGTCCCTCCGTCTGTGGGCGCTTGCGAGGTCTGCGTGACCAGTCCACCCGACACCGACTGATCCGCGCAAGCGGTTGGCGTGGATCGGCGCGCGATCCCGGCACGGAGCGACTCCTCGGCGAGGAAGCGTTCGGCTTGGGCCAGTTCCAAGTGTTCGACTCGGGGTTTGACCGGTCCGGGCGTGGAAATGAGGTGAACGTCGGCCAGACCAAGTCGGCGGTCGAGCGGTCCCTGCTCGATCGTCTGCGACTGGATGCGAGCGTGCGGGATCGAGATGACCCGCCTGGTGTAGCGGCCCGACCGGACGAGGATGCCGTGGCCGGACACGGCATACCCACGCCTGCGCCAACTCAGGGGGTCGAGGAAGCGCGCCGACCGCGATGCGGTGACCCACCCCGCTTCGCCCCCCATGCCGAGGGCCGCCACCCGCACAGCCTCGGGCTCGAGGCCTGGATCGATCAGCGTCAGCACGTCCATGGCTTGGTCGAAGGACCCGACGGGTAGCACGACGGTGCCCTGCTCCATGTCCATGTCGTCCTTGGCGGCGCCAGCCACGTTGAGTTGAGCGCGCCACCACCCCAGTGGCCGCCACCAAAGTGGTTGCACCATCTCCATCGCCTGGACGCGCTGGAGGGGGATGGAGGTGGTGCGGTGGTCGGTCAAGCCGTGGATGATCCGCACCGTGCTCCCGACATCGGAGAGCCGGAAGTTGCCGTGCTTGAGCAACTCCTTGACCCGGGAGAAACCGATGCCGAGCATGATCGGCCCCGCCGCGGGCAGCGAGGCAGCGAAACCCTCGAGGGCACTCCACCGTCCGCCGGAGACGACCGAGCTGAGCACACCCATGAGAGCGACACCGATCAGCGCAAAGACCGAGCCGTGGAGCATGGTCGCCACGAACAAGCGCCCATTGGGCACGGACAGGACGGGCCGGCCCTCATCGGCGGCGAAACCGAGCAACTCGCCGGGGAGCACTGGGCGCGTCGTCGGCTGCCCTCCGGTGGGGACGTCCGGAATGACCGATGTGCCGTCTGGTGCAGGTCGTGGCGCAGGGCGTGGCGCAGGCTCACCGTGATCAGCGGCCGGATGGGTCACGGCAGCAGCAGTGCTCCGGCCCGCGGCGAGGTGCTGGATCTGCAGACGAACCTCGTGGGCCTGGGCCAGCGGGAGGAAGGCGATCTTGAGATGGCTGTCGTTGCCGCCCGCCGACTGCACGTCCACCTCGGCGAGGCGAAGCAACTGGGCGAGAAGTGGCCGCCGCAACTCGACGGCCTGGATCCGATCCATGGGCACCTGACGGTGCTCGCGGAAGAGCCAACCCTTCTTGAACTCCACCTGTCGGTGCGTGATTCGGTAGCGGCTGAAGCGCCAGTTCAGCCACGCCACGAGCCCGACGATGGCCAGCAGCCCGACGAGCACCGCCAGCGCTATCCATGCGTTCGACATGATCTGCGCTCCGACGTTGTCGGAGCCTTCCGAACCCCCCTCCGATCGGTCGGGCGAGCTCCAGAAACTGCCTCCGAACACGCGGAAGAGTCGCTCGAAGGACTGCGCAATGAAATAGCCGAGGATGGCCAGGGCCACGACTCCGAGGCGCACGACCGGCGTCCAGGGGGACAGGTGTCGCCACCCCTCGTCCGCATTCTCGGATGGCGGGTCCGGCTCGCCCCGCGGCAGGCCCCGTGGCTGCTCGGTCACAGCCCGGCTCGCTGGCTCTCCCCGCGGGCGGCGAGGCGGGTCCGCAGGCCCTCGGCCTCCTCGACCGGGAGTCCGCTCAGCGCCCCACCGCTCGACGGGCTCGCCGTGTGCAACTCGATCGAGGCAAGTCCGTAGGCCCGCATGAGCGGCCCGGACTGGACGTCGACATACTGCAGCCGGCCATAGGGAACGCTGACCAGCGTCCGGAAGAGGCGCCCTTTGCGGATGACGATCTCCTCGTCGAGCTCGGTCCAGCTCATGGCCCCGACCTGACGCACGATGACCCACGCGCTCCACGCCCCGGCCACGAGGAGGGCTGAGGTGCCGATCCACACCCAGGGCGTGACGAGGGTGGCGAGCACGATCGTGGCCGCGAGGGGCAGGAGCAGGCTCACGGCGAGGGTGATGAGGCGTACCTGGGTCAACTTCGGGGAGACCGGCCGCCACGGCAGTTCACCACCGCGCAGGGTGACCAGCCCCTGCTCACGGGGTTGAACATCAGCTGTCTCGACAGTCATGGACCCCAGCCTTGCACGACCTATTCTCCTGACATGGGAAGCGTGACGACGCGAGTGCCGAGGACTCGGTTCGATGCGGACTCCGGCACGCGCACCCCGCGCCCCGACACCGTGGTCGTCGAGGAGCCCCTGGAGATCCGTCTCGGGGACTCATCCGTGGCGACGACGATGCGCACGCCCGGGGACGACTTCGATCTCGCCTTGGGGCACCTGCTCACGGAAGGCCTCATCAGCCAAGCCGATGACGTCGCCGGCATGATGCACTGCACCGATGTCGACGAGTCCGGCTCACCGACCTACAACGTCGTGGACGTGGCCCTCCGTGCCGGCATCCTGCCGCGGCGGCCGGTCCGCGAGCGCGCCGAGACCATGACGAGCGCGTGCGGGGTGTGTGGCTCACGCACCATCGAGGACGTGACGACGCAGAGCCCGTATGCCGTGGCGGACGACCCGCTCTCCGTCTCGCCCGCCGTCGTGGTCACCCTCCCGGCAGCCCTTCGAGAGCACCAAGGCGCCTTCGATCGCACCGGCGGAGCCCACGCCGCGGCGCTCACGGGACCGGACGGCATACCCAGGCTCGTCCGGGAGGACATCGGGAGGCACAACGCCGTCGACAAGGTGATCGGGGCGGCAGCGCGCGAGGCCCTCCTCCCCTTCCGCGAGTCGGTGCTCGTCGTCTCGGCACGAGCCAGTTTCGAGATCGTCCAGAAGGCACTCGTGGCCGGCATCCCGGCGGTCGTCGCGGTGGGTGCCCCGTCGTCGCTCGCGGTGCAGTTGGCGACCACTGCCGGCCTGACGCTGGTCGCCTTCACCCGGCCGCCGACCTTCTCGGTCTACTCGCGACCCGACCGGATCGCCTGACTTCCACCCCCGATTGTGATCGACGCCACGAATGGGGGGAGGATGGGAGGACCGCGATTCTTCGTGAAAGGACGAGACGTGCTCGACCGCGCCGACGCCAGCCCCATCCTCAATGGGATCCCCACCCACCTGCCGGACATCGACCCCAGTGAGACGCAGGAGTGGCTCGAGAGCCTCGACTCCGTCATCGACGGGCCTGGACGCCAGCGAGCGCGCTACCTGATGCTGCGCCTGCTCGAGCGGGCTCGGGAGATGCAGGTCGGGGTGCCGTCGCTGACGACGACCGACTACATCAACACGATCTCCCCTGAGCAGGAGCCGTGGTTCCCCGGCGACGAGGCGGCCGAGCGTCGCTTCCGGGCCTATCTGCGCTGGAACGCTGCCGTGATGGTGCACCGTGCCCAGCGTCCCGGCATCGGCGTCGGCGGGCACATCTCGACCTACGCGTCGGCGGCGACCCTCTATGAGGTCGGCTTCAACCACTTCTTCCGCGGCAAGGACCACCCCGGCGGCGGCGACCAGATCTTCTTCCAGGGGCACGCCTCCCCCGGCATGTATGCCCGGGCCTTCCTCGAGGGACGCATCTCCGAGGACCAGATGGACGGTTTCCGGCAGGAGCACAGCCACGTCGTCGACGGCAAGCCGGTCGCGCTCCCGTCCTATCCGCACCCGCGTCTCATGCCGGACTTCTGGGAGTTCCCGACCGTCTCCATGGGCATCGGGCCGATGAACGCGATCTATCAGGCGCAGTTCAACAAGTACCTCCACAACCGCGGCATCAAGGACACCAGCGAGCAGCACGTCTGGGCGTTCCTCGGCGACGGCGAGATGGACGAGGTGGAGTCGCGCGGTGCGCTGCAGTGGGCGGCCGGCGAGGAGCTCGACAACCTCACCTTCGTCATCAACTGCAACCTGCAGCGCCTCGACGGGCCGGTCCGCGGCAACGGCAAGATCATCCAGGAACTCGAGGCCTACTTCCGCGGTGCGGGCTGGAACGTCATCAAGGTCGTCTGGGGTCGCGGCTGGGATCCGCTCCTGGCCGCCGATGGTGACGGCGCCCTCGTCCACCTCATGAACGCCACCAGCGACGGCGACTACCAGACCTTCCGCGCCAACGACGGCAAGTACGTCCGGGAGTTCTTCTTCAACCGTGACCCGCGCACGCGGAAGATGGTCAAGGACTGGTCCGATGAGGACGTCTGGTGGAAGCTCAAGCGCGGCGGCCACGACTACCACAAGGTCTACGCGGCCTACAAGGCTGCGCTGGCCCACACCGGGCAGCCGACGGTCATCCTCGCCAAGACCATCAAGGGCTACGGCCTGGGCCAGAGTTTCGCCGGGCGCAATGCCACGCACCAGATGAAGAAGATGACCCTCGCGGACCTCAAGTCCTTCCGCGACGGTCTGAAGATCCCGATCAGTGACGAGGTCCTCGAGGCCGACCCCTACCTGCCGCCGTACTACAACCCCGGCCCCGATGACGAGGCGATCGCCTACGCCCTCGAGCGCCGCGCCAAGCTCGGCGGCGGCCTGCCCAAGCGCAACCAGGGCAGTGTGCCGATCCACCTGCCCGACGACTCGGCCTACGCGCAGGTCAAGAAGGGGTCGGGCAAGCAGCAGATCGCGACGACGATGGCCTTCGTCCGCCTGCTCAAGGATCTGATGCGTGACAAGGAGTTCGGCCCGCGCATCGTGCCGATCATCCCCGACGAGGCCCGCACCTTCGGGATGGACAGCTTCTTCCCCACGATCAAGATCTACAACCCGCACGGCCAGCGCTACACCTCGGTCGACGCCGACCTGATGCTCGCCTACAAGGAGGCCGTCGACGGCCACATCCTGCACCTGGGCATCAACGAGGCCGGATCGACGGCATCGTTCACCGCGGTGGGCACGTCCTACTCGACGCACAAGACGCCGATGATCCCGATCTACGTCTTCTATTCGATGTTCGGCTTCCAGCGCACGGGTGACTCGATCTGGGCGGCGGCCGACCAGATGACGCGCGGTTTCCTCATCGGCGCGACGGCCGGTCGGACCACGCTGACCGGTGAGGGTCTGCAGCACGCCGACGGCCACAGCCACCTGCTGGCCGCGACCAATCCAGCGGTGCGCGCCTACGACCCGGCGTTCGCCTACGAGATCGCGCACATCATGCAGGACG